>NZ_SMRQ01000055.1 GCF_004359965.1 Cognatilysobacter segetis | reverse complement strand
TTACGGGAGACGCGAGTCCGCGAGCACGGGTGCCGTCGCCGGCACGGCGATCGTGCGCGGCGGTGCGGCCGGCTTGGCCGCATCGTGCGATGCCGGTGCGGCGTTCGTCGTTGCCTTGCTGGCGGCCGCCTGGGCCTGCGCCGCGCGCGTCAGCTCGCGGATCACGTCGCCGAACGGGCTGTGCGACTTGCGCGGGCTGGCCGGCGCGGCCGCCGGGTCGGCCTTCGCGGTCACGGCCTGCGCGTGCACGCATGCGGGCGCGAGGGCCAGCAGGGCGGCGGTGAACAGGATGCGATGCATGGCGGACCTCGGTGCGGCATTTACGGTGGCGCGAGGTTAGTGACGCGCAGCGACGCACACCGTGAAAACCATTGGCCGGACGCTCGATGCGCGCCGACCGTAAAGGCACGGCTCATCGACGTCGTCGTCGCGTGAGCCGCTGTTCATGTGCGCCCGCAACGAAAAAGCCCGGCATTCGCCGGGCTTTCCGTATCACCACACCTTCACCCGCTTGTCGGGCGCGAGGTACATCGCCTGTTCGGGCTTCACCGCGAACGCGTCGTACCAGGCGTCGATGTTGCGCACCGTCATCGCGCGATAGCGGCCCGGCGAATGCACGTCGGTGAGCACCGCGTTGCGCATCGCTGCGTCACGGTACTTGCCGCGCCAGGCCTGCGCGAAGCCGAGGAAGAAGCGCTGCTCGGGCGTGAAGCCCTCGAGCGTCTGCGCCGGCTTGCCCTGCTGCGACAGGCGATACGCATCGAGCGCCGTCGCCAGCCCGGCCACGTCGGCGATGTTCTCGCCGAGGTTGAGCTTGCCGTTGATCGACAGGTCCGGGAACGGCTTGTACGCGCTGAACTGTGCCGCGAGCGCCTGGCCGGCCGCATCGAACTTGGTGAAGTCCGCCGGCGTCCACCAGTTGTGCAGGCGGCCGGTCTGGTCGAACAGCGCGCCGGTGTTGTCGAACGAGTGGCTGATCTCGTGGCCGATCACCGAGCCGATGGCGCCGTAGTTCACCGCGTCGTCGGCGTTCGGGTCGAAGAACGGCGGCTGCAGGATCGCCGCCGGGAAGATCAGGCGATTCTCGAGCGGGATGTTCACCGCGTTGATCGTCTGCGGCGTCATGTACCACTCGTCGTGCGTGACCTTCGCGCCGAGCTTGGCGAGCTCGCGCTTGTAGTCGAACGCTTCCGCGCGCTGCGCGTTGCCGAGCGCGTCGTCGGGCTTGACCTCGAGCGCGCCGTAGTCGCGCCAGGTGTCCGGGTATGCGACCGCCACCTGCAGGCTGTCGATCTTCGCCTTCGCCGCCGCCTTGGTCTCCGGGCTCATCCACGCCAGCGCGTCGATGCGCTTGCCGAACGCGGCGACGATGTTCTTCACCATCGTCTCGGCGCGTTCCTTCGTCTTGGGGTCGACGTAGTGCTGCACGTACGCATGGCCCACCGCTTCGCCGAGCACGTTGCTGGTCATCGACACCGCGCGCTTCCAGCGATCACGCTGCTGCGGCGTGCCGTTGAGCGTGTGGCCGTAGAACGCGAACTGCTCGTCGGCGAAGGCCTTGGGCAGGAACGGCGAGGCGCGGTCGATCGCGTGGAACGCGAGGTAGTCCTTCCAGGTGTCGAGCGGCTGGCCGGCCGCGAGCTTCGAGATGCCGGCCACCGCCGACGGCTGCCAGACGATGAAGTCCTTCTGGCCGGAAAGGCCCGCGGCCTGCATGAAGGTCGGCCAGTCGAGGCCCGGCGCCTTCTTCGCGAAGTCGGCCTGCGTCCACGGGTTGTTGCCGCGCTGGACGTCGTTGGTCTGCTCCTGCGTGGCGTGCACGCGCGCGATCTCGGTCTCCAGCGCGACGATGCGCTGCGCCTTGGCGGCGGCGTCGGCGATGCCCGCGAGCTCGAGCACCTTCTGCACGTGCGCCTGGTAGGCCTGCTTCACCTCGGCGCTGCGGCCGCCTTCGAGGTAGAAGCTGCGATCGGGCAGGCCGAGGCCGCCCTGCACGAAGTAGGGCACGTTGCGCGACGGGTCGTTGACGTCCTGGTTGATCCAGACGCCGAACGGGCGGTCGGTGAAGTAGTCGGTGTTGTTGAGCAGGTCGACGTCGGCGCGCAGCTGCGACCCGAATTCCTTCGCGAGCGCCTTGGTGTCGGCGATGGCGGCGATCGCGTCCAGCTGCGGCTTCAGTGGCGCGATGCCCTTGGCCTCGATGCCGGCCTCGTCCATGAACGCGGTGTAGTAGTCGCCGACCTTGCGCATGTCGCCGCTGGCGGCCTTGTCCTTGGCGGCGCCCTCGACGAGGTCGCGCACCTGCTTTTCGGTATCGAGCGAGATGCGGGTGAAGCTGTTGAAGCTGGAGCGGTCGGCCGGGATCTCGGTCGACTTCATCCAGCCGCCGTTGGCGTACATGTAGAAGTCGTCGCCCGGTGCGACCGAGCGGTCCATGCCGGCCGTATCGAAGCCGAAGGTGCCGAGCACGGGCTTGTCGCTGGCCGCGGGCGCGGGCTTGGCGGCGGTGGCCTGCGGCGCCTGCGACGGCGGGGCGTTGCAGGCGCCGAGCCCGGTGACGAGCACGGTGGAGACGGTGATCGACAGCAGGCGACGGGACGTCGGAGTCATGGCGGTTCCGGTGGAAGGGGACCGCCGGAGCGTACCGCTTCACCGCCGCTCGCCGCACCGGGCGCAGGTCATGCGCCGCGGGGCGTTCAGCGCTCGCTGATGATGAAGCTGCCGAAGGAGACGCCGAGCTCCACGCCGTGGCCCTTGCCGGTCAGCGCCAACGAGACGGGGCCCTTGGTAACGACCTGCGCCTTGGCCGCCTTGCCGGCCGCGGCATTGGCCTCGCCCGTCGCGTAGCCGCCTAGCGCGTCGCGGATGTTCGACAGGCCGGCGAACTTGCCGATGCCGTCGCGGATCTCGGACTTGCCGAAGGTGATGCCGCCGCCCTTGGCGTCGATCTTCACCTTCATCGACTGGCCGTTGGTGCAGCGGATCGTGCCGCTGCCCGTGGAATGCTTGTAGAACGCACTCCAGCCGCTCATCGAGTAATGCAGCGTGCAGGAGAGTTCGCGCGCGTGCGCCGGCAGGGCGGCGGCGAAGGCAAGGGCGGCGATCAGGGGCAGCGTGCGAAGGGTCATGGCGGTGCGCATGGCGACGGGCCCGCAGTATCGCGCGCCGTCGCGGGCGCCGATGCTGCACTGCACGACGCGACGGACGTCCCACCGTTGCATCCGGCACACGCAATGCTGCTCGCGCAGCCCGTAGGATCGGCCGGTTGCCCATCAACCGGATTCCACTGCATGCCCCGTCCCGCCCGTCGACTGCTTCCGCTGCTCTGTGCGCTCGCCCTCGCGCCCGCCTTCGCCTTCGCCCAGGACATTCCGCTGACCAGCGCGCAGGTGCCGTTGCCGGTGGACGCGCCCTTCGCCGGCACGGTGCGCATCGATGTCGACGCCACGGACCTCGCACGCCGCATCGTGCGCATCCGCGAGGAGATCCCCGCGAAAGCCGGTCGCCTCACGCTGCTCTATCCGCAGTGGCTGCCGGGCAACCACGGGCCGTCCGGCCCGCTCGACAAGGTCGCGGGCATCGCCTTCAAGGCCAACGGCAAGCCGCTGATCTGGACGCGCGACCCGCTCAACGTCTACGCCTTCCATCTCGACGTGCCGGAGGGCGCATCGAGCGTCGTCGCCGAATACCAGTTCCTGACGCCGACCGACCCGGCCCAGGGCCGCGTCGTCATGACGCCGAACCTGCTGAACCTGCAGTGGAACGCGCTGGTGCTGTACCCGGCGGGCCATTACGCGAGCCGCATCGATACCGCGGCGTCGGTGAAGTACCCGGCCGGCTTCAGCGCCGCCACCGCACTCGACGTCGAGCGCAAGGACGGCGACACCGTCGTCTACCGCAACGTGCCGCTCGACATCCTCGTCGACTCGCCGATCTACGCGGGCCGCTACGGCAAGGTCATCGACCTCGCGCCGGGCGCCAAGGTGCCGGTGCGCCTGAACGTGTTCGCCGATGCACCGAAGTTCCTCGAGGCGAAACCCGAGCAGATCGCCGCGCATCGCCGCATGGTCGAGCAGGCGCTCAAGCTCTACGGCGCGCAGCACTACGACCACTACGACTTCCTGTTCTCGCTGTCGAACCAGCTGGCCGGCAACGGCCTCGAGCACCAGCGCTCCAGCGAGAACGGCGAGGACCCGGGCTACTTCGCCGAGTACGACCCGAAGGCCGGCTTCAGCGACCTGCTCGCGCACGAGTACACGCATTCCTGGGACGGCAAGTACCGCCGCCCGAAGGACCTGTGGACGCCGAACTACAACGTGCCGATGGGCGACACCCTGCTGTGGGTCTACGAAGGCCAGACGCAGTACTGGGGCAACGTGCTGACCGGCCGTTCCGGCATGCGCAGCAAGCAGGCGTCGTTCGACGCGCTGGCGCTGACCGCCGCGACCTACGCCGAGAACCGCCCGGGCCTGGCCTGGCGCGCGGTGCAGGACACCACGCTCGACCCGATCATCGCGGCGCGGCGTCCCAAGTCCTACCGCAACTACCAGCTCTCGGAGGACTACTACTCCGCCGGCCAGATGATCTGGCTCGAGGCCGACGCACGCATCCGCGCGAAGACCGGCGGGAGGAAGTCGCTCGACGACTTCGCGCGCGCGTTCTTCGGCGTCAACGACGGCGAGTGGAAGGTGCAGAACACCTACACCTTCGAGGACGTGGTGCGCACGCTCGACGGTGTCGTCAAGGACGACTGGACCACGTTCCTGCGCGACCGCCTCGACGGCCGCGTGCCGCTCACCGGCGGCCTGGAAGCGGCCGGCTGGAAGCTCGTGTTCAAGGACGAGCCCAACGACATCGCCAAGTCGTATGCCAAGAGCGGCGGCGCCGACTTCACCTATTCGCTCGGCCTGTCGGTCGGCAAGGACGGCAAGGTCGGCGACGTGCGCTGGGACAGCCCGGCGTTCAACGCCGGCGTCGGCACGGGCATGACGCTGGTGGCGGTGAACGATCGCGAGTACAGCAAGGACGCGCTGTCGGACGCCGTGAAGGAAGCCAAGGGCGGCAACGCGCCGATCCGCCTGCTGGTGAAGACGTTCGACCAGTACCGCACGATCCCGGTCGACTACCACGGCGGCCTGCGCTATCCGCACCTCGAGCGCATCGCCGGCAAGCCCGACCTGCTGACCTCGATCTACGCGCCCAAGCGCTGACGTCCGGGCGGCCGGCTACCGGCCGGCCGCCCTCCGGCATCGCCGCGGGTTCACGCGGCGTGGCGAGACTGCAGGCGTCCCCGCACGGCGCGCCTGCATGTCCCGCGAACCCGAACACGCCGCCGGCGAGGCCGCGTCGCACCTCACGAAGAACGAGGAGCGCGACGTCGAGCAGAAGCAGTCGCCGACCGTGCACGTCCTGCACGAGACCATCCGGCGCGAAGGCGACCGCGAGCTGGAACGCACCGCCTCCGCCCTGCTGTGGTCGGCGATCGCCGCCGGCCTCTCGATGGGCTTCTCGCTGCTGACGCCGGCGCTCATGCACGCACGCATCGGCGAGACGCCGGCGACCGCGGTCATGGCGGCGCTCGGCTATGCGGTCGGCTTCCTGCTGGTGATCCTCGGCAAGCAACAGCTGTTCACCGAGAACACGCTCACCGCCGTGCTGCCGGTGATGACGCACCCGTCGATCCGCGCGTTCGGGCGGCTGCTGCGGCTGTGGGGCCTGGTGTTCCTCGGCAACATGATCGGCGTCGCGCTGTTCACGTGGGCGATCGTGCAGCTCGACATCACCGACATCGACACGCAGGCCGCCATGCTGCGGATGGGCACCAAGCTCATGGACCTGTCGGTCGGGCAGGTATTCGCGCGCGGGATATTCGCCGGCTGGCTGATCGCGATCCTGGTCTGGCTGCTGCCCTCGGCCGAGCACTCGAAAGTGGTGCTGATCGCGGTGGTCACCGGGCTGATCGGCTTCGCCGAGCTCACGCACATCATCGCGGGCTCGGCCGAGGTGCTCTACCTGGTGTTCAACCACGTCACGCCGCTCGGCGACGTCGTGGCGCGGTTCATGCTGCCGGCGCTGGCGGGCAACCTCGTCGGCGGCAGCCTGATCTTCGCGCTGATCAGCCACGCGCAGGTGCGCAGCGACGCGCGCTGAGATTCAGGTCGCGAACAACTGACCGTCGATGTCGGCAAACGCCTTGAATTCCAGCGCATTGCCGGACGGATCCAGCAGGAACAGCGTGGCCTGCTCGCCGGGCTGCCCCGCGAACCGGACGTGCGGCTCGATCACGAAGTCGACGCCCGCCGCGCGCAGGCGGTCGGCCAGTGCATGCCAGTCGGGCAGTTCCAGCACCACGCCGAAGTGCGGCACCGGCACGTCGTGGCCGTCGACCGGGTTGTCGCCGGCGACGCGCGGGGCGAGCCCGTCCACGCGATGGACCACGAGCTGGTGGCCGTAGAGGTCGAAATCGACCCAGCGCTCCGCGCTGCGGCCCTCCGGGCAGCCCAGCAGCCCGCCGTAGAACGCGCGGGCGGCGTCGATGTCGTGCACCGGGATCGCGAGATGGAACGGCGTGAGCCGGCGCACGTCAGGCGC
Organism: Cognatilysobacter segetis; assembly: GCF_004359965.1. Taxonomy (GTDB): domain Bacteria; phylum Pseudomonadota; class Gammaproteobacteria; order Xanthomonadales; family Xanthomonadaceae; genus Cognatilysobacter; species Cognatilysobacter segetis. Next base: position 5,030 of record NZ_SMRQ01000055.1, on the reverse strand, counting down.
TCCGCGCGCGCAGGGCGTCCTTCGCCGCGCCCAGCGCCGCGTCGGCGCGCAGGTAGACGTGCTCGGGCGACTCCGACGGCGACGCGGCCTGCGCCACGCCGTGCAGCACGCGCGTGCCGAGTTCGCGCTCGATCGCGTCGAAGCGCGCACGCAGGGCCGCGATCGCCGCCTCCGGCGTAGCGCCATGGAGCAGGGCGATGAATTCGCCGCTCCCGGTGACGCGGTCGATGCTGTCGCCCGGCGTGAGCACGGAGGCGAGCACGCGATCGGCTTCCTGCAGCGTGCGTTCGACCACGCGCTCGCCCTGTTGCCCGGCCAGGCGCGCATGCTCCTGCAGCTGGAAGATCGCGATCGAATAAGGGCGCAGCAGCGCGTCCGACGCGCCGGCCGCCGCGGCCACGCGCGCCGCGGGTTCGAGCCGCACGGCGCGCTCGAGTTGGCGCTCGCGACGCGTGCCCTCCATGAGGTTCATCGTCAGCCGCGCCAGGGATTCCAATGCCGTGCGCTGGCCCGCGTCGAGCTCGCGCGGCTCGTGGTCGATCACGCAAACCGCGCCGATCGCCGCGCCGCCGGGCGTCACCAGCGGCATGCCGGCATAGAACCGGATGCCGAGGTCGCCGGTGACGAGCGGGTTGTGCGCGAAGCGCGCGTCCGCGGCCGCGTCGCGCACTTCCATCAGGCGGTCGGGCTGGCGGATGGCGTGGTCGCAGAAGGCGATGTCACGCGGCATCGCCTCGGTGTCCAGGCCCTGCCGCGCCTTGAACCACTGGCGGTCGCGGTCGATCAGCGACACCAGCGCGATCGGCGCGTCGCAGAGCATCGAGGCGAGCCGGGCGATGTCGTCATAGGCCGCATCGGGCAGGCTGTCGACGATGCGGTAGAGGTCGAGTTCGCGCTGGCGTTGGCGTTCGTCGGACATGGGGAAGGGCAGCGGTGGGGTCGGGGCAGTGTCGCAACGCGACGTGCGCGGTCGCAAACGGCACGCTCGCATGGATGAACGGACGCCCGGGCGCGCCGGTGGGATTCACGCCTCGCCGACCGGCCGTCGCAACGATGGAAGACCCCGAATCCGGTGCCCGCCCGACATGCCTGCCATCCGCCCGCTCGCGTCCGCCCTCGCTCTTTCGCTGCTCGCCGCCTGCACGCAGGGGCCTTCGCCGTCCACCGAGCAGGCGCCGGCCGCACCGGCCGCGGCGCCGTCGGGCCCGGCCACGGTCGCGGCGAACCCGCCCGGCATGCAGGACGGGCAGCCGGGCGCGCCGGGCAACGTGATGCCGGCCGCACCCGGCACCGAGGGCGCCGCCACTGCACCCGCCGCCGTGGTGGCCGCGGCCGCCGATGCCACGCTCGCCAAGGACGATCCGCTGCGCGCGCAGGTGCTGCTGGAGCGCGCGTTCTTCTCGCCGGGCGAGATCGACGGCGCGAAGGGCAGCAACATGGCGCGCGCCGTGAAGGCCTACCAGGCGGCGCACGACCTCAAGGGACGTGGCACGCTCGACACCGCGACCTGGGACCTGCTCAACAAGGACACCGCCCCGGTGCTGATCGAGTACACGCTCACCGCCGAGGACGTCGCGGGCCCGTTCGCGAAGACGCCGGCCAAGCCCGCCGACATGGCCAAGCTGGACGCGCTGCCCTACGAATCCGCGCTGGAAAAGGTGGCCGAGAAGTTCCACATGGCGCCGTCGCTGTTGAAGAAGCTCAACCCCGAGGTCGACTTCGCCAGCACCGACGACGCAACCGGGACGGGCGACGGCAAGGACGCCGCGAAGGGCGCTGACGCCGCGAAGAAGACGGAGGCCTCGACATCGACCAGCACGTCGGCGCCCGCCACCGGCACGCTCGCGGGCACCAAGATCACCGTGATCAACGTGACCGCGGGCGAGCAGTTCCCCACGCCGGCGAAGATCGTCGTCGACAAGTCGGACTCCGCGCTGCTGCTCGTCGACGCGAGCGACAAGACGCTCGGCGTATTCCCGGTGACCACCGGCAGCAAGCAGTTCCCGCTGCCGATCGGCGACTGGAAGGTCACCACCGTGCAGCAGGACCCGGTCTGGCACTTCGACCCGAAGCTGATCGCCGGCAGCAAGAAGACCGACAAGGAAGCGGACGTGCCGGCCGGCCCGAACAACCCCGTGGGCGTGGTCTGGGTCGGCCTGACCAAGGAGCACTACGGCATCCACGGTACGCCGCATCCCGAGCGCATCGGCAAGACCGAGTCGAACGGCTGCATCCGCATGACCAACTGGAGCGTGGAGTCGCTGGCGAAGGTCGCCACGCCGGGCATGCAGGTCACGCTGCGCGAGTGACGCCGGACGCGGGTCGGCGCGCGCCGGCGCGCGCTTCAGATGCGCGCGTAGTCCGACTTCGTGCCGCGCACGACGATCTCGCGTGCGCCCACCTCGATCACCGCGTCCCACGGTACGACCAACGCATCGCGCTCGCGCCAGCCCAGCCGTTCGAACAGTCCCAGGCGCCCGCAGAGCAGGGCGTCGACGGTGCGGAACGTGTACGTCGGCTGGGTCTCCGCAGCGCCGTGGCTGCGCAGCTCGAAGACGTGGCCGAGGCGGCTGCCGTCCTCGGCCCGCACGCGGATGTCCTCGAGGTGCGTGAGGCGGTCGAATCGGAACGTCGCGTCGCTCATGCGGCGCCCCGCTCGCTGCCGGGAATCTTCCCGAGCTTCAGGCCGAGCTTGCGGTCCATCGTCGCCAGCCCGTAGTTGCCGCGGCGGCACTGCAGGCGGATGTGCTCGCCCACCGAAGACACTTCCGACCACGGCACGCGCACGCAGCGACGCCCCAACAGCCGCGGCAGCAGGCGCGCGAACAGCGCCGGCATGCGCGGGACCCACGCGCCGGGACCGATCAGCAGCGCGGTGATGCGCAGCGGCTCGCCCACGCCGCCTTCGACCTCGATGTCGTCGACCATGCCGCACATCCAGTCGTCGGCGTCGATCACCGCGTGGTCGAGCACCTGCCGGAACACGTCGATGTAGGGCTCGCGCCCGAGTCCGTGCCTCATCCCTGGCCTCCATGGGTCAGCACCAGCAGCGGAATGGCGGCGACCGCCGCGATGCACACGATCACGAAGTACAGCCAGCCCAGCGTGTTGGACAGCCAGCCGTTGCGGTGGATGCCCATGGTGTCGGGATCGCGCGAGATCGCCATGAGCGGGAAATAGGTAAGCGGTAGGATCACCACCGAGAACACGATCGAGTACTCGACGACCTTGATCGGGTCGACGCCCGTCAGCACGACTAGCGTGGCGAGCGCGAGCACGATCAGCCAGCTCAGCGCGAAGCGCGGCGCGTCGCGCGCGGTGCGGTACTTGCCCCACGTCCAGCCGAAGAACTGCGCGATGTTGTAGGCCGAGGACATCGCCGTCTCGATGCCGGCGCCCGCAAATGCGAAGAACATGCCGCCGATCGCCAGCCACAGGCCCGCGCGCCCGAGCACGCTGGCGGCGCCGAGCGCGGCGGTGCCCGGCAGCGCGGGCTCGACCTGCAGCGGGCCGAAGTAAAGCTTGCCGATGATCAGCAGCGACGCCGCGAGCGCACCGCCGAGCGTGAACCCGACCAGCACGATCGCGCGGTTGAGCGGGATGTAGCGCGGGCTCCAGTGGTCCTCGACCACGCCCGACGCGTAGAAATACGTCTCGTACGGCAGCATCACCGAGCTCAGCAGCGACACCGCGTAGTACGCGTAGAGCAGCTTCTGGTCGGACGGCAGCGACGCGGGCATGCGCGGCACCAGTCCCTGCGCCACCGCGCTCCAGTCCGGATGCATCTTCCAGGCGACCACCAGGAACACCGCCATCATCAGGCCGAGCAGCCCGAACACGCGCTCGAGGGTCTGGAACCTGAGGAACCAGATCACCAGCGCGAGGAACGCGAAGGCGAGCAGCAGCAGCGGCCGGTAGGGCCAGCCCGACAGCAGGTTCCACACCAGCGCGATCGCGCCGATCTCCGCGGCGGTGGTGAGCAGGCAGACCAGCGTCGCCGACACCAGCGTGAGCATGCCGAGCCGGATGCCCGCGCGCTCGCGGATCACGTTGAAGACGCCTTGGCCGCGCACCGCGGCGATGCGGCCCGCGATCTCGCCGTAGACCATGATGCCGACGGTGCCCAGCGCCACCACCCACAGCAGCGAGTAGTCGAACTTGCTGCCCGCGTTGAGCATGAAGGTGAGCTCGCCGATCTCGACGAAGCCGCCCATCGCGGTGAGGATGCCGAGGAACAGCTCGAGGAACATCGCCATCGCTCAGCGCCCCTGCCCGATGCGCGTCTCGAGCGCATCGAGCGCGCGGGCAAGCACCTCGAAGTCGCCCCCGACCGCGTGGCCATCGCGCGCGAGCGCGTCCGTCCGGGCCTGCAGTGCATCCGCGAGCGCGAGCGCACGCCGTCGCCCCGGTTCGAGCGGCGCGACGGCGGGTTTGCCGGCGAGCCCGGCACGCACGCGTTCGACGTCATGCGCGAGCTGCGCCGCGTGGCGGCGCACGAACGCGGGGGCCAGGCGGCCGGCCCGCGCCTCGCGCTCGAGCAGCCCGGCCTCGGCGGCCTGCGAGCGCAGCTCGCCGACCGGGATGGCCAGCGTGGCGGCGTCGAACGGGCGTTGCAGCCGCACGCCCAGCACGACCGCCAGCGCGGCCGTCGCCACCGCGAGGCCGAAGCCCTGGAGCCGGGCGGCACGGCGCGATTTGGGCTGCACGGGCGTCACCTCCGGCGGTGACCGTAGGCAAGCGGCAGTGAAGGGGCGGTCACCTGCGCCACGGCCATTCAGCGCGCACGGCCGAGCGCCTAGACTGTCGGTCCCGCGGATCCGGTCGACGTCATGCGCACTTCGCTTTCCCTGCTGTTCCTCGCCGCCGCGCTCGCCGGCTGCCACCGCGACGCCATGCGCGCCGACGGCCCGGCCGCGCGACCGGTCGCCGCCGCCGTCGCCGCGGACGACAACCTCAACGCAGTGCTCTGGATGCAGAACGCGGCCGAGTACCGCGCGAATTCGCTGCAGACCTACCGCGCCGCGACGCGC
>NZ_SMRQ01000054.1 GCF_004359965.1 Cognatilysobacter segetis | reverse complement strand
TCCCGCCAGACGGAGAAGCTGCGGCGCGGCGCGATGCGCAGGCCGTCGTCGGTGGGCACCAGCGCCTTCGCGGGCTCGCCGGCCCAGCGCACGGTTTCCACCTGCTCGTTGCGGAACAGCAGCAGCCAGTCGTCGGCACCGAGCCGCAGCGCCAGCACGCCGGCCACCGGGTCGCCCTCGACCGGCGGCGCCCATTCGGCCATCGCATCGCTGGCGGTCAGCGAGACCGCGCCCTGCGCCTGCAGCCAGTCGATCAGCTGCACCGCGCGGCGCGGATCGGGCACGTCGCCCGCCGCCTGCCAGCGCGACTGCGCCCACACCGCGACGCCATCCGCGCCGAGGCTGTCGCGCAGCAGCGGCAGCTCGTCGGCGAGCGCCGCGTCGAAGTCGCGTGCGCCTACGAGCCGCTGCGCCAGCGCGTCGCGCACCTGCTGCGCATGCTCGAAGTGCGCGACCGTGCGCTGCTGCTCCAGTGCGGCCACGCGCATCGACACGAACAGGCCGAACAGGTCCGCCGCGGCCCGGATGACCGGCGGCACCAGGCGCGGCGCGCGGTGGTGGCAGGCGATCAGGCCCCAGAGGCGGCCGCCGGCGATGATCGAGATCGACATCGAGGCACCCACGCCCATGTTGCGCAGGTCTTCGAGGTGGATCGGCGAGACGCTGCGCAGCGCGTGCTGCGAGAGGTCCAGCGGCCGGTCGTCGATGCGGCCGGGCAGGATCGGGACCGGCACGTAGTCGACGTCCGGGATCACGCGGAGGCGGTTGCGCAGGTACAGCGCGCGCGCCTGCGGCGGGATGTCGGAGGCGGGATAGCGCAGGCCGAGGTAGGGCTCGAGGTCGTCCGCGCGCGCCTCGGCGATCACCTCGCCGGCGCCGTCGTGGAGGAAGCGGTAGATCATCACCCGGTCGTAGCCGGTGAGTTCGCGCACCTGCGCGGCCACGTACTCGTGGAAGTTCTCCGGCGGCTCGTGCGCCACCGCGGCGATCATCGACTGCGCGAGCGCGGTCGGCTGCGGGGCGGGGCCGCGGCCGTGGCGCGGCTCGATCTCGATGTGCACGAGGTCGTCGGCGACGTGCACGACGAGGTCGCAGGCCGTGCCGAGCGGACCGAGATTCGCGAGGCCGGCGCGCTGCGCGTTCGCATTCGGCGCCGTGAGCGACAGCGTGTCGAGGATGCCCTGCAGCACGTCCTCGCTGACGTACTCGCGCAGGCTGTGGCCGAGCAGCGCGTCCACCGGCACGTCGAGCAGCGCCTCGATGTTGGCCGACACCTGGCGGACGGTCCAGTCGGGCATCGCGCACGCGACGAGGTAGCCGTGCGCCTGGATCGCGCCGGACAGGTGGATGGGCTCCTTGGCGCAGCCGTCGGCGTCGATCGTGTTCAACCGGGTCATGCGGTTACGTCCCGGGCGTCGTCGAGCGCGCGCTCGACCTGCGCGAACGCGGCATTGGCGGCGTCGCAGGCCGCGCGCTGCGCGGTTTCATCGAGGTGGAGGCCGTCGAGGCTGGCGAGCAGGCTCGGCCAGGCATCGCCGCTGGCATGCCGGGCGAGGTAGCGCGCGCCCCGCGTGGCGTCGAAGCCGAGCGTGGCGACGCGGCGCAGCAGCAGGCGCGCGCCGAGCGCGGAGCCGGCCAGCACGTAGCGCCAGCCCAGGCGCGCATCGTCGCGGCGCGGGGCCGCGTCCGGCTCGCCCGGCAACGGCGGGCGGCCGACGTCGGCGAGGTCGGCTTCCAGTGCGAGCTGACAGGCGACGAGGTCGGCCGGATCGCCGAGCACGCGACGCGCGCTGCGCACGAAGCGATGCATCGCCTGCAGGAACGCCGCGTAGCTGGCGACGTCGGTGAAGTCGCCGATGCGGGCGTCGACGCGCGCATGCGCCTCCGCGGTGGCGTGACGGAGCCGCCATCGCAGCGTGTCGTGTGAAGAATGCATCACCGAACCGTAGCAGCGGTCGATGAACGGCGTCGGTGGGACAGCGCACATAGCGCCCGGTTACAGTCGCCGCACCTTCGCGATCGCACGCCCTTCATGAACCGCACCCGGCTGCACGCCCTCCTTCTCGCCGTCTTCGTCCCCGCCCTCGTGAGCCTGCCCGTCGCCGCCGCCACGCCGAACGCCCCGTCCCGCCTCACGCTCGAAGCCCTCGCCGGCGACGCGCCGCTGTCCGGCCCGAGCCTGCTGCGCCCGAAGGTGTCGCCGGATGGGACGCGCGTCACGTTCCTGCGCGGCAAGGAGCGCGACCGCAATCGCCTCGACCTCTGGGCCTACGACGTCGCGTCGGGCAAGACCACGCGGCTGGTCGATTCCGACGACGTGCTGCCCGGCGCCGAAGTGCTCTCCGATGAAGAGAAGGCGCGCCGCGAGCGCCAGCGCATCGCGGCGCTGTCCGGCATCGTCGACTACCAGTTCTCGCCCGACGGCAAGACGCTGCTGTTCCCGCTCGGCGGCGAGCTCTATCTCTACGACCTCGCCAAGTCCGGCAAGGACGCGGTGCGCAAGCTCACCGACAAGGAAGGCTTCGCGACCGATCCCAAGATCTCGCCGGCCGGCAAGTACGTGAGCTTCGTGCGCGGCCGCAACCTGTGGGTGATCGACCTCGCCTCGGGCCAGCAGCGCCAGCTCACCTCCGACGGCAGCGAGACGATCGGCAACGGCGTCGCCGAGTTCGTCGCCGACGAGGAGATGGACCGCCACACCGGCTACTGGTGGGCGCCGGACGATTCGGCGATCGCGTTCGCGCGCATCGACGAGTCGAAGGTGCCGGTGCAGAAGCGTTACGAGGTGTACCCGGATCGCACCGAGGTCGTCGAGCAGCGCTACCCGGCCGCGGGCGATACCAACGTCGGCATCCAGCTCGGCGTTGTCGATCCGTCGGGCGCCTCGAAGCAGCCGCGCTGGATCGACCTCGGCAGGAATCCGGACATCTACCTCGCGCGCGTGAACTGGCGCGATCCGCAGCACGTCGCCTTCCAGCGCCAGGCGCGCGACCAGAAGACGCTCGAGCTGGTCGAGGCCGACCTCGGCACCGGCAAGCAGCGCACGCTCGCCACCGAGCATTCGAAGACCTGGGTGCCGCTGCACGATGCGCTGCGCTTCCTGAAGGACGGCTCGTTCCTCTGGAGCAGCGAGCGCACCGGCTTCGAGCATCTCTACGTCGTCGACGCGGCCGGCAAGGCGCGCGCCCTGACGTCGGGCGAGTGGCCGGTCGACAGCCTGCTCGCGGTCGACGAGCCGAACGGCTGGGTGTACTTCAGCGCCGGTCGCGAGTCGCCGACGCAGTCGCAGATCTACCGCGTGCCGCTTAAGGGCGGCGCGATCGAGAAGCTGTCGAAGGAAGCCGGCTGGCACGGCGCGAGCTTCGCGTCGAACGCGAGCGTGTACGTCGACAGCTGGTCGAATCCGACCACGCCGCCGCAGCTCGTGCTGCATCGCGCCGACGGCGGTGAAATCGCGACGCTGGTCAGGAACGACCTGAACGATCCGAAGCATCCGTACGCGCCTTACCGCGCCGCGCACCGCCCGATGGAATTCGGCACGGTGAAGGCCGCCGACGGCCGCACCCCGCTGCATTACTTCGTGATGAAGCCCGAAGGCTTCGATGCCTCGAAGAGCTACCCGGTGATCGTCAACGTCTACGGCGGCCCCGCCTCGCAGACGGTGAAGGAGACCTGGCAGCCCGACCTCAACCAGTACTTCGCGCAGCACGGCTACGTGGTGTTCTCGGTCGACAACCGCGGCACGCCGCGGCGCGGCGCGGCCTTCGGCGGGGCGCTGTACGGCAAGCAGGGCACCGTGGAAGTCGACGACCAGCGCGCGGCGCTGCACTGGCTCACGTCGCAGCCGGGCATCGACAAGGACCGCGTCGGCGTCTACGGCTGGAGCAACGGCGGCTACATGACGCTGATGCTGCTAGCGCGCGGCCAGGGCGACTACGAATGCGGCGTCGCTGGCGCGCCCGTCACCGATTGGGGCCTCTACGACACGCACTACACCGAGCGCTACATGGACCTGCCGAAGTCCAACCCCGCCGGCTACAAGGCCGCGCGCGTGCTCGAGCACATCGACGGCCTGGTCGGCGAGAACGCGCCCAAGCTGCTCGTGCTGCACGGCATGGCCGACGACAACGTGCTGTTCACCAACTCCACCGCGCTCATGAGCGCACTGCAGCAGCGGGGCCAGCCGTTCGAGCTGATGACGTATCCCGGTGCCAAGCACGGCCTGAAGGGCAAGGACCAGCTGCACCGCATGAAGATGACCGACGCGTTCCTCGCGCGTTGCCTCAAGCCCTGACCGCGTGACCTTCGGCGCATGGCCGCTCCGCGCGGCCGCGCCATCCTCGACGCTTCCCCGGAGCCCGACATCGCCATGACCAAGCCGCTCGTCCTCGCCCTCGCGCTGGCCCTCACCGCGCCGGGCCTCGCCCTCGCCGCGCCGGCGGCGCCCGCCGCCAAAACCGCCGCGGCGAAGCCCGCGCCCGCCTGGGTCGCGCGCAGCAATGCCTATGCGCAGGTCCTGCTGACGGCGCAGGGCCCGTTCCAGCCCGAGCAGCTCTCGTTCTTCGGCGTGCCCGGCTTCGACGACAAGGTCTTCGACTACGGCCCCGGCTTCGGCGCACGCTACCGCGAGGCCACCGCGAAGGCGCGCGACGAGCTGCGCGCCAAGCTCGCCACCGAGAAGGATCCCAACGTCCGCCAGGACCTCGAGATCCTGATCCAGGCGGCCGACGACGCGATCGAGGCCAGCGCCGTCAACGAGCAGATGACGCGCCCGTGGCTCGACGTCGGCCAGACGGTCTTCGGCGGCCTGCAGGGCCTGCTGTCCGACCAGACGCCGCCGGCGCGGCGCGCGATGGCGGTCAAGCGCCTGCAGGCTTACGTCGGCATGGCGCCGGGCACGACGCCGCTCGCCACGCTCGCGCGCCAGCGCTACGAGGAGCGGAGCGAGGCCGGCCTGCTGATGCCGACGCAGGTCGAGGTGCAGCAGTCGCTCGACAACCTCGATACCTACCGCGCCGGCATCAAGCAGCTCTTCGACAAGTACAAGGTCGATGCGGGCCCGGCGCTCGCCGAGCTCGACAAGCAGCTCGCCGACTACGCCGCGTGGACGAAGTCGACCGTGCTGCCGAAGGCGCGCACCACCTATTCGCTGCCGCCGGAGCTGTACGCGCTGTCGCTCAAGAACGTCGGCATCGACATCGATCCGCGCACGCTGATCGAGCGCGCGCAGATGGAGTTCGCGGAGACGCGCAACGCGATGCAGCAGATCGCGCCGCTGGTCGCCAAGGCGCACGGGTGGACCGACACCAACTACGTCGCGGTGATCCGCCAGCTCAAGAAATCGCCGATCCCCGATGCGCAGATCGAAACGCATTACCGCACCGTGGTGATGCCCGAGCTCGATCGCCTGATCGCGGCCAACCGCGTGGTCGAGCTGCCCAACCGCCCGATGCAGATGCGCGTGGGCACGCCCGCGGAGAACGCGCAGCAGCCGGCGCCGCACTTCCTGCCGGCGCCGCTGGTGGGCAATACCGGCCAGCAGGGCACGTTTGTGCTGCCGCTGTCGAACCCGAATGCCGGCGCCGACGGCCCGTACGACGATTTCAACTACCCTGCCGGCGCGTGGACGCTCTCCGCGCACGAGGGCCGCCCGGGCCACGAGCTGCAGTTCACCGCGATGGTCGAGCGCGGCATCTCGCTGGCGCGCACGCTCTACGCCTTCAACTCGGTGAACGTCGAGGGCTGGGCGCTGTACGCCGAGGCCGAAATGGTCCCGTACGAGCCGCTCGACGGTCAGCTGATCGCCCTGCAGCTGCGCCTGCTGCGCGCCAGCCGCGCGATGCTCGACCCGATGATCAACCTCGGCCTGGCCGACCGCGACACCGCGTTCGACTGGCTGGTGGATAAGGTCGGCCTGTCCAAGGCGATGGCGCGGCAGGAGGTCGACCGCTACTCGGTGAAGTCGCCGGGCCAGGCCGGCAGCTACTTCTACGGCTACAGCCAGCTGATGCAGCTGCGCACCGAGACCGAGATCGCGCTGGGCGACCGGTTCGACCGCAAGGCCTTCAACGACTTCCTGCTCGACCAGGGCCTGCTGCCGCCGAAGCTGCTGGCCAAGGCGGTGCGCGAGCAGTTCGTGCCGCAGCAGAAGGCGAAGAAGGGCTGAGGCCGTTCGACAACGGATGCGAAAACGCCCGCAGCGATGCGGGCGTTCTTCGTTTCGGGCGGCGAAGGTCGAGCGCGACCGCGGGGCAACGCGATACGCGCAGGCTCAGGTTACCCGCGCCAGCATCCGGTCGTTGCCGATGAAGCGCGCCCAGCGGGTGCCGATGTCGGCCCAGCACAGGTAGGCCGCTTCGCCGACGAGGCGCACCACCGTGCGCGGTCGCAGCGGCAGCGAGGGCTCGGCCGCGCAGAGCTCGACGTCGAAGCCCAACTGGCGCGCGAACATGGCGCAGCGCGCGAGGTGGTAGCGGTTGCTGAGCAGCGTGACCCGCCCGCGCACCGCATCGCCCAGCATCTGCCGCGCATTGCGCAGGTTCTGCAGCGTGTCGCGCGAGCCCGATTCGAGCTGCATCGGCGCATCCGGCGACAGCCCGCGCGCCAGCAGTTCGCGCTGCGCGATCTCGGCCTCGGTCGGCTCGCCCTGCGGCCCGCCGCCGAGCAGCACGAAGCGGCGCTGCGGATGCTCGCGCCACAGGGCCGCGGCGCGGTCGAGGCGGGCGGCGAAATCGCCGTCGACCCGCCCCTTCGGCGCATGCTTGCCGAACAGCAGCAGGTGCGAGCCGTCGTGCGGCGCGCAGGGCGCGCGGCGAGCGGTGCGCACCACGTGGACCAGATACGGCAGATAGACGAGCCCGGCGCTGAGCACGCAGGCGGCCAGCGCGACGATGCCCGTATGGAGCACGTCGCGGTCCCTGAACAGGGCGAACTGGTGGTGGGCGCGGGAGGACATCGTCGGCACGTTCAGCCGGAGCCAGCCCGGCGCCGCGAGAATATGCCATCAAGCCGGCGTGAAGGATGACCGCTGGCATACTTCCCGACCCTGCCTGGAGCCGCGCCCTTGCCGTCCGACGCAACACCGATGCCGCCGCTGGCGATCCGGGCCTTCACCGCGACGAGCGCGCTCGGCCGCGGCCTCGATGCCCACCGCCGCGCGCTGCGCGAGCGCCGCAGCGGCCTGCGCCGCAATGATTTCGGCAGCGAGCGGCTGGACTGCTGGATCGGCCGCGTCGACGGCCTCGAGGACGCGCCGCTGCCGGCCGGCTGGTCGAAGTGGGAATGCCGCAACAACCGGCTCGCCTGGCTCGCGCTGCAGCAGGACGGCCTGCTCGACGCCGCCAGCGCGGCCATCGCCCGCTACGGCGCCGACCGCGTCGCGGTGGTGATCGGCACCTCGACCTCGAGCATCGGCGCGACGGAAGAGGCCTACACGCGGCTGGCGCCCGACACCGACGGCAGCCCGGCCTTCCCCGCCGACCTGCGCCGCGCGATCGTCCACACCGTGCATTCGCCCGGCGACTTCGTGCAGCAGGCCACCGGCGCGCGCGGCCCCTGCGTCACCGTAGCCACCGCCTGCTCGTCGAGCGCCAAGGTGTTCGCGCAGGCGGCGCGCCTGATCGAGGCGGGCGTGGTCGATGCCGCGATCGTCGGCGGCGTCGACACGCTCTGCGGCAGCGTGCTGTTCGGCTTCAACTCGCTGCAACTGGTGTCGAAGAACCCCTGCAAGCCGTTCGACGCCACGCGCGACGGCCTGTCCCTCGGCGAAGCCGGCGGCTTCGCGGTGGTCGAGCGCGCACACGACGGCGACACCGGCCTGCAGCTGCGCGGCTACGGCGAGTCGTCGGACGCGCACCACATGTCGGCGCCGCATCCCGAAGGCCTCGGCGCGCAGCTCGCGATGCGCGACGCGCTCGCGCGTGGCGGCATCGACGCGGGCGACGTCGGCTACCTCAACCTGCACGGCACCGCGACGCCCGCGAACGATCGCGCCGAATCGCTGGCGGTGAAGGCGGTGTTTCCCGGCACGCTGCACGCGAGTTCGACGAAGGCCTACACGGGCCACACGCTCGGCGCGGCCGGGATCGTGGAGTCGGTGATCGCGCTGCTCGCGCTCGAATCCGGCGAGCTGCCCGGCATCCTCGGCTCGGACACGCCCGACGAGGCCTGCGGCCCGCAGATCCGCTTCGAGGACGCCACGCGCCGCATCGATTACGCGATGAACAATTCCTTCGGCTTCGGCGGCAACAACTGCTCGCTGCTGTTCGGGCGCGCCGCATGAGGCTCGCCGCCACCATCGAGGGCATCGGGTTCTGGGCGCCGGGCCTGCCGGACTGGAACGCCGCGCGCGCCTTCGTGCGCGACGGCGCCCTGCCCGACGCCGCACCCGCGCGCCCGTCGCCACAGCTGCTGCCACCCAACGAGCGTCGCCGCGCGCCCGACAGCGTCGCCGTCGCGCTCGACGTCGCGCTCGCGGCCTGCACCGCCGCGGGCCGCGATGCGAAATCGCTGCCGTCCGTGTTCGCTTCGATGCACGGCGACCTCGCGATCACCGACTACATGTGCGCCACGCTGGCCGACCAGCCGGCCTCGGTCTCGCCGATCCGCTTCCACAACTCGGTGCACAACGCGGCCGCGGGCTACTGGACGATCGGCGCCGGCGCGATGGCACCGGCCACCTCGATCAGCGCTTTCGATGCGACCTTCGCGCAGGGCCTGGTCGAGGCCTGCACGCAGCTCGCCACCGGCGCCGATGCGGTGCTGCTGGTCGGCTACGACAGCGCGTCAGCGGGCCCGCTGACGAAGGTCTCGCCCAGCCAGGGCCTGCTCGGCGGCGCGCTCGTGCTGTCACGCCGCGATGGCGGCCCGCGCCTCAGCCTGTCGCTGCGCGACGGCGAGGCCGGCGAGGTCGAGGGCGCGCTGCTGCAGTGCGCACCGCAAAACGCGATGCGGCCGATGCTGCCGCTGTTCGAAGCACTCGCGGCCTGCTCGCCGCGCTGCACGCTCAAGGCCGGTCCCGGCCGCGTGCTCGACGTGGAGATCCTGCATGGCTGAGCCGCTCAGCGCCCGCGACATCGCGATCGTCATTCCCGCGCTCAACGAGGCCCTGCGGATCCGCGACGTCGTGGAAGGCGCGCTGGCGCAGTGTCCGAACGTGATCCTGATCGACGACGGCTCCGACGACGGCACCGCCGAGCGCGTGGCCGACCTGCCGATCACCGTGATCCGCCATCCCCCGCGCATGGGCAAGGGTGCGGGCCTTCGCGACGGCTTCGCCGAGGCGATGCGCCAGGGCCGCCACGGCGTGATCAGCATGGACGGCGACGGCCAGCACTCGGCCGACGACATCCCGCGCCTGCTCGAGGCGGCGAACGCGCATCCCGAGCACATCATCATCGGCGCGCGCCTGCGCAAGCGCTCGCGGCAACCGACGTATCGCCGGCTTGCGAACGAGTTCGGCGACTGGGGCATCGCGATCGCCTGCGGCTTCCGCATCGCCGACACGCAGAGCGGCCAGCGCTTCTATCCCGCCTCGGTGTGCTCGCTCGGCGACATCCCCGGCGAGGACTTCGTCTACGAAGCGCAGATCCTGATCTCCGCCTCGCGCCTGCTCGGCGTGCGTTGCGTGTCGGTGCCGATCGAGTCGCGCTACCAGGCGGCCACCGGGCCGGTGCAGTTCCGCAAGAGCCATTTCCGACCGCTGCGCGACCTCTGGCGCATCACCTCGCACGTGGTCGGGCAGGTGCTCGCCTATGGCGGCCTGGCACGCGAGTACCGCATCACGCGCGCCACGCCGGTCATCGTGTTCGACCCCAGCGGCGAGTTCGCGCCGTCCACGCCCGACATGCGCGCCACGGAGCTGACATGACCGCCTCGCCCGACGTCGATGTCGCGATCCTCGGCGGCGGGCTCGCCGGGCTGACGCTCGCGCTGCAGCTGGTGCGCCGCGACCCGTCGCTGCGCATCACGGTCATCGAGCGCCACCGCCATCCGGTGCGCGAGGGCGCGTTCAAGGTCGGCGAGTCGACGGTCGAGATCGGCGCGCACTACTTCGCCCACGTGCTGGGCCTGCGCGAGCACCTCGACGGCGAGCACATCCGCAAGTTCGGCTTCCGCTTCTTCTTCAGCGACGGCCATGCGGACGTCGATCGCTGCACCGAGCTCGGCGTCAGCCGCCTGCTGCCGACCACGTCCTGGCAGATCGACCGCGGCCGCTTCGAGAACTTCCTCACCGACCACGTGCGCGCGCAGGGCGTGACGCTGCACGACGGCGCGGTGGTGCGCGGCCTCGACATCGGCGCGGGCGGCGCGACGCATACCGTGCGCTACGAGGCCGACGGCGGGCCGCGGGAGCTCACCGCGCGCTGGCTGGTCGATGCGAGCGGCCGCGCCGGCCTGGTCAAGCGCAAGCTCGACCTCGCCGAGCGCAACGACCATGACGCGAACTCCGCCTGGTGGCGCGTGTCCGGCCACATCGATCCGCGCGCGTGGTCGACCGATGCCGACTGGCTCGCGCGCTGCACGCCGCCGGACCGCTGGCGCTCGACCAACCACATGTGCGGCGAGGGCTACTGGTTCTGGCTGATCCCGCTCTCGTCCGGCCAGCATTCGCTCGGCATCGTCTGCGACGGGACGATGCATCCGCTGGAGACGATGAACACGCACGAGAAGGCGATGGCCTGGCTGCGAAAGCACCAGCCGCGCGTCGCGCAGTCGCTGGAGGACGGCGACCACGCGCTGCAGGACTTCGGCTTCCTGCGCCATTTCTCGCACGGCGCCAAGCAGGTGTTCAGCGGCGATCGCTGGGCGCTCACCGGCGAGGCCGGCGTGTTCCTCGACCCGTTCTATTCGCCGGGCAGCGACTTCATCGCGATCAGCAACACCTACATCTGCGAGATGGTCGCGGCCGATCGCGCCGGCCAGCCCATCAACGGCATGGCGGCGCTGTACCAGCAGCTCTACTTCTCGTTCTACGAGAACACGCTCACGCTGTACCAGGGGCAGTACGGCCTGTTCGGCGACGCGCAGGTGATGCCGCTCAAGATCATCTGGGACTACACCTACTACTGGTCGCTGCTGGCGCCGCTGTTCTTCTCCGGCTACCTGTCGAACCTGCAGGTGCTGGGCGCGCTGCGTCCGCTGTTCGGCCAGGCGCGCACGCTCAACCTCGGCATGCAGTCGCTGCTGCGCCAGTGGGGCGAGCGCAACGCGTCCCGTGGTGCCGACACCGCACCGGCCGACGACCGCCTGCTCGACCAGTACCTGATCGGCTGGTTCCGCGAACTCAACCGCCAGCTCGCCGACACACTCGAGCCCGACGCGTTCATCGCCCGCATGCAGGCCGACGTCGAGCGCATGCACGCGCTCGCTGCGGAGATGCTCGCGCACGCGCGCCGCCACCATCCCGGCATCGCCGAGCCCGCGCTGGAATTGCTGCTGGACGGGCGCACGCCGCCGGTCGAACCGCTGCTCGACGCCGCGTGGTACGCCGAACTCGAACCGGCCGTCGCGCTGGAGGCCTGAGCCGGCTCAGCCGCCCGGCGCGCCGTCGACCCAGATCGCGACCGCGCTGGCGCGCTCCTTGGGCGGGCTGATGCCCACGCTCACGCCGCCGCCCACGTGGCGGCCGCCACCGCCGACACCGAGTCCCACCCCGCTGGACGACGGCACCTGCCCGCGGTTCTGGATCTGTACGCCGTTGGCGCCGAGCTTGGCCGCCTCGGTGCGCAGCTTCAGCATCAGCGCTTCGTCGCGGTTCTGCGCGCCGTAGGTGAAGTCGCCGGTGGTCGCATCGAGCAGCGCGATCTCGACGTAGCGCGTGGCCGGCGGCTGCAGGTACACCCGCACCTGCTCGACCGCGATCGGCGGACGCGGGTCGGAAATCATCGTGTGCGAGACGCTCGCGCAGCCGGCGAGCGCGAGCAGGAGGACGGCGGGAAGCAGCGGGCGCAGGGTCATGGCGGGGCTCCGACGGAGGCGTTCCATCTTCCCGGCACGCGATGAACCGGGCGTGGACTAGTCCATCGCCCGCGTCGACACCGCGACCGCGCCCCCGACCGGCGCCTCGGTATTGTCGACGAGGTAGGCCGCGGCCATGTCGGCCAGCCGCGCCAGCATCAGCTTGTCCGACGCACCGAGGCTGTAGCCGCCGAAGATGCCGAAGGCGCGCTGCTCGAAGCGTGGCTCGGCGATCACCTCGCCCGTCGCCTTGTCGGCCAGACGGAGCGTCAGCACCGCCCAGGACTTGCCGCCGAAGCCGCCGAACAGCAGGCGCTTGCCGCCGGTGATGAAACGCACCGCGGTGATCTCGGGCGTCACGACGAGCGTGCGGCCCGGCGCGTCGCCCGCGGCCGCGTTGTGCGCGTCGATCCGCTTGCGCAGGCGCTCGTCGAGGTCGACCTGCAGGTAGCGCTGCGCGATCACGTTGCCCTTGTGCGCGTCGAGCCCCTCGGCCAGCGCCAGCGGCGCCACCTCGATGCGGTCGAACGCGGACAGCGCGACGCTCGGCGGCGGATTGCGCGCGGTCGCGTCGAAGGTCGGCGTGGCCGCGTGCAGCGGGGCGAGGAACGCGAGCGCGAGCACGGCGGCCGCGAGGAAACGTCGGATCACGGAATACCCCCCGGTCGGCGCATGCCGACCCGTGCCGACGGTGTAGCAGTCGCTACGCCATGCCGCCGTTAACGCCGATCACCTGCCCGTTCACGTAGCCGGCATCGTCGCCGCACAGGAAGCCCACCAGCGCGGCCACTTCCTCCGGCCGCCCGGCGCGCGCGGCCGGCACGATCTGCTTGATGGTGTCGATCGGGAACGCGTCCTTGGCCATGCTGCCCTCGATCACGCCGGGCGCGACCACGTTCACCGTGATGCCGCGGCTGGCCATCTCCCGCGCCAGCGAGTTCGACGCGCCGTGCAGCGCGGCCTTCGCGGCGGCGTAGTTGGCCTGCCCGCGGTTGCCGGTGACGGCGGCCACCGACGAGATGCTGACGATGCGCCCCCAGCGACCGCGCGCCATCGGCAGCAGCAACGGTTGCGTCACGTTGAAGAAGCCGTGCAGCGAGACGTCGACGACGCGCGTCCATTGCGCACGGCTCATGCCCGCCATCGGCGCGTCGTCGTGGATGCCCGCGTTGTTGACGACGATCTGCACCGCGCCGGCGTCGAGGATGCGCGCGATGGCGTCCGCGCTCGCGTCCGCATCGGCAACGTCGAACGCGATCGCTTCCGCGTGGCCGCCGCCAGCGACGATTGCGTCGACCACCGCCTGCGCGCGCTCGAGTCGGCCGTTGCCGTGCACGATCACGTGCGCGCCCTGCGCGGCGAGGCGTCGTGCGATCGCGCCGCCGAGGTCGCCGCTGCCGCCGGTGACGAGGGCGCGTCGGGGGGTGGACGTCATGTCGGGCTCCGCTTCGGGTCGGCGCGCATTGTCGCCGATGCGTGGCTCAGCCCGGCGGGTGGACCACCGCGGCGCGGCCCTCGGCGATCACCGTGCCGGCATGCCGGATCACGAAGCCGTACTGCCCGCCGGTCCCGCTCTCGACCAGCACCTCGGCCTCGCACTCGAGCGCGCCGTCGAGGTCGTCGATGCGGTCGCGGTGCAGCGTCACGCCGCGCAGCGCGACGAGGAGGCCGGGACGCGCCGCGCCGCCGGTCGCGGCCGCGCGCAGCCCGCCGTGCACCGCCATCGCCTGCGCGCCGTATTCGCACAGGTGCACGGCGTGCAGGCGGTCGCGGTGGCGCAGCGGATGCGCGCCGTCCGACTGGTCGAACGCCTGCAGCACGATCCGGCGATCGTCGGCGGCGACCACGCGCTGCCACAGGCACATGCGGCCCTGGTGCGGAACGAGGCGTGCGATCGCCTCGCGCGACTGCGGCAGGTCGAGGACGGCGTCGCTCATCGCGCGGTCTCCATCGCACCGGCGTTCGCGGGCGCGCTGTCGTGCCGCACGATCAGCAGCGCCAGTACGAAGTTGGACGCGACGCCCAGCGCGACCGGCAGGCCGATCGCGCGCAGCACGGGGATCGACGACAGGCCCAGCAGCAGGAACACGATCAGCGTGGTGAGCGAGCAGACGATGATCGCGTGCAGCGCGCGCACCTGTTCGTCGGGATCGTCGCCGGCGTGGTCGAAGAACAGCGCGTAGTCGAGGCCGAGGCCGGCCGCGAGGATCAGCGCGACCAGGTGGAACAGGTTGAGCTCGACACCGGCGATGCGCAGCACGGCGAGGATCAGCAGCGTGGTCAGCGCCATCGGCGCGAGCACGCGCAGGGTGCGGCGCGGCGAGCGCAGCGCGACGAACACCGTGAGGGCGAGCAGCACCGCCGCCAGCGCGAGCGCCCACAGCACGCGACCGCGGTAGGCGGCGACCAGCGATTCCGAGGCGTCCTTGAGGTCCATCAGGCGCGCGCCGTGGCCGGCGAGCGCGGCCGATACCGCGGCCGGATCGGCGAGGCCGGTGAGCGTGACCAGCGCGGTCGCGCCGTCACGGCGCGGCAGCAGCAGGCCTTCGACCGCGCTCGCCAGTGGCGTGTTCTCGAGGTCGCGCGGCGTCAGCGGCGTCGCGGCGCGCGCCGTCTCGACGTCCTCGACGAAGCCGTCGAAGGCATCGGGCAGGAACGGGCTGGACGCCACCGCAGTGGCAAGGTCGCGGCGCAGCACGTTGGCGGTCGGCAGCCGCGCCTGGCGCGCGCGCTGCGTCGCCGCGCTCGGCACGTAGCGCGCGGCGAGGTCGTAGCCGGCGATCGCGCCGCGCGCGCGCAGGCCGTCGAGCACCGGCACGAGCGTCTCGCTGGCCTGCAGCGCGGCCTCGGTGTCGCGCGCGTCGATCGTGACGAGGTAGCGCACATCCGGCGCGCCGAGCTCGCCGCGCAGCGCCGAATCCTGCGCGAGCGCGTCGGCGGGCACCGGGGTCAGCTTCGAGAGGTCGTTCTGCCAGAACGCGCCCGGCGCGAACTTCAAAACCGCGAGCAGCACGACGGCCAGCGCGATGCCGGGCACCACGCCGAGCCGCGGCCAGCGCGCGATGCGTGCCCACCACCGGCGCAGGCGCGTCGAGTCCGCGACGTCGCGCGGCGCCGGGTCGATCAGCGCCGGCAGAAGGAAGCGCGAGGCCAGCGCGGCGCTGCCGAGGCCGACCACCGTGAACACCGCGAGCTGGCGCAGGCCTTCCACGCCCGACACCAGAAAGGTCATGTACGCGATGCAGGTGGACGCGACGCCGGTGCCCAGCGTCGGCCACAGCGCCTTCGCGCTGGCCCAGGGCGACAGGCCGGGGCGCTGGTGGCTGAAGAGGTGGATCGGATAGTCCTGCGCGACGCCGATCAGGGTGAAGCCGAACGCGACGGTGATTCCGTGCACGCCTTCGAACAGGAAGGCCACCGCGGCGAGGCCGGTGAGGCCCGCGGTCGCGAGCGGCAGGCCGCCGAGCAGCGGCGCCTTCCACGAGCGGTAGGCGATCCACAGCAGCAGCACGAAACAGATCGAATCGACGGTGCCGATCAGGCTGGCCTCGCGCTGCGTACGGCCCGCGACCTCCACCGCGAACGCGCCTGGGCCGGTGAGCACGAGTCGGGACGCGGTCTTCCCGCGCACGGCGTCGAAGGCACGGCGGATCGACGCGACCGCCGCCTCCTGCCCCTTCGGATCGAAGCCCGCCGCGCCGGTCTGCACCGCGAGCAGCGCGCGGCGGCCGTCGCGGCTGAACCACACGCCCTCGACCTTCTGCGGCGACGCCGCGGGCTGCCAGCGCTCGGCGAGCGTGAGCATCTCGAGCGTCGGGTCGCGCTCGATGACCGGCTCGATCATCGAGGCCATCGGCGAGCCGAGGTCGGCGACGCGTTGTTGCAGTTGATTGGCCAGCGCCGCCGCACCCAGGCCGCCGCGGGAGGGCGCGTCCGACAGCAGGTAGCGATAGGGGCGCAGTCGTTCGGGGATCGCGGAGAGGTCCGCATCGCCGTTCGCGACGAGCGCGATGCCGGGCGTCGCACGCAGCTTCGCCGCGAGCGCGCGCGACTGCGCGGCGAGCGTCGGCGCATCGCCGCCGTCGATCGACAGCAGCAGCAGGCGCGCGCCCGGGCCTTCGCCCAGCTCGTCCATCAGCAGGTGCTGCGCCGGCGTGCGCGGCGCCGGCATGAACTTGCGCAGGTCGCCGCCGAGATCGAGCGAACGCCCCGCCGCCCAGCCGAGCAGGCCGAGCAGCAGCAACCACAGGAATGCGAGGGCGAGCCGCAGGCGCGGCGTGAGCGTGCGCGGTTCGGCCGTCATCGCGCCGCGTCGCCGCGGCAGAGCGTGGACAGGCGCGCGGCGTCGTCGACACCCGTCGCGGCGACCGCGGCGCCGGCGAGCAGCGTGCGCTGCAGGTCGCCCTTCACCGGCGTGGTCTCGATGCAGCGCAGCTCGGCGCCACGCCCGAACAGCGTGAGGCCGCGGACGTAGGCCGCCATGCGCGCGTCCTTCGGCGTCAGCCGCAGCGTCCAGCGCTCGCGCGTGCCCTCGCTGTCGACGCGGAAGGCGCGCTCGAGCTGCGCGCGGTCACCGCTCAGCAGCGCACCGAAGCTGTTCTGCTGGCCCGCGAGCTGCGGCGCGCGGTCGAGCGAATACGTATGCGCCGCGCCGCCGCGGGCGATGGTGACGCTGCCGGCCTTGATGGTCGACGTCTCGACGTACGGTGCGCGCACCTGCCGCACCAGCGTGTCGCCGGCCGGGCGCGCGTATTCGCCCTCGATGCGCAGCGGCTTCTTGAGCAGGCGCGAGCCGCGCAGCTCGACGAACGGCGTGCTCATCGGCGCCGGGCGCGCGAGCTTGCCGAGGATCCAGCCGGCGTCGACCTCAGGCGAGGTGGCGTGGAGGGTCGGCGCGAGCGTCGCCAGCAGCAGCGGGAACAGGAGTCGGAAGCGTCGCGTCAGCATCGGGTTCGCGCCAGAAGTCGAAGAAGTTGAACCAGCAGTACGGCGCCTGTCGCGCCTTGGCCTCGAGGATCGCGGCGTAGCGGCGCACGCAATCGGCGATGACTGCCGCGCGGTTATGCCGTTCCGCCACCAGACCCTCGCTGAACATGGTGAATTCGAGGTCGTAGCGGCGGCCGCCGCGGTACAGCCCGAACGCCACGCAGACCGGCAGCTTCAGCATCGCCGCGATCATCCATGGCGAGGTCGGGAACGGCGCGACGCCGCCCATGAACGGCACGTCGATCGTCGGCTGGCCGGGCTGCGCGCGGTCGACCAGCAGCGCGACCAGCGCGCCGGCGTCGGTCGCTTCCTTGATGGCCAGCACCAGCGACGGGCCGTCCATGCCGGCATCGATGATGTTGGCGGCGAGCTCGGGGTTGAGTGCGTCGAGCAGCTGCTGCATCGACGGGTTGTGCGCCTTGTCGAGCACCACGCGGATCGTGGTCTGCGGCCGCTTGGTGCCGAGCACGCGCATCGCGTCGAAGCTGCCCAGGTGCGAGCCGACCAGCAGCACGCCCTGGCCGCGGTCGAGCGGCGCGTGCACCGCTTCGACGCCGTGCACGCGGATGTCGAACCGGTCGAGCTTGCCGCCGAGCAGGAAGATGCGATCCAGGATCGTCGCGGCGAAGGTGTGGATGTGCTTCGCGACGTCCCACAGCGTGGCGCGGCGCCCGAGCGCGACGGTGAGGAAGCGCCGCGATGCATCACGCTCGTAGCCACGGCGCAGCAGGAAGTACAGCGTGATCGGGTACAGGCAGGCACGGCCGACACCGCGGCCGCCGTAGCGGCCGATCGAGCGGATCAGCCACAGCGCGAACCGGCCGCCGCCCTCGGGGCGCTGCTTCCAGGCGTCGGTCACGGCGCGTCCCCGTCGACGATGTCGCCGCTCGCCAGCAGGGCCTCGCCGCGCAGCACCCGGAAGCGCCAGCGCGGCGCGGCGCCGTCGAGCTCGATGCGCGCCGGCTCGCCCGGGCGCAGCGGTTGCAGGAACTTCACCTGCGGCAGGCGCAGGCGCGCGAGCGGGCCGTGCGTGGCTTCGACCGCTTCCACGACGCGATCCAGCAGCACGACGCCCGGCACGATCGGATCGCCCGGGAAGTGGCCCGGCAGGCTCGGATGCGAGGGGTCGACGACGAAGTCCATGTCAGTCGTGCGCGAGCAGGTCGACGACCGCGGCGCGCGCCTGCGCGGCGAGGCGGTCGCGCGCCTCCGAGCCCGTGCCCTCGGCGACGATCGGCTGGCCGATGCGCAGGCGGATCGTGCCCGGCCGCACCCGGAAGCCGTGCGGCGGCAGGATCGCGCCCGCGCCGCTCATCGCCATCGGCACCACCGGCACGCCGGCG
>NZ_SMRQ01000053.1 GCF_004359965.1 Cognatilysobacter segetis | reverse complement strand
AAAGCCTCACGCACGAGGCAAAAAGCCTCATCGATGAGCCTCCAAGCCTCGCGCATGAGGCTCCCGAGCCTCATCGATCAGGCGAAAAGCCTCACGCATGAAGCAAAATGCCCGGCGGACGAGGCTTCGGGCCTCATCCGCCGGGCTCGAAGGCCCGACGCCGCCGGATCAGCCGGCGGCGCGACCCGTCACTCCGCCAGCGCCGCCGCCTCGCGCTTGCCCTGCTTGGCGAAGCGCGCCGACAGGTCGCGGCGGGCGGACTTCAGGGCCTCGCCGTGGCCGGCCACCTTCAGCAGGGCATAGCCCTCCAGCGCGGCGCCCATGATGTCGCTGCCGAGCGCCAGCTCGGTGTCCTCGGCGCGCTCGGTGAGCTGGCGCAGCTTGTCCAGCCGCGGGCGCAGCGCGTCGAGCGCGGCGAGGTCGGCCTTCGCCTCGGCCACGCTCAGGCTCGGCGGCACCACCTGCGGGTTGTTGGCCAGCAGCGTCAGCGCCTGGCGGCAGAAGGCTTCGGACTTGTCGCCCATCTTGTAGAGGTCGCGGCGCTGCTGCGGGGTCAGCGCGACGCCGCGGGCGAGGATCTTCTCGAGGCCGGCGAGCGCCGCGTCCAGCGCGGTCAGGTCGGCGGCGGACAGGTTCAGCGAGACGAGGTTCTGCATGGCAATGCTCCTTGCGTTCCGTTTGCGTGAGTCCGGAGTGGCCGGACGGTCCATGCGCCACCGCGATCCGTGCGGGGTAGGTGCGCCGCCGTGAGGCGGTGGGGCGGGGTGAGTGTAGGGCGAACTCGAGCGTTCCGGCTCGCCGCCGAGTCGCCTAACCTTGGGACGGGCTGCGGGCAGCAGCTAGGACACCGAAGGGGTGGGGTGATGCGGATACTGATCATGATCGGCGCGATGGTCGGGCCGCTGCTCCTGCTTCTCGGCTTGCTGTTCGCGTGGCGTTTCATCGCGGATCGCGATCGGCGCCGTTCGCCGCTCAACTTCAAGTTGCTCAACCTTCCGGGCGATGGGCTTCGGCGTCGCATCGAGCATCACGACGAAAAGATGAACGACGCAGCGCTGGCGGCGCTGATGACCGGCCCGTTCCTGCTCATCGCGTGGGCGCTGACGCGGCTGTCCCGTATCCCGAGCGGATTGCGCTGGAACGGCGGCGACTGGTTTTACGTCGTGCTCGCGTTGGTCACGGTCGGGTGGTCGGCGTACCGGGTTGTACGTCACGGCAAGCAACGACGCCGGTGCCGGCAGGGATTCGATGCCGAACGTGCGGTGGCCCAGAACCTCATTCCGCTCATGGCTGAGGGCTGCATGGTCTTCCATGACTTCCCTGCAGACCGCTTCAACATCGACCACATCGTGGTGGCGCCGCATGTCGTCTACGCGGTGGAGACGAAGTCGCGGCGGAAGCCGTCCACCGGCGGCAAGGCCGCCGCGCGCGTCGGCTATGACGGGCGCGCACTTGCGTTTCCGACCCACGTCGAAACGAAACCGGTGGAACAGGCGAAGGCACAGGCCGAGTGGCTTCGTCGCTTCCTGAGCAGTGCCGTTGGCGAGCCGGTGGGAGTCGTGCCGGTACTGGCTTTGCCGGGCTGGTACGTGGACCTCAGCCGCGAGGGAAGCCGGGCGGAGGTCATCGTCAACAACCTGCGTAGTCCGCTGTTCCTGATGAAGATCGGGGCCGGGAAGCCCGACCCGATTCGACAGAAGCGCATCGCCCACGCACTGGCCGAGCGCTACCCGGCGCTGGAGGACTAACACATGAAGACTCGTGCCAATGGACAGGACGACGAGCAGCACCGACTCGCGGTACTGATCGACGCCGACAACGCTCAACCGATCGTGATCGAGGCGCTGCTGGCCGAAGTGGCTCGCTACGGCGTGGCGAGCGTGAAGCGCATCTATGGCGACTTCACCTCGAACCAGCAGACGCAGTGGAAGAAGGTGCTACTCAAGCACTCGATCCAGCCGATGCAGCAGTTCGCCTATACATCCGGCAAGAACGCGACGGACTCCTCGCTGATCATCGACGCCATGGATCTGCTCTACACAGGCCGCTTCCAGGGGTTCTGCCTGGTATCCAGCGACAGCGACTTCACCCGCCTGGCCCAGCGCCTGCGCGAAAGCGGCATGACCGTCTACGGCTTCGGCGAGAAGAAGACGCCCGATCCCTTCGTGCAGGCCTGCGACAAGTTCCTCTACACCGAAGTGCTGCGCTCCGAGGCGAGCGTGGAGCCGATCGTGCCAATGCCGGCCGTCAAACCGGAGGCGGAGACGTCGGCGGTCGCCGCTGCGCCCGGGGCACTCGTGGCGACTCCCAACCCGCAAACGCCCGCGAAGCCGCCTTTCGACGTCATCCGTCAGGCCATCGAGGATGCGTCGGATGACGAGGGCTGGGCACGTCTGGCCGCGGTGGGCGCTTACATCAACAAGATCCGTTCGGACTTCGATCCGCGGCTCTACGGCAAGAAGAAGCTGAGCGACCTGCTCCGGCAGTACCCGAAGCGGTACGGGCTGCAGGACCGCGGGACGCCGGGGCACGCAAAGGTGCTGTACGTCCGCGCGCTCGACTGACGCCGGCGACGGGTGAGGCATCGATGCGCCGCGGGCGGCGGGCGCACAGCCCCACCCCGTCCGCCGACCACCGGTCGCCAGCCGCCCGCCCTCCCGGTCCTAGACTCGCCCGACACGGACCGGTGGAGCAGGTGCATGGCGACGATGGTGATCACGCCGACCGCGGTGGCGGCGGAACGGCGTTTCTATTCGGGCATCGCGCTGGCGATCCTGCTCGCGGTGCTGGTGGGCTTCTCGCGCACGTTCTTCCTGCGACCGCTGTTTCCCGACGCGCGCGCACCGTCGGAAACACTCTTCTACGTGCACGGCGCGGTGGCCACGGCCTGGCTGCTGCTGTTCGTGCTGCAGACGCGGCTGGTCGCCACGGGCCGCACCGCCTGGCATCGGCGCATCGGGCCGTACGGCGCGCTGCTCGCGCTGGCGATGGTGGTGCTCGGGCTGTGGGGCGCGCTCACCGCCGCCGGTCGCGCCACGGGGTTCAACGGCGTGCCGGTACCGCCGATGCAGTTCCTCGCCATTCCAGTGTTCGACATTTCGCTGTTCGCGCTCTTCGTCGTGCTCGCGGTCGTGCGTCGTCGCGACCTCGCCGCGCACAAGCGCTGGATGCTGCTCGCCACGATCAACTTGCTGCCCGCCGCCTTCGCGCGCTGGCCGGGCGTCACGCAGTTCGGCCCGATCGGTTTCCTCGCGCTGACCGATCTCTTCATCCTCGCGCTGGCCGTCCACGACCGCCGCACGCGCGGCCGCCTGCATCCGGCCACGCTGTGGGGCGGGCTGCTGCTCATCGCCTCGCAACCGCTGCGCCTGGCGGTGTCCGGCACCGAGGGTTGGCTCGCGTTCGCGCACTGGGCGACGGGGCTGGTGGCGTAGGGGCGGTTCGGCGTTGTGCTGCTCGGCGGCGTGCTGCCTCGCCGATTCGTCATCGCACCTCGAACGTGCACCGCGCAGTCGGCCTGAAGCGGGACGTCGCCAAGCCCCTGCCGGTGCGCGATGCATTGGAAGAACGGGTCGAGGCACCGTGTCGGCGGCGAATGACAGGCCACACCGCGCGAGGCCTGTGACGGCCTTGCGCCCGCCTATGGCCGTCCCGGATCATCATCGCCATCTCAGGAGAAAGATCGAGCGCATGGACAAGCGATGGGCGTGGTGTGCGGTAGTGCTGGCGTTCGCCGCGACGGGGTGTTCGGGTTCGTCGGACCGGCGCGCGCACGAGCCTCGGCGTGCGACCGAGTCCCCTTCGGTAGCCCCGGCGGCGGTACCCGCAAGCACGCAGTCCACGCCTGCCGCGCCGCCGGACCGTGGCCTGCGCGCGAGCTACGAGGCATGTATTGACCGAGCCGCGGCGGTGATCCCCGCGACGCAGGCCTGCATCGACGACGAAGGCGAGTTCCAGCGCTCGCGCCTCGACGCCATCGTCGAACGGCTCAAGCGCGAGCATCCGGAGCGGACGGGCGCGCTCGACTACCAGCAGGCCGGCTGGCGCGCAGACCTTGAAACCCGATGCGCCTGGGACGCGAACGCGGAAGGCCAGCAGCAGCGCATCGAGGCGAACATGTGCACGCTCGAGGAAACGGCGAAACGGGCCGACGCATTGGATCAGTGACACGTCATCGGGAGGGAACCCATGAGCATGACCAGGCAGGAAGCGCAGGCAATCGTTACGGGCTGGCAACTGGGTCAGACGTCGCAACGATACGAATCGTCGGGCCTCGGGCCCGGCACGATTTCCAGCGGCAGGAATGATCACGGCGGTGTGTCGTACGGCAGCTACCAGCTGTCGAGCGCGAGCGGCACGCTCCGCGAGTATCTGGCGCAGTCGCGCTATGGCGCGCATTTCGAAGGGCTCAAGCCGGCGACACCCGCGTTCGATGCCCGATGGCGCGAACTGGCGCGTACGGATCCGGCCTTCGGGGCCGACCAGCATGCCTTCATCGGTCGTTCGCATTACCAGTCGCAACTCGAACGCCTCGCGCATGCGGGCCTCGATGTTCGCGATCGCGGACGCGCCGTCCAGGACTGTGTGTGGAGTACGTCGGTCCAGCTTCGGAACCTGACGACACGGATCTTCCGCGACGGCCTGCAGGAGCGGTTCGGTTCCAACGTCAGACTGGCCGACCTGTCCGATCGCGAGATCGTCGAAGCCGTGCAGGACTACAAGGCTGCGCACACGACGACGCTCTTCAGGAGCTCGCCGGCCTGGCACAGGAACCTCGTCGCACGAGCGAACCACGAGCGGACGGAGCTGGTGCGGCTGGCTGACGCCGAGCAACGTGCGCCATCGCCGATGGACCGCGGGAACACGCCTGCCCCGTTACATGCGCCGTCGACGGATGGGCCGCGCCCCGCGCCCCATCGCGACGGGGAACTGCGCCACGTGCAGTCCGCACTCGCGCACCTCGGCTACACCGGCGCGGACGGGCGTCTGGTGGCCGTGGACGGGCGCATGGGTCGAAACACGCGGCATGCGCTCGAGCAGTACCAGCGCGACCATGCGCTGCCGGTCACCGGCCGCGTCGACGATCCCACTGCGGCAGGGCTGCGGGCCGACGAACTTAGCCTGGCCAGCAGCACGCATCCCGCACACCCGTTGTACCGTCAGGCGCTGGACGCCGTGTACGCGCTCGACGCGAAGATGGGCGTACCGCACGGTCGGCACTCGATCGCGCTCGCCGGTCAGGCGGCCGCCGAAGCTGCCAAAGCCGGGCTAGCGCGTATCGACCGGATCGAGGTCAGTCGTGACGGCCGACATGCGCAGGCCGTCGAATTTAGGGGCGGGATCGATCTATGGGCGACCAACCGCGCGTCTGCGCCGTTCGATCTCGCCGCTGCGCTGACGCGGACGCTGCAGGAGAGCAGTGCGCAGGCCCGGCAGGCATTGGAAGCCCAAGCGTCTGTGCCTTCGCTGCGTGAGCAGAAGGCGACGAGGGCGCCACTGCTGTAGCGCCGACCGGAGTTGTGCCAGCTGAAGTGCCTGGGCGACATGCCCGCGGTTGGCGCCGCATGCTCGGACTTACCTGAAGTTGCAGCTCACCCCCGCCCACATCGCGTCGATGCGCGCGGTGGGCGCGTCGCCGTCGAGCACGCCGAATAGGCCGCCGGCGGCGAACTCCTGGCCGAGCGTCGTCTCCTCGATCTTCACCGCATAGGCCGATTCCAGTTCGCGCCGCGTGCTGCCCGGGCCGACGCCGGCCATCGTCGCGAGCCTGCCGGTGCCCGGCGCGGCGGTACGCGCGGACGCGCCCCAGCCGACGAAGCGGTCGTCCTGCATCACCAGCGTGAGGCCGCCGGGCCAGGTCGCCATGTCCAGCGGGCCGGCGCCGCATTCCTCGTTGCGGCCGCGCTGCGGCGCGCTGCCGTACGCGTGTGACACAGCGTCGATCGCCTGCGCGGCGGGCGCATCGAACAGCAGGTGGCGCGCGCGGCCGTCGTCCGTCACGAGGTCGAGCCCGTCGCCTGACAAGGCGAGGTGGACCGTCGAGGACATCGGCGCGGCCGTGGCGGACGCGTCCGTAGCCGCGTCGGGCGAGGGCGTCGTCGGCATCGGTGCAGCGGGTGCGGCCGCGGGGCGGGGCGCATCGACGCCATCGGGCGGAGCCGTGCGCGTGCAACCCGCGGCGAGCGCGAGCGCGATCAGCGATGCGAGCAGGGCGTTGCGCATGGAAGCCTCCGGCAGCGGGATGCGGACAGCCTAGGCCACGCAACGTGTCGCCCGTGCAGTCGTCGTGTGGCGACTGCGGTCCGGTCAACACCATCGGCACCGCGCGTGCGATGCACCGCGCATCAATCCGTCGACACGATCACTCGATCGCGTCCGCGCTGCTTCGCCTCGTACATGGCGGCGTCGGCACGCGCGATGGCCTGGCTGACGTCCTCGCCCGCGCGGTGCGCGGCGATGCCGGCGGAGAACGTGACAGGGCGGTTGAGCACCTGCAGCGCGAACGTCGCGCGCTGCAGGCGATCGATCACCGCGGTCGCCGACGGATCGGCGGCGCCGTGCGTGAGGATCAGGAACTCCTCGCCGCCCCAGCGGCCGATCACGTCGCCGCCGCGCAGCGAGTCGCGCGCCACGCGCGCGAACTTCGCCAGCAGTTCATCACCCGCGGCGTGGCCCAGCACGTCGTTGACCTTCTTGAAGTGGTCGATGTCGAGCAGCGTGACCGCGAACGGCGCGCCGCCCTCGGTCGCGTCGCGCTCGAAGCGCGCGAGCCGCTCGATCAGCGCGCGGCGGTTGGGAAGGCCGGTCAGCATGTCGACCTCGGCGAGCAGCCGCGCCTCGTCCAGCTCGCTGCTCAGGTGGCTGCGCTGCTGCCGCAGGCGACCGCGCAGCGACGACAACCGCGCGGTCATCACCGCGAGCGCGGGCATCAGCACCAGCATCATGCCGACGTTGATGCGATCCAGCGGCGGCGCCGTCGCGGGCCACGTGCCCTTGAGCGAGGGCTGCACCTGCAGCCACGCGACCACCGCCAGCAGCCCGAGCAGCGCGAACGCGGCGAGCCCCATGATCCGGCGCCACGACAGCGAGAACGCACCAAAGGTGAGCACCAGCGCGAGCGGGAACAGCGCGATCGTGCGCAGCGGGCCGCACATCAGGTAGCCCCAGTCCACGGCGAGGCAGCCCATCACGATCTGCCACGTGGTCAGGCCGGGGTCGTGCAGGTGCGCCGTCCAGCCCAGGCGGATCGCGATGAACGAGACGAGCAGGCCGGCGCCCACGAACGCGAGCCAGCCGGCGTAGAGCGTGCGGTTCGTCCAGCCCTCCTCGAGGCCGGCGGCCATCACCAGCCCGGCGCCGAGGTACATGGAGCCGGCCATGCACCACTGCAGCAGGCGCATGCGGCGCTTGTATTCGACGCCGAACAGCAGCGCCATGCCGGCGCTCGCCGTCAGGCGGTTCCAGGCATCGGTGAGGGACGGCAGCGACGCCGGCATGCGGGGCGAACGATCCTGCTTCACGCGTCGGCGGCGCCTGCGTCGAAGCCCACGCGTCGGTGGAAGAGCGCGACCGGCTCGGGCAGCGCGAGCCCGAAGCCCTGCGCCGAATCGGCGCCCACGCGGCGCAGCCAGTCCAGCGTTTCCTCGTCCTCCACGCCCTCGGCGGTGACCTTCGCACCGAGGCTGTGCGCCAGTTCGATCGTCGAGCGCACGATCGCGCGGTCCGTTTCCGACCCGATCACGCCAGCGATGAACGTGCGGTCGATCTTGACCTCGTCCGGCCGCAACTGGCGGAGGTAGGTGAGCGAGGCGTTGCCGGTGCCGAAGTCGTCGAGCGAGATGCGCACGCCGTGCGAGCGCAGCTCGCGCACCGCGGCGAGCGCGCGCTCGGCATCGCGCATCACCGCGGTCTCGGTGATTTCGAGCACCAGGCAGCCCGGCGCCTCGCGCACCTGCTCGACGATGCCGGCGACCACGCGCGGGTCGACCAGGTCGTTCGCCGACACGTTCACCGCGAGCTCGATCGACAGCTTGTGGCCGGTCCACTGGCGGCACAGCGCCACCGCGTGGTCGATCAGGTACAGCGTCATCTCGCCGATCACCTGCGTGCGCTCGGCGAGCGGCACGAAATGGCTGGGCGGCAGCGGGCCGTGCTCGGGATGCGTCCAGCGCACGAGCATCTCGGCGCCGCAGACCTTGCCCGAGGCGAGGTCAAACTTCGCCTGCAGCGCGAAGCCGAGGCTGCGGTCGGCGATCGCGCGGCGCAGGTCGGTCAGCAGCGTGAGGTTGCGCGGGTCGGGGTCGAGCGCCGGCGTGTACACCACCCCGGAGCCCGGCATCGCGGCCGCGGCGGTGCAGGCAATGGTGGCCGCGCGCATCAGCGGCCCGGCCTGCTCCGCGTGCAGCGGGAACAGCGCGGTGCCGGCGGCGCAGCTGGGGTCGAGCGGCACGCCGTCGATCTCGACGCGGCGCGAGGCCAGCGCGAGCAGCTCGTCCATCGCCGCAGCGGCGGTCGGCCCGTCCACCGCGTCGTGGCAGACCAGGTAGAACGTGCCGCGCCCGACGCTCGCCACCACCGGCCGGCCGCTGCGCGTGGCGAGCCGGTCGCCGAGCTCGCGCAGCAGGTCGTCGGTGAACGCGTGGCCGGTGATCGATTCGGTGAGGTGCAGGTCGAGCAGGTCGATGCGCACCAGCCCGAACGGCGTCGCCCGTGCCACGCGCTCGCCGAGTCGTTCGCGCAGGCCCGCCGCGTTGAACACGCCGGTCACCGGGTCGTGGTGGAGCAGGCGCAGCGCTTCGTCTTCGGCATTGCGCTGCGAGTGCATCGCCGTGGCGGCCAGCCGCCGCATGCGCAACCAGCGCAGCAGGAAGAACAGCGCGATGCCCGCGAGCGGCAGCACGACCCACAGCGCGACCAGCATGCCGGAGCGGTAGCTCTCCGACGCGGGCGTCAGGTCGCCGAGCCAGCGCAGGTAGATGCGGTCCGCCGCGCCGCTGCGGATCGTTTCCTGCAGCCCGGCATCGAGACGGCGCTTGAGGTCGAAGCGATCGGGCGGCATCGCGAACGCGTAGTCGCTGCCCAGCACGGGCGGGCTGAGCGGCACGACGTCGTCGATGTGGAACCGGCGCCGTGCGTAGAAGGCCGTGTTCGATGGCGCCACCGCGACGTCGGCGCGACCGTCGGCCACCCCGCGCAGCGTGTCGCCTTCCTTGTCGACCAGCACGATCCGCGCGCCGGGCACCGCGGTCATCGCCTGCCAGGCGCGGCCCGCGCGCTGCACCGCGACGCGCCGGCCGGCGAGCTGGTCGAGCGAGGCGACGAAGCGGTCGCCGCGACGACCGAACACCAGGTGGTGGCGCTGCAGGTAGGGCTGCGAGAACAGCAGCCGCTGCTGGCGCTCGGGCGTGACGAGCATCGGCACCACGTCGATCGTGCCGGCCGACAGACGCGTCTGCACCGCGAGCCAGTCATCGAGCCGGATGTCGGCCCGGAGGCCGGCGCGGCGCGCGGCATCACGGAACAGATCGATGTCGTAGCCCGACGGTCCGGTGGCCGGGTCGACGAAACTGAAAGGCGGGTAGTCGTGGTCGGCCTGGAAGCGCACGGCGCGATCCGCGCCCCGCGCCTGCGCCATGGCGACGTGCGTCGGAAGTCCCGCCAGCAGGAGCGCCGCGGCGAACAGCCACGGCAGGCCACGCTGCCACCGGTACCTTCCACGCCACCGCACCATGCACGATCCCCCTGAAGATCGATACCGGCGAGTATTGCCCACCGGCTTCACGGGGCGTCCACGCGGTGTTCACAAGGCCTAGTCGCGTTGATTGTGAGGTGTCGCGACGCGTGCAACGCCAGCGTCAGCAACAACACACAGGTATCACGAACCCGAACGCGCACACCGCCGTTCCGCTGCGGGACAGGCGCGGTGGTCAATGCTGCTTGCGTCACCACCCATGTAGGAGGTCGCAATGTCCGCGGACACCAAGACGCCGTTGGATCACGTCAACGACACGCTGACGCAGCTCAAGGAGATGCGTCACTACTCGAAGAACAACGTCGAGCGCCTGACCACGCAGTGGCTGCTGTTCGACAGCGAACTGAAGAAGCTCAAGCAGGCCGAGCGCATCGAGGACCTGATGGTCCGCGCGGGCGAGCTGCACGAGGCGATCGAGGCGGAGATCGCCGAACTCGAGGACGTGGCGATGGGCCTGCAGCCCGCCACCGACGAGGACGGCTCGGCGGGCGCGACCAGGCACTGACGCGCCACCCATCGGCATCGACCGCTTCAGGCGAAAGGCCCCGGCATCCGGGGCCTTTTCGTTGCGCGACGGCCCCCACGGTCACCGTCGGCGAACGCGAAACATGGTCTGATCGTGCGTCCCGTCCGCGCCGGTCCATCGCCATGAGCACGCCGTCCGTTCCCGTTCCGGTCCGCATCGATTTCGTGTCCGACATCGTCTGCCCGTGGTGCGCGATCGGCCTGGCGTCGCTGGAGCAGGCGATCGCGCGGCTGGGCGACGAGGTCGCGGTGGAGCTGCACGTGCAGCCGTTCGAACTCAACCCCGACATGGCGCCCGGCGGCGAGGCCATCGACGAGCACCTGGGGCGCAAGTACGGGCTCGGGCCCGCGCAGCTGGAGCAGAACCGGTCGCGCCTGCGCGAACGCGGCGCGGAGGTGGGCGTCGACTTCGCCACCGGCGCGCGCTCGCGCATCTACAACACCTTCGATGCGCATCGCCTGCTGCACTGGGCGGCGGAGGAAGGTCGCCAGCTGCCGCTCAAGCACGCACTGCTGCGCGCCTACTTCACAGATGGCGAGGACGTCGGCGATGCGGCGACGCTCGCGCGCATCGCCGCCGGCGTCGGCCTGTCCGAATCGCGCGCGCGGGCGATCCTCGCTTCCGACGACTACGCCGACGAGGTGCGCGCGGACGAACAGATGTTCCTGCGCGCGGGCATCCAGTCGGTGCCGGCGATCATCTTCGACCGCGAGTATCTCGTCTCCGGCGGACAGCCCGTCGAGGTGTTCGAGAACGCGTTGCGGCAGATCGCGACCGGCCGGCGCGGCGCCGCGACCGCCTGACCGCCGCGGTACGGTCGTGCGCCGTCAGCGCGTCGATGCTGCCGGCGCGGTGCCGGCGTCGTACAGGACGCGTCCGCCGCGGAGCGTCATGCGCACGCGGTCCAACGCATCGATGTCGACCGCCGGATCGCCGCGCAGCACCACCAGGTCGGCCGCCATGCCCTCGGCCACGCGGCCGCGACGCGCGGCCTGCCCGAAGCGCTCGCTCGGTGCGGTGGTGAGGCTCGCCAGGATCGCGCGCCAGTCGAGGCCGGCCGCGGCCATCAGCCGGTACTCGCGCGTCGGGTCGTAGACGTCGATGTAGCCCGCGTCGGTGCCGAACAGCACCTGCCCGCCGGCGGCGTGGAAGGCCTTCAGCTGCTGCGAGGCGGCGGCGAGCATCGCGTCGCCGGCGCGCGGCGGCAGGCCTTCGTTGCGCACTTCGACCTCGATCAGCATGAGCGTCGGGATCAGCGCCATGCGGCGGTCGACGACGGTGCGCACCAGCGCGTCGGGCCCTGGCATGCCGTTGGTGGTGGTGTGCGCCAGCACGTCGACGCCGCTGTCGATCGCGACCTGCAGGCCGGCGAGGTCGCTCGGATGCGCGAACGCGGGCTTGCCGCGTGCATGCGCCGTGTCGACGACGGCACGCGCGATCGACACGTCCATCGGCAGCACGCCGACCGCGCCGCCGACGATCGCGCCCGCGAACACCTTGACGCCGTCGGCGCCGGCCTCGAGCTGGCGCGACGCGCGCTCGCGCGCCTGCGCCGCGTCCGCCACTTCGAAGCTCGGCACCTTCAGGCGTTCGAGCAGGTCCTTGATGTAGATCGGCGTGCCGCCGGCGGGGAAGAACGGCGCGTCGACCGTGAGGATCTGCGGGCCTGCCACGTCGCCGCGATCGATGCGCGCGCGCAGCGCGAGCGCATCGCCGGGCAGCGACGCGGTGTCGAACACGGTGGTGAAGCCCCAGCGGGTGAAGTTCGCTTCCAGCGCCTGCGCGAGCGTCGCGGCCGGCCGCGTCGCCGCGCCCCGGTACGGCTCGGGCAGCAGGTGCACATGGCTGTTCCAGAAACCGGCGACGACGACGTCGCCGCGTGCGTCGACCACGCGATAGCCGGCCGGCACCTCGAGGCCGCTGCCGACGCGCGCGATCACGCCGTCGCGCACCAGCACCGTGGCGTTCTCGATGGGCGCGGCCTGCGGCGAGGGATAGACCTTCGCGCCGACCAGCGCGAGCGATTGCGCCGGCGCCTGCAGGGCGGCCGCGGCGAGCAGGACGGTGAGCAGCAGGCGCATGGCGGACTCCGCGACGATCGATGCGGGCAGCCTAGCGTGACCGCGTCGCGCGGCTCCCTGTCGATGGTCACGCGCACTTTCCGTACATCACGGCGGTACGCGCACCGCGCAGCATGTCGCGGTCTCTCCGTTGGACACGCCCATGAAGACGCTCGCCTCCTTCGCCCTGCTGCTCGCCGTCCTGTCGCCCGTCGCGTCCGCCGGCGTGCAGCCGCTCGAACGCACCGACGCCGGACACGCCGCGGTGCGCGTGCAGCTCGACGGCCATGCCCCGCAACGCTTCATCGTCGACACCGGTGCCAGCACCACGGCGGTGTACGGCCCCGCGCGGCGCAGCCTCGCGCTGTCGCCCGAACCGGGCGCGCAGGCGCAGCTGGTCGGCGTGGGCGGCGCGCAGGCGATCGAGCGCTACCGACTGCCGGCGCTGACCGTCGCCGGCGTGCGCGTCGACGGCGTGCTCGCCACCGGGCTTCCGGACGGCGTGGCGCACGGCGACGGGCTGGCGGGCATCCTCGGGCGCGACGTGTTCGGCGACCGGGTGGTGGAATTCGACTTCGCCGCGGGCCGCTTCGGCCTGCATGCACCGGGCACCGTGCCGGCCACGCGCACGGGCTGGACGGTGCTGCCGATCCGCCTGCTGCCGGACGCGGGCTTCGTGCTGCTGGACGTGCAGGTGGACGGACGCCCCGTCACCGCCGTGCTCGACACCGGCGCGCGGCACAGCTACGTCAACTGGCACGCCGCGCGGCAGGCCGGACTCGCGCCCGGGGCGGCCGGGCTCGCGCGCGGCGCGTCGTCGGGCGGCGCGACCGCGCATCGCATCGAATTCGACACCGCGGCGTTCCGGAAGGTCGAGGCCGGCGCGGTCGCGTTCGAGGCGCCGCGCCTGCGCGTCGCCGACCTGCCCGTGTTCGAGCCGATGGGCCTGGCCGACGGGCCGGGCCTGATCCTCGGCCTCGACCTGCTGGGCGACCGCCGGATCGTCGTGGACTACCCGGGCCGGCGCCTGCTCGTCGAGGCGCGCGTCGCGGCGCCAGCCGCAGGCAACCCCGCCGGCCCGGGAGCGCCTTGAAACGCGGCCGTCGCGGCCGGATCTCGGAGGGGTGACCGCGACGTCCGATCCCCGCCCGCTCCCGCCCGACAAGCCGCTGCCCGGCGACTGCTGTGGCGGCGGCTGCAGTGTCTGCGTGCTCGACGCCTACGAGGAGCAGCGGGCGCACTACGAGGCCCGGCTCGCGGCCTGGCGCCTGCGCCATCCCGATGACGAGGCGCCGCCCGCGCCCTGATCTCGCACGCCGTGCGCGCGACGAACGCACGCGTCGGGTTTCCTAGAATGTCCGCCTGCCGCGACGGCATGCACGGGGGACAACGACACATGCAGTGGCTCGACTCGCTCCAGGACATCCACTGGCGCACGTTCCTGCTCGAATGGGGGCTCAAGTGCGTCGCCGGCCTGCTGATCCTGGTGATCGGCCTGCGGCTGGCGCGGGCGCTGGCGGGCCTCGTCGACCGTGCGCTGGTGCGCGCGAACGTCGAGGCCACGGCCACCGCGTTCCTGCGCAAGGTCGTCTACGTGGTGCTGCTGGTGCTGCTCGCGCTCACCGTGCTCAGCGTCTTCGACGTGCCGATGACCTCGGCCTTCGCGGTGCTCGGCGCGGCCGGGCTGGCCATCGGCCTCGCGCTCAAGGATTCGCTGTCGAACATCGCCTCGGGCGTCATGCT
Source organism: Cognatilysobacter segetis (assembly GCF_004359965.1). Lineage (GTDB taxonomy): Bacteria > Pseudomonadota > Gammaproteobacteria > Xanthomonadales > Xanthomonadaceae > Cognatilysobacter > Cognatilysobacter segetis. The sequence continues at coordinate 1,552 of NZ_SMRQ01000053.1, read as the reverse complement.
GGTCACGCTCAAGCCGTTCCGCGCCGGCGACGTCGTGAACATCAACGGCGAGAGCGGGCGCGTCGAGGAGATCAGCATCTTCCAGACGCGCCTGCGCGGCGCCGACAACCAGACGATCGTGCTGCCCAACAGCCTCGTCACCACGCATTCGATCATCAACATGACGCCGGACACGATGCGGCGGGTGGAACTGGTGGTGGGCATCGCCTACGACGCCGACATCGACGCGGCGCGCGCGGCCGCGCTCGCCGTAATGCGCGCCGACCCGCGCGTGCTCGCCGAGCCGGCACCCGACGTGCGCGTCTATGCGCTCGCCGACAACAGCGTCGACCTCGGCATCCGCTGCCACACGGCCAACGGCGACTGGTTCGACGTGAAGTGCGACATGCTCGAGCGCATCAAGAAGGCGTTCGACGCGGCCGGCATCGCGATCCCGTTCCCGCAGCGCGACGTGCACGTCTACCGCTACGAGCGCTAGGCGGCGGTGGGCGTCGCCGCGCCCGCATCACGGCGACGCGACGGCCCGCGGCATGGCCCCGCCGAGCGTGCGGAAGCGCGATGCGATCGCCCCGGCGCGTCCCAAGGCATCCTTCATTTCGGTGGAACTGATCGCGAGCGAGGTCTGCAGGTCGGTCACTTCGCCCATCGCCTCCACGACGACCGTGGAGACCGCGACGCCTTCGAGCGGGCCTTCGGAAATGACCACGAAGTCGTGGTCGCCGAACGTCATGTAGTAGCCGATCAGCTTGCCGCCGGACTGCTCGAACAGCTCCGCGATGGCCTGCGCGCGGTCTTCGGGGTTCTGCAGCATGCCGCGCACGGCGTCGGGCGTGTAGCGGCCTTGGGTGATGAAGGTGGGCATGAGCCTGTCTCCAAGGGCGGGCGTCCAGCTTGCGCCGGGCGCGCGCCGCGACGTTGATGCAGGTCAGCTTCCCGTCCTGCGCGGCCGTGCACGGCCGCCCGCTAAACTGCGGGCATGCGAAATCCCCTACAGGACCAGCTGCTCAAGGCCGGGCTGGTCAAGAAGTCCCAGGTCGCGCAGGTCGCGCGCGAGCAGGCCAAGCAGCGGCAGGGCAAGGCGCCGCCGGCGCCGAGCGAGGAGCAGCGCGAGGCCGAACGCGCGCGTGCGGAGCGCGCGGAGCGCGACCGTGCGCTGGCCGCCGAGCGCAACGCGCAGGCACACGCGCGCGAACGGCGCGCGCAGGCGCGGCAGATCGTCGACACGCAGCGCGTGCGGGGCGACGGCGAGATCGAGTACCGCTTCGTCGACGGCAAGGCGATCCGTGCGCTGCCGGTCGGCGCGGCGCAGCGGGCGCAGCTCGCCACCGGTGCGCTGGTCATCGCGCGCCTCGACGACGGCTACGCGCTGCTGCCGCGCGCCGCCGCCGACAAGGTGCGCGCCCGCGACGCGTCGATGATCGTGCTCGACCATGCCGAGGCCGCGCCGTCGCCGCCGCCCGCGATGAGCGACGACGACGCGTACTACGCGCGCTTCGACGTGCCGGACGATCTGATCTGGTGAGCCTCGCGGCGTGTCGCACCGGGGCCGAGC
>NZ_SMRQ01000052.1 GCF_004359965.1 Cognatilysobacter segetis | reverse complement strand
CGGGCCCGCATTTCAAGTCAGGACGGACAGTCAGCGCATGACGATCATGAGCGTCGAGCAGGCGCTCGCGGGCAAGGTGCCGGCGGGCGGTGAGGTCACGGTGCGCGGCTGGGTCCGCACGCGGCGCGACTCCAAGGCGGGGCTGAGCTTCGTCAACGTCAGCGATGGCTCCTGCTTCGCGCCGATCCAGGTGGTGGCGCCCGCCGACCTTCCGAACTACGAAGCCGAGGTCAAGCGCCTTACCGCCGGTTGCGCGGTGGTGGCGACCGGCACGCTCGTGCAGTCGCAGGGCCAGGGCCAGGCGTTCGAGATCCAGGCATCGGCGATCGAAGTCGTCGGCTGGGTCGAGGACCCGGAAACCTATCCGATCCAGCCGAAGGCGCACTCGCTGGAGTTCCTGCGCGAGGTCGCGCACCTGCGCCCACGCACCAACCTGTTCGGCGCGGTCACGCGCATCCGCAACACGCTCGCCCAGGCCGTGCATCGCTTCTTCCACGAGCGCGGCTACTTCTGGATCAGCACGCCGATCATCACCACGTCCGATGCCGAAGGCGCGGGCCAGATGTTCCGGGTGTCCACGCTCGACATGGCCAACCTGCCGCGCGACGCCAAGGGCAACGTCGACTTCGATCGCGACTTCTTCGGCAAGGAGGCGTTCCTGACCGTGTCGGGCCAGCTCAACGTCGAGGCCTACTGCCTCGCGCTCAGCAAGGTCTACACGTTCGGCCCGACGTTCCGCGCGGAGAACTCCCACACCACGCGCCACTTGGCCGAGTTCTGGATGATCGAGCCGGAAATCGCGTTCGCCGACCTCGTCGAGGATGCGAACGTCGCGGAGGACTTCCTGAAGTATCTGTTCCGCGCGGTGCTCGACGAGCGCGGCGACGACATGGCCTTCATCGCCGAGCGGGTGCAGAAGGACGCGATCACCCGCCTCGAGGCGTTCATCAATGCGCCGTTCGAGCGCATCGAGTACTCGGACGCGATCGCACTGCTGCAGAAGTCCGGCGTCAAGTTCGATTTCCCGGTCGAATGGGGACTGGACCTGCAGACCGAGCACGAGCGCTGGCTGACCGAGCAGCACGTCGGCCGACCGGTCGTGGTGATGAACTATCCCGAGCACATCAAGGCGTTCTACATGCGCCTCAACGACGATGGAAGGACCGTCGCCGCGATGGACGTGCTCGCGCCCGGCATCGGCGAGATCATCGGCGGCAGCCAGCGTGAAGAGCGCCTCGACGTGCTCGACAAGCGCATGGCGCAATTCGGCCTCGACGCCGAGCACTACGGCTGGTATCGCGACTTCCGCCGTTACGGCACCGTGCCGCATGCCGGTTTCGGCCTCGGCTTCGAGCGGCTGGTCGTCTACGTCTGCGGGCTGTCGAACATCCGCGACGCGATCCCCTACCCGCGCGCGCCGGGCCAGGCGGAATTCTGATGATCCTGTTCCTCGCCCTCTGCTTCGTGGGCGTGGCGATCGGCGGTGCGACGGCGCTGGTGATCTTCTGGCCGCTCGCACTCGTGCACATCCGCGATCGCCACCCGCAGCTCGTCAGCGAGCTCGGCGCAAGCCCGTTCTTCCGCGCGCGCGCCTGGCTGTGGCTGCTGCGCGGCGAGTACCGTCGCACCCCGGATCCGAGCCTCAGCGGCCTCGCGACACCGGCGCGCGTCTCGCTTTTCACGATCATCGGCGCGCTGCTCGCGGCGTGGATCCTGTGGCTCGTGTCGTACTGGATCGGAGGCTGAGATGCGCGACGAATGGTGGCTGGCGACGGCGGGCGACACGCTCATCTGGGCGAGGTTGCGCGTAAGGGAAGCGGGAACGGCCGAAGTCTTCGACTGCGACGGCGCGACGCTGCCGTACGACAGCGAGGACAGCGCGCGCGCCGCACTGATGGACGCCGAATTCGTCTCGCTCGACGGCCTCGACCAGGAAGATGCAAATGTGCGCGGGATCGACCTCGACACCCTGGTGCCGCCGGCGCCCGGCGACGACGACGCGCTGCGCGGGCGGATGATCGTCAAGCTGCCCAAGCGCCAGTAACGGCGCGACCGGAACCGCGCGTCGCGCGCTGCGTCGCGAAAGGCAATCCGAAGACCGCCCCCGACAAGGAGCCTGCAATGGATCTGGATCTCACCGGCCGCCACGCGCTCGTCTGCGGCGCGTCCGAAGGCATCGGACGGGCCGCGGCGCTGGAACTCGCGTTGCTCGGCGCCGACGTCACCCTCCTCGCGCGCCGACCGGACGCGCTCGAAGCCGCCGTCGCGCAGTTGCCCGTGCGCGGCGCTCAGCAGCACGGCTCGATCTCGGCGGACGTCTCGCAGCTCGACGAGCTGGACGCGAAGGTGCGCGGCCTCGCCGCTGGCAAAGCGGTCGGGATTCTCGTCAACAACACGGCGGGGCCGCCGGGTGGGCCCGCTCACGCGGCGACGCTCGACGCCTACCGCGACGCGTTCGGCCGGCACCTGCTCGCCAACCAGGTACTGGTGCAGGCGGTCCTGGCGGGCATGCGCGGCGAACGCTGGGGCCGCATCGTCAATGTGATCTCCACGTCGGTGCGCGAGCCGATCGCGGGGTTGGGCGTGTCGAACACGATCCGCGGCGCCGTGGCGAGCTGGGCCAAGACGCTGTCGCGCGAGCTGGCCGCCGACGGGATCACCGTCAACAACGTGCTGCCGGGTTACACCGAGACCGCGCGCCTGTCGCAGATCCTCGCCGACCGTGCGCGCACCGGTGGCCAGTCGGAGGCGGAAGTCGCCGACGCGATGCGCCGCACCGTGCCGGCGGGCCGCTTCGCCTCGCCCGCCGAGGTAGCCGCCGCCATCGCGTTCCTCTGTTCGCCCGCGGCCGGCTACGTCAACGGCGTGAGCCTGGCGGTCGACGGCGGCCGGATGCAATCGATCTGACGGGCGGGCGCGGGCGCGTCCGCTAAGCTTCGGGCATGGAGCTGAACCACTGGATCGCAGGCAGGTCGACACCGTCCAAGGACGGTGACCGGCTCGACGTGCACGAGCCGGCGACGGGCCGCGTATACGCGCACGTGGCGGCCGGCGGGGCGGCCGAGGTGGACGCGGCGGTTGCGGCCGCGCGCGAGGCCTTTCCCGCCTGGTCGGCGCTGCGTCCCAGCGAGCGCGCCCGCTGGCTCGAACGCCTCGCCTCGGCGCTGGAGGACCACGCGCCGGCGCTGGCCTCGGCCGAAGCGCGCGACAGCGGTAAGCCGCTCAGGCTGGCACGCGAAATCGAGATCCCGCGCGCGATCGCCAACCTGCGGTTCTTCGCCCACGCGGCGACGCAATTCGCAAGCGAGTCCCACCACGGCGAGGCCGGCCTGAACTACACGTTGCGCTCGCCGCTGGGCGTCGTCGCGGCGATCTCGCCCTGGAACCTGCCGCTCTACCTGCTGACCTGGAAGATCGCGCCCGCGCTCGCCGCAGGCAATACGGTCGTCGCCAAGCCGTCCGAGATCACGCCGTGGACCGCCACGCTGCTGGGCGAGATCGCGGCGGGCATCGGCTTTCCCGCGGGCGTCCTGAACATCGTGCACGGCCGAGGGCCCGATGCCGGCGAACCGCTGGTCGTGCATCCGGACGTCAAGGCCGTCACCTTCACCGGCAGCACGGCCGTGGGGCGCCGCATCGCCGGGCTGGCGTCGCCGCTACTGAAGAAGGTCTCGCTGGAGCTCGGCGGGAAGAACGCGACGCTCGTGTTCGCCGACAGCCCGTGGCGCACACACCTCGACGTGCTGGTGCGCTCCGCCTTCCAGAACAGCGGGCAGATCTGTCTCTGCGGATCGCGCCTTCTCTTGGAGCGCTCGATCCATGATGAGTTCCTCGCTGCGTTCGTCGAGCGCGCGCAGGCACTGCGGGTCGGCGATCCGCTCGACGAGGCGACGGCGATGGGCCCGCTGGTGTCGCAGGCGCAGTTCGACAAGGTCGTCGCGGCGATCGCGCGGGCGGTCGATGAAGGTGGCCGCGTCGTCAGCGGCGGCCGTGCACTCGCTCGCGAGGGCTGGTTCGTCGAGCCGACGGTCATCGACGGCCTTCACGCCGGGTGCGCGACCAACCGCGAGGAAATCTTCGGCCCGATCGTGACGGTGCAGGCCTTCGACGACGAGGCCGAGGCGCTCGCGCTCGCCAATACGGGCGACTACGGCCTCTCGGCCTCCGTCTGGACGCGCGACGTCGGCCGCGCGCACCGCCTCGCCGCCGCGCTGCGCGTCGGCATGGTCTGGATCAACACCTGGATGCAGCGCGACCTGCGCACGCCGTTCGGCGGCGCCGGCGCCTCCGGACTCGGCCGCGAAGGCGGCTGGGAGGCGATGCGCTTCTTCACCGAACCCAAGAACGTCGGCATCTGCCTGGAGAACTGCGAGTGACGGAAACCCTCACCGACCTGCTGCATCGCAACCGCGAATGGGCCGCCCGCGTCGAAGCGGAACAGCCGGGCTTCTTCGCCCAGCTTTCGCAACAGCAGGCCCCCGAGTTCCTGTGGATCGGCTGCTCCGATTCGCGCGTGCCCGCCAACCAGATCATCGACATGGCGCCGGGCGAGGTCTTCGTCCATCGCAACATCGCGAACGTGGTGGTGCACACCGACCTCAACTGCCTGTCGGTGATCCAGTTCGCGGTGGACGTGCTGAAGGTGCGGCACATCCTTGTCGTCGGGCACTACGGCTGCGGCGGCGTGCTCGCGGCGCTGACGCAGAGGCGACTGGGGCTGGCCGACAATTGGGTGCGGCACGTCGCCGACGTGGCCGACAAACACGGCGCCAAGCTGTCGCCGCTGCCCGACGTCCAAGCGCAGCACGACCGGCTGTGCGAGCTGAACGTGCTCGAGCAGGTGGTGAACGTCTGCCAGACGACGGTCCTGCACGACGCCTGGGCGCGCGGTCAGGACGTCACGGTCCACGGTTGGGTCTACCGGCTGGAGGACGGTCTCGTCCGCGACCTCGGGCTGCACGTCGGCGCCACCGACACGATCGCCGAGGCCTACTGGAGGGCCCTGGCCCACCTCGATTCACCGGAGCGAACCGCATGAGCGACAGCATCATCCTGAAGGACCACGCCCCCCGCGCCGTAGGCTCGTACCCGCACGCGCGCCGTGTGGGCGACATGCTGATCCTGTCGGGCATCGGCCCGCGCGATCCCGATACCAACCAGGTCAGCGGCGACGTGCGCGACGCGCAGGGCAAGCTGATGAGCTACGACATCGAGGCGCAGTGCCGCGCGGTATTCCGCAACGTGCGCGCGGTGCTCGAGGCCGCCGGTGCGACGCTGCAGGATCTCGTCGACGTCACCGTCTACCTCACCGACCTGCCGCACGACTTCCGCGTCTTCAACGAGATCTGGGCGGAATACTTCCCCGATCCGGCGAAGGCGCCCTGCCGTACGACCGTCGGGGTGAGCTTCCTGCCCACGCCGATCGCCGTCGAGATGAAGTGCGTGGCGGCGCTGCGCAAATGAGCCTGCCCGGCCCCATCGACCTGCAGCGCTGGATCGACGAGCACCGCGAGCTGCTGAAGCCGCCGGTGGGCAACAAGTGCATCGTCGACGGCGACTACATCGTGATGGTGGTGGGCGGCCCGAACGCGCGCACCGACTACCACTTCGAGGACGGGCCGGAATTCTTCTACCAGCTCGAGGGCGAGATGGTGCTGCGCATCCAGGAAGACGGCGAGGTGCGCGACATCCCGATCCGCGCCGGCGAGATGTTCTACCTGCCGCCTCGCGTGCCGCACAGCCCGCAGCGCAGCGCGGGCGGCGTGGGGCTGGTGATCGAGCGCAGGCGGCTCGACCACGAGAACGACGCGCTGATGTGGTTCTGCGAACGGTGCAATACCAAGCTCTACGAGGAATTCTTCCACCTCGTCGACATCGAGCAGGACTTCTTCCGCGTGTTCGAGCGCTTCTACCGCGACGACGCGCTGCGCACCTGCGCGACGTGCGGCCACCTCACCCCGCGGCCGAGCCGGTACGAGCTGCAGGCGGATTCCGAAGCGGACATCACCTGACGCATGCTCAAGATCGACACCCACGCGCACTACCTGCCGCGCGACTGGCCCGACCTCGCCCGCAAGTACGGTGATCCGCGCTTCCCGGTGATCCACCACACCGAGGACGGCCGCCACCGCATCTACAAGGACGGCCGGTTCTTCCGCGAGATCTTCAGCAAGACCTGGGATCCGCAGGAACGCGTCGACGACTACGCGCGCTTCGGCGTGCAGGTGCAGGTCATCAGCACCGTGCCCGTGATGTTCAGCTACTGGGCCAAGCCGCAGCACGCGCTCGAGTTGCACCAGGCGCTCAACGACCACATGGCGCAGGCGGTGAACGACTACCCGCGCCATTACGCCGGCATCGGCACCGTGCCGCTGCAGTCGCCGCGGCTCGCGGTGCAGGAGCTCGAGCGCTGCATGGATCAGCTCGGCCTGCAGGGCGTGCAGATCGGCAGCCACATCGGCGACTGGAACCTCGACGCGCCGGAGCTGTTCGAGTTCTTCCAGGCGGCCTCTGAGCTCGGCGCGGCGATCCTCGTGCACCCGTGGGACATGATGGGGAGCGAGTCGATGCCGAAATACTGGCTGCCCTGGCTGGTGGGCATGCCCGCCGAGCAGTCGCGCGCGGCCTGCAGCCTGATCTTCGGCGGCGTGCTCGAACGCCTGCCGAAACTGAAGGTCTGCCTCGCGCACGGCGGCGGCTCGTTCCCGTACACCATCGGCCGCATCGAGCACGGCTTCAACATGCGGCCCGACCTCGTGGCCACCGACAACCCGCGCAATCCGCGCGATTACCTGTCGCGGCTGTTCTTCGATTCGTGGGTCGCCGACCCGCGTGCGCTGCGTTACCTGCTCGATACCTGCGGCGTCGACCGCGTGATGCTCGGCACCGACTATCCGTTCCCGCTCGGCGAGCAGGAACCGGGCGCCGGCATCGCCGCGCTCGGCCTGTCGGACGATGAGCAGCAGCGGCTCTACCATCGCACCGCGCTCGACTGGCTCGGCCTGCCTTCCTCCCGCTTCGCCTGAATCCGATGACCGACCTTTTTTCCGACGCGCATGCCGCGACGCTCGACGCGGCCGATCCGCTGCGCGCGTTCCGCGACGAGTTCCTCATTCCGCGCCACGACGGCGCGCCCATGGCGTACTTCGTCGGCAATTCGCTGGGCCTGCAGCCGCGCGGCGCACGCGCGCACGTGGAGACCGTGCTGCGCAAATGGGAGGAGGAAGCGGTCGAAGGCCACTTCACCGGCAAGGCCCAGTGGATGGGCTACCACGAGCTGGTACGCGAGCCGCTCGCGCGCCTCGTCGGCGCCAAGCCGCTCGAGGTCGTGGCCATGAACACGCTGACCGCCAACCTGCACCTGCTCATGGTCAGCTTCTACCGACCGACGCCCGAGCGCCCGGCGATCCTGATCGAGGCGGGCGCGTTCCCCTCCGATCGCCATGCCACGGCATCGCAGGTCGCGTTCCACGGCTTCGACCCGGGCACCGACCTCATCGAGGTCCAGGCGGACGAGCCGAACGGCACGATCTCGATGGCCGCGATCGAGCGCGCCATCGAGTCCCACCGCGACCGCCTCGCGCTGGTGCTGTGGCCGGGCGTGCAGTACCGCACCGGCCAGGCCTTCGACCTGAAGGCGATCGCGACGCTCGCCCACCGCGCCGGCGCGCTCTGCGGCTTCGACCTGGCACACGGTGTCGGCAATCTCGAGCTCGCGCTGCACGACAGCGGCGTCGACTTCGCCGCCTGGTGTCACTACAAGTACGTGAACTCCGGCCCGGGTGCGGTCGCCGGTGCCTTCGTGCACGAGCGCCATGCGCGCGAGGACCTGCCTCGCTTCGCCGGCTGGTGGGGGCACGATCCCGCCACGCGCTTCCGGATGGGGCCCGACTTCGTGCCGGCCGCGGGCGCGGACGGCTGGCAGCTCAGCAACCCGCCGATCCTGTCGATGGCGCCGCTGCGCGCGTCCCTGGACCTGTTCGATCGCGCGGGAATGCCGGCACTTCGCGCCAAGTCGCGCTCGCTGACGGGCTACCTCGAGGGGCTCATCGATGCACGCCTCGGCGACGTGCTGCAGGTCGTCACGCCGCGCGAGGAGGCACGGCGCGGCTGCCAGTTGTCGCTGCGCGTGAACGGCGGCCGCGAGCGGGGGCGCGCGCTGTTCGAACGCCTCGCCGACCGCGGCGTGCTGGGCGACTGGCGGGAGCCGGACGTCATCCGCATCTCCCCTGCCCCGCTCTACAACACACACGCGGACGTGCTGCGCTTCGCGCGGGAAACCGAGCGATGGGCGGCGGACGCGGCGTGAGCCGGTGCGGGCGTCGCTGATGCCGCGCATCGCCGCGCGTCGGCCCTGCCGCGCGACGCATTCGCCGCGGCCCGCTCTACACTCGGCCGACGACGCCCGACGGATGACGCCGTGACCGACAACAGCCGCCACATCACCCTCATCGGCGCCGGCCTGGCCGGGGCCCTGCTCGGCACGCTGCTGGCGCGCCGCGGCTGGGATGTCGACGTGTACGAAAAGCGCGGCGACCCGCGCGTCGCCGGTTACGCGGGAGGCCGCTCCATCAACCTCGCGCTCGCTGAGCGCGGTCGCCACGCACTGCGCCTCGCCGGCGCCGAAACGGCGGTCATGCGACACGCCGTGATGATGCGCGGCCGCATGGTGCACTTTCCCGACGGTCGCACCGAGCTGCTGCGTTATGGCCGCGACGATAGCGAGGTGATCTGGTCGGTGCATCGCGGCGAGCTGAACATCGCGCTGCTCGACATCGCGGAGCAATCGGGCGTGAGGCTGCACTTCGACCGCGGGCTCGAATCGGTCGATTTCGACGCACGCATCGCGCGCTTCACCGCACGCGACGGCGCCTCGCACCAGGTCGCGTTCGAGTCGCTCGTCGGCGCCGACGGTGCGGGTTCGGCGCTGCGTGAGGCGATGGCGGGTCGCGCGGATCTCGGCGCCCGCACCGAGAACCTCGGCCACGGCTACAAGGAACTCGAGATCCCGCCGGCCGGCGACGGCGGCTTCCGCATCGAACCGAACGCGCTGCACATCTGGCCGCGTGGACGCTACATGTGCATCGCGCTGCCGAACGACGAGCGCACGTTCACCGTCACGCTGTTCCTGCCGAACACCGGCGATCCCAGCTTCGAGACCGTACGCGACGGGGCCGAAGCGCGCGCCCTGTTCGATCGCGATTTCGCCGATGCATCGCCGCTGATTCCGTCGCTCGAACGCGATTTCGACGGGCACCCCACCGGCCTTCTGGCGACGCTGTACCTCGACCGCTGGCATCTTGGCGGCGACGCCGTGCTGCTCGGCGATGCGGCGCACGCCATGGTGCCGTTCCACGGCCAGGGCATGAACTGCGCGTTCGAGGACTGCGTCGCGCTCGCCGAGCACCTGGACCGCGCACCCGATCGCGCGCAGGCGTTCGCCGCGTTCCAGGCCGAGCGCCTGCCGAACGCGCGCGCCATCCAGCGGATGGCGCTGGAGAACTACCTCGAGATGCGCGATCGGGTCGGCGACGACGAATTCCTGCTGCAACGCGCCCTCGAGCGCGAGCTCGCGGCGCGACACCCCGACCGGTTCGTGCCGCGCTACTCGATGGTCACGTTCATGCGCATCCCCTACGCGACCGCGTTCGAACGGGGCGAAATCCAGCGCGAGCTGCTCGCCGAACTCACGCGTGGGCACGAAAGCCTCGACAGCGTGGACCGCGCCGAAGCCGACCGGCGGGTGGTCGAGCGCCTCGCCCCGCTGGGAGCGGATGCGTGACCGACAGCTTTCTCTTCTACGACCTCGAGACCTTCGGCGCCTGCCCGCGGCGGAGCCGGATCGCGCAGTTCGCGGCGATCCGCACCGACGCCGATCTCAATCCGGTCGACGACGAGATCTGCTTCTACGTAAAGCCGGCCGACGACCTGCTGCCGTCGCCGGTCGCGAGCCTGATCACCGGCATCTCGCCGCAGCACGCATGCGAGCACGGGGTCAACGAAGCCGAAGCCTTCGCGCGCATCCACGAGCAGATGATGCGCCCGGGCACGTGCACCGCCGGCTACAACTCGCTGCGCTTCGACGACGAGTTCGTCCGGCACGGCTTGTTCCGCAATTTCTACGACCCCTACGAGCGGGAGTGGCGCGGCGGCAATTGCCGCTGGGACCTGCTGGACGTGATGCGCCTCGCGCATGCGCTGCGCCCCGACGGCATCGAGTGGGTCTACCGCGAGGACGGCACGCCGTCCTTCACCCTCGAAGGCCTCGCGACCGCGAACGGCGTGCGCATTGGCGACGCGCACGAGGCGCTGTCGGACGTGCGCGCGCTGATCGGGCTGTCCAAACGGTTGCGTGACGCACAGCCGCGGCTGTGGGCGTACTGCCTGCGCCTGCGCGACAAGCGCTTCGCGGGCAGCCTGCTGGACGCGGTCGCCATGAAGCCCGTGCTGCACGTGTCGCAGCGGTTTCCGGCCAGTCGGCTGTGCGCCGCGCCGGTGCTGCCGATCGCGCCACATCCGCGGGTCGGCAACCGCGTGATCGTGTACGACCTGCTGCAAGACCCCACCCAGTTGCTGTCGGCCTCGGCCGAAACGATCGCGAGCCGGCTCTACGTGCGCCAGGACGAAATGGCCGAGGGCGAGGAGCGCATCGCGTTGAAGGAAGTCCACCTCAACCGCTGCCCGGCCCTGGTCGACTGGAACCACCTGCGCGACGAGGATCTCGCACGTCTGCGCATCGATGCCGGACGCGTCGAGGACAACGCCGCGCGCCTTCGCGCCCACGCGGACGAGATCGTCGAGAAGGTCCGCCGTGTCTACGCCGCGATGCCCGACCGCGGCGCGGCCGATTGCGATGCCTCGCTGTACGACGGGTTCCTGCCCGACGGCGACCGGCAGCGCTTCCCGGACGTCCGCGGCACGCCGGCGCGCTACCTCGGCGCGACGGACTTCCATTTCGCCGACCCCCGCCTTCCGGAACTGCTGTTCCGCTATCGCGCGCGCAACTGGCGGGATTCGCTCGACGCCAGCGAGCAGGCGCGCTGGGACGGCTACCGCCGCGAGCGGCTTGCCGATACGTCGCGGTCGGAATATTCCTTCCCGACCTACTTCGAGGAGGTCGACCAGCTGCGATCACAGCATGCGGGCGACGCGCGGGTGAACGACCTGCTCGACCGCCTCGATGCCTGGGGACGCGACCTGCAGGCGCAGATCGCCTGAACCCGTGCGGTCGACGCCTGCGCGCGCCGCTCACGCGTCCCGCCTAAGCTGACCGCCGATCGCGGAGAACCGATGAAGAAGCTTCTCGCACTCGTTTTGCTCGTGGTGTTCGCGCTCGCCGGTTACGTCGCCGCCGGTCCGTTCCTGACCGCGCGCTCGATCAGCGACGCCGTGCAACGCGGCGACATGGTCTCGCTGCGGCGCGACGTCGATTTCGATCTCGTGCGCTCGAGCATCAAGGCCCAGCTCGAGGATTTCCTCGCGCGCAAGATGGGCGATCCGGGTACCGATGACCGCCTCAAGGCGCTGGGCCGACAGGTGACCGCGACCATGACCTCGGGTGTCGTGGACGCGCTTGCGACACCCGCCGGCATCGGCGCGATCCTGCAGGGACGCAGCGTGGTGCGTCGCGCGATGGGCTACCCCGCCGATCCGGCGGCGCCGACGGACGTCCAGTTCGATCCCTTGCGCGACGCGTCCTACCGCTACGAATCCGCCTCGCGCTTCACCGCCACCGTGCAGAACGCCGACGGCGTGCCGATCGTGTTCGTGTTCACCCGCACGGGAGTGCGCTGGCGCGTGACGGACGTGCGCCTGCCGGTCGATCGACTGGTCGCGAGCCTGGTCGCCTAGCGCGGCCGGTTGGCGACGCCGTGCGGCACATGGCCGGCGGCGACGTGGTCGCGGGCCGACACGATGTTGTGCTCGGAGTCGTCGAAGAAGATGTCGGCGCCGAACGCCTGCAGGAAAGGGCCTTTGGGTCGTCCGCCGAGGAACAGCGCCTCGTCGAGCCGGATACCCCATTCGCGCAGCGTGCGGATGACGCGCTCATGCGCCGGCACCGAGCGCGCCGTCACCAGCGCGGTACGGATCGGCGCGTCGTCGCCCGTCGGGAACGCCTGCTGCAGGCGGTGCAGCGCGTCGAGGAAGCCGCGGAACGGGCCGCCCGAGAGCGGCTCGCCGGCGCGTCGCAGCTCGTGTTCGGCAAAGGCCGCCAGCCCGCCCTCGCGCGAGACGCGCTCGCCCTCGTCGTCGAAGATCACGGCATCGCCATCGAAGGCGATCCGCAGCTGGTCCGGATTGCGGGCCGCTGCCGCGGCGACGGAGGGTGAGGTCGACGGCAGCAGCATCGCGGCCGCGACGCCCGCGTCGAGCGCGGCGCGCACGTCCTCCCCGTGGGCCGAGAGGACCAGGTCGGCGCCGAACGGCCGGATGTAGGGATACGGCGGCGCCCCGTTGCTGAACGCCGCACGCCGGATCGACAGCCCGTGGTGCGCGATCGAATTGAAGATGCGCAGGCCCGTATCGGCCGAGTTCCGCGAGATCAGGATCACCTCGACGCGCGGCGCCTCCGGCGGCGCGCCCTCGTTGAGTCGCAGCAGCTTGCGCACGAGCGGAAACGCCACGCCTGGCGCGAGCACGTCGTTCTCGTGGCCGCGCTGGTAGTGGGCGTAAGCCTCGAGGCCTTCGCGCTCGAACAGGTCGTGGCCTTCCTCGAGGTCGAACAGCGTCCTCGAGGATATGGCGACGATCAGGGGGTTGGCATCGCGGTCGGGCATGCGGCTATTGTGCACGCCCGGCGAGGCCCGCACGGCCGGTCAGTGCAGCCGGCCGTAGCCCTTCATGACATCCTGCGGCCCGCCGAACCGGTCCATCTCGATCTGCTCGATGAGCTGCATGATGTCGCGCGGCGCGCCGTTGGCCTGGGCCGCCTGCAGCAGGTCGCCCTTGGTGGCCGGGTACTGCACGCCGGCGAGATAGCGTTCCACGTTCGACGGCGATTCGCCGCCCAGTCCACGCGTCATGTCGTTCTCCTTCCTCAAAGGTTCGGAGTGCCGTGCGTCCGGCCGTCCTCGCTGGCGCGGTACAGCGCGCCGTCTCGGTCGCGCGTGGCGGACGTGTCGCGCTGCTGGCGACCGGCCTGCATCGCCGACAGGCGATCGCCCAGGCTCGGGGCGAGCTTGGACGTCAGGGTGTTCATCTTCGACATCGCGCCGACCTTGATGTCGCGGCCGCCTTCCTCCGCCGCTTTCAATATCGCCTCGGCGACGTCCTCGGGCTCGATCATCGGCGTCGGCAGCTTCGGCTCCTCTGCCATGTAGTTCGCCGCATGCTGCGGATACGGTGTATCGACCGCCGTGGGCTGGATCAGCACGATCTCCACGGGCGCCTTGTCGACCAGTTCGCTCTCGACGCGCAACGCATCGGTGAATCCCTTCACTGCGTGCTTGCTCGCCGCGTACATGCCCTGCAGCGGTATCACCGCATCCGACACTTCGCTGCCGACGTTGATCAGCGCACCGCCCTGCCGGCGCAGGTACGGCAAGGCGACCAGCGACCCGTTCACCGTGCCCCAGAAGTTGGTCTCGAACAGCCGACGGTTGTCCTCGTCGCTCACTTGGTCCAGGCGGCCGTAGATCGACACGCCGGCATCGTTGACCCACGTGTCGATGCGGCCCCAGCGCTCGACGGCCTTCCGCGCGGCCGCCTCCAGCGCTTCGCGATCGGCGACGTCCGCCGGGCAGACGATGGCCTCGCTGCCGAGATCACGCAGCCCGCCGCGGATGTCCTCGAGGGTCTCGCCGCTGCGCGCGATCAGCACGAGCCGTGCCCCGCCTTCGGACGCCATCAATGCAGTCGCCAGTCCGATGCCGCTGCTGGCGCCGGTGATCACCATCACCTGATCGGAAACGGGCTTGAGTCGTGTCTTCATCGCGGCCTCCTGTCGAGGCCGCAGCTTCGCGCCGATCGCGTTAGGCGATCGACAAGCCCGCGTGCATGGAACGCAAGGCTGCGGCCGGCATCAGCCCGAGGTGAACTGCTCGGCGAGCATGCGTTCTTCGAGATTGTGCTCGGGGTCGAACAGCAGGGTCACGGTGCGATCGCGCGATTCGCGGATCGTCACCTCCACTGCGTCGCGCACTTCGTGCGAATCGGCCGTTGCGCTGACCGGCCGCTTCAGCGGATCGAGCACGGTGAAGCGCACCTCCGTGTCGGCCTTGAGCACCGCGCCGCGCCACCGGCGCGGGCGGAAGGCGGCGATGGGCGTGAGCGCCATGACGTTCGCGCCGAGCGGCAGGATCGGCCCATGCGCCGAGAAGTTGTAGGCGGTGCTGCCCGCGGGCGTGGCGACCAGCACGCCGTCGCAGATCAGCTCCTCGAGGCGCGTCTGGCCATTGAGGTCGATGCGGATGTGCGCGGCCTGGCGCGTCTGCCGCAGCAGGGACACTTCGTTGTAGGCCAGTGAACCGACGGTGGCGCCGGACTCGCTCTGCACGATCATCTCCAGCGGACGCAGCACCGCGGGCTCGGCGGCGTGGATGCGCTCGACCAACGATTCGATGCGCTGGTGGTTCATGAGGAAGCCGACGGTCCCCAGCTTCATGCCGTACACCGGCTTGCCCAGTGCGCCATGCCGGTGAAGCGTCTGCAGCATGAAGCCGTCGCCGCCCAGCGCGACGATCACGTCCGCTTCCGCCGGCGGCGTGTCGCCATGGGCCGCGAGGAGCGCCTCATGCGCGGCCTGGGCCTCGGAGGTGGGAGCCGCGAGGAAGGCCAGCCGCGGGTTCGCTTTCAGCAGCGTTTCGGTCGCCATGGCCGCAGCATAGCCGCTCGGCCGTGGACGGCGCATACGAAAAGGCCCGACGGAAACCGCCGGGCCTCGTCATGACGCGTGCGAGCGCGATCAGCCGGCGGCGGCGAGTTGCGCCAGACGGCGTACGGCCACGGACACCGTCGGGTAATCCAGCGACTTCTGCGCCGCCAGCTCCGACAGCATCGACAGCGTGAAGCGCAGGCCGGCGTCGTCGCGACGCAGCCAGGCGTCGACCTTCCCGTCGGCCGGCTTGCGGCCGCCCTCGGCGAGGATCTGGCCCACGAGCGCACGCTGCTGCGCGCCCAGCTCGTCGCGGAGCGACCCGCGCGCGAGCGCCTGCCAGCGGCTGTCCACCGGCAATGCCTCGATCTGGTCGTACAGCCACGACAGGTGCAAGGCGCTGCTCAGTGCGTAATGCGCACGCGTGACTTCCGCCGCCGGCAGCTTGCGCGCCTGCGCGATTTCCACGATGTCCATCGACGCGTCCAGCAACGGCAACGCGGCGAGCTGCTGCGCCAGCGCGGCGGGCATGCCCTTCCCGCGCCATTCGGCCACGCGGCGCTCGTACGCGGCGCGCTGGTCGGCCGTCATCGCGGACGGGGCCGCCTCGCGTACTGCGCGCACGCCGTCGCCATAGCGCGCCACCGCGGCCTCGATCGCCGGCAACGCACCCGGGCGCGACAGCAGCCAGCGCGTCATCGAGCGCATGAGCTGCCAGACGGCCAGCAGCGCATCGACCTGCGCCGGCTCCGGCACCTTGCCGTCGAGCGCATCGACCTGCGCCCAGAGATCGCGTGCCTCCAGCGCTTCGCGGGCGATGGTGTAGGCCTTGGCGATCTCCGCCGGGCTGCGGCCGGTGTCTTCCTGCATGCGGAGCACGAAGGTCGCGCCCATGCGGTTGACCATCGAGTTGGTCACCGCCGTGGCGATGATCTCGCGCTTCAGGCGGTGGCCTTCCATCGCCTTCGCGTACTTGGCCTGCAGCGGCTTCGGGAAGTAGCGCACCAGCTCCTTCGAGAGGTACGGGTCCTCCGGCACGTCGGACTGCACCAGCTGCGGGAACAGCACGAGCTTGCTGTAGGACAGCAGCACCGACAGCTCCGGACGCGTGAGGCCCTGGCCGCGCGCCTTGCGCTCGGCGAACTCGGCGTCGCTCGGCAGGAACTCGATCTGGCGATCCAGCAGGCCCTGCGACTCCAACGTGCGGATGAAGTGCTGCTTCGACCCGAGGCGCGAAACCGACATGCGCTCCATCACCGACAGTGCCTGGTTCTGGCGGTAGTTGTCGGTGAGCACCAGGTCCGCGACTTCGTCGGTCATCGACGCCAGCAGCTTGTTGCGCTCGTCGAACGAGAGCTTCTTCTGCTGCACGACGGCGTTGAGCAGGATCTTGATGTTCACCTCGTGGTCCGAGGTATCCACGCCCGCCGAGTTGTCGATGAAGTCGGTGTTGAGCAGCACGCCGTGCTGTGCGGCTTCGATGCGGCCCAGCTGCGTCAGGCCGAGATTGCCGCCCTCGCCCACGACACGGCAACGCAGGTCGCGCCCGTCGACACGCAGCGCATTGTTGGCGCGGTCGCCCACATCGGCATGCGTCTCGCGGCTCGACTTCACGTAGGTGCCGATGCCGCCGTTCCAGAGCAGGTCGACCGGGGCCTTGAGGATGGCGCTCATCAGCTCGGTCGGGCTCATCGCATCGACGGACGCATCGATGCCCAGCGCCTGCTTGACCTGCGGGCTCAACGGGATCGACTTCGCGCTGCGCGGATAGACGCCGCCGCCCTTGCTGATCAGCTTGGCGTCGTAATCCTCCCAGCTCGAACGCGGCAGCTTGAACATGCGCGCGCGCTCCTTGAAGGAGATCGCGGCATCCGGGGTCGGGTCGAGGAAGATGTGGCGGTGGTCGAACGCGGCGACCAGCAGGATGTGCTTGGACAGCAGCATGCCGTTGCCGAACACGTCACCCGACATGTCACCGATGCCAACGACCGTGAAGTCGTCCTTCTGGCTGTCGCGGCCCATCGCACGGAAGTGGCGCTTGACCGATTCCCAGGCGCCGCGCGCCGTGATGCCCATGCCCTTGTGGTCGTAGCCCACCGACCCGCCCGACGCGAAGGCGTCGTCGAGCCAGAATCCGTGTTCGCGGGCGATGCCGTTGGCGATGTCGGAGAACGTCGCGGTGCCCTTGTCGGCGGCGACCACGAGGTACGGATCATCGTCGTCGTAGCGCACGACGTCGTTCGGCGCGACGATCTTGCCGCCGACGATGTTGTCGGTGATGTCCAGCAGGCCGTTGATGAACATGCGGTAGCAGGCGATGCCTTCGGCCTGGACCGCGTCGCGGTCGCCGCCCAGCGGCGGGCGCTTCACGTAAAAGCCGCCCTTCGACCCGACCGGCACGATCACCGTGTTCTTGACCATCTGCGCCTTCACCAGGCCCAGCACCTCGGTGCGGAAGTCCTCGCGACGGTCCGACCAGCGCAGGCCACCACGGGCGACGGGCCCGAAGCGCAGGTGCACGCCTTCGACGCGCGGGCCGTACACGAAGATCTCTCGGTACGGCTTCGGCTTCGGCAGTTCCGGCACCTTGGCGGAGTCGAACTTGTAGCTCACGTAGCCGGTGTCGACGCCGCCACGTCCGCCCTGGTAGTAGCTCGTGCGAAGCGTCGCTTCGATGACGCCGCGGAAGCTGCGCAGGATGCGGTCCTCGTCGAGGCTCGACACGCGATCCATGAGCGCCAGCAGCGCGGCGCGCGCCGCGTCGACCTGCCCCTCGCGCTTGCCCGCGCGGGCTTCGATAACGGGCTTGAGCGTCGCCGCCGCGCTGGCGTCGCCGGCGGACAGTCGCGCGAGCTGCGCCTGGAACTTGTCCATCCCCGCGCGGATCTCGGCCTTGCTCTCACGGCCGGTCGCCGGGTCGAAGCGTGCCTCGAACAGCTCGACGAGCAGGCGCGCGAGCAGCGGATAGCGCGCGAGCGTGCGCTCCATGTAGGCCTGCGAGAACGTCACGCCGACCTGCAGCAGGTACTTGCAGTATGCGCGCAACATGGCGACCTGCTTCCAGGACAGCCCCGCCGCGAGGATCAGGCGGTTGAAGCCGTCGTTCTCCGCCTGCCCGCGCCAGATGGCGGCGAACGCTTCCTCGAAGTCGACGTCGAACTCGCCCACGTCGAGCGGACGGTCGTACTCGACCTCGAAATCCTGGATGAACAGCACGCGGCCCGCCGCCTCGATGCGGTAGGGGTGCTCGGAGATCACGCGCAGCCCCATGTTCTCCATCATCGGCAGCGCATCCGAGAGCGGGATGTCGTCGCCCTGGCGGTAGAACTTGAAGCGCAGGCCGCCGGTGGACTGGCTGCGATAGAGGCTCAGGCGCAGGTCGTCGGGGCCGGTCAGCGCGGACAGGTTTTCCACGTCGTCGGCCGCGATCTGCGCCGACGCGTTCTCGATGTAGCCGGCGGGCAGCGCGCGGCCGTAGGCATGCGCCAGAGGCAGGCCGGTCTCCTCGCCGTGGCGCGCAATGAGTTCGTCGCGGAGGTCGTCGGCCCAGTTGCGCACGATCTGCGCAAGCTGCGACTCGATCGCCGCGACGTCGACGTCCGGCACCGTCCCGGAATTTCCGTCCGCGGGCTTGGGCCGCACCATGAGGTGCAGCTGCGCCAGCGGCGATTCGCCGAGCTGCACCGCCGAGTCGACGTGGTCGGCGTTCAGCGCCTCCTTGAGCATCGCTTCGATGCGCAGGCGGACTTCGGTATTGAAGCGGTCGCGCGGGATGTAGACCAGCGCGGAATAGAAACGGCCGTAACGATCGCGGCGCATGAAGATGCGGCTGCGCACGCGCTCCTGCAGGCCGAGCACGCCCATGCTGGTCTGCAGCAGGTCGTCCTCGGAGGCCTGGAACAGCTCGTCGCGCGGCAGCGTCTCGAGGATGTGCTTGAGCGCCTTGCCGCTGTGCCCGTCCTCCGGCAGGCCGGACTGGTCCATCACGTGCTCGTAGCGACGACGGACGACCGGGATGTCCCATGGGCGGCGGTTGTACGCGCTCGAGGTGAACAGGCCGAGGAAGCGTTCCTCGCGTACCGGCTTGCCCGACTTGTCGAAGCTGAGCACGCCGATGTAGTCCATGTAACCGCGGCGATGCACGGTCGCCCGCGCATTGGTCTTGGTCAGGATGAGCGCTTCCGGCGCGCCGGCACCGGCCGACTGCGCGCCCAGCGACGACAGCGGGCGCGGCTGACCGCGCTCCTCGCCGCGCAGCAGGCCCAGGCCCGTGTGCGGCACGGCCTGGAGCACTTCCTGCCGGCCCTGCTTGCCGACCTCGTATTCGCGGTAGCCGAGGAAAGTGAAGTGGTTCTCCGCGGCCCAGCGACGGAATTCCTGCGTCTCACGCACGTCGTCCCCGGCCTGCGGGCTGGGGCGTGCCGCGAGCTCGTCGGCGATTTCCAGCATGCGCTCCCGCATGCGCGCCCAGTCGGCGACGATGGCACGTACGTCCTCCAGCACGCGGCGGACGGCGGCCTCGATCTTCGCCATCTCGTCCGGGCTCTGCCGGTCGATCTCGAGGTGCATCAGCGACTCGGCCGCGCCGTCGCCCACATCGGTGAGCTTGCCGGCGCGGTCGCGCTGGATGCGCAGCACCGGATGGCCAAGCACGTGCACGGCGATGCCCTGCTCGGCGAGCGCGAGCGTGACGGAGTCGACGAGGAACGGCATGTCGTCGTTCGCGACCTGCAGCACGGTGTGCGGCGATTCCCAGCCGTTGGTGCGCATGGTCGGATTGAACAGGCGCACGAGCGCGGTGCCGGGCTTGCGCGTACGGATGAACTCGACGAAGCCCGCGGCGAGGCAGGCCCAGGCGTCGGGCGCGTGCTGCGCGAACTCGTCGGCGGACATGCGCTTGTAGAAGGTGCGCGCGAAGGTCTCGCCCAGCGCCTGCTGCGCCTTGGGCAGCTTCGCGTGCAGGGCGTCGACGATCTGGTCGACGGCGCCGGCCTCGGTGCGACGGGTGGCCGCGCGGGCGCGCGGGGCGGCGGTGCGTTTGCTGGTCATGCTGCGGATCGCTCCATGCTCCGGGCGGCGTCGGCGCGGCCCGTTCTGCGGATCGTGGATGTGGAAACGCCGGCGATGCGCACCGCGCCCGTCGGGTGTTTACCCGTGCGGACGCGCGGCACCGCCGGCGAGGTCGTCATCGTGGGCTCAGCGCAGGCCCGTCTCGTTGCGCGCGATCACGAGGCGCTGGATCTCGCTCGTGCCCTCGTAGATCTCGGTGATCTTGGCGTCGCGGAAATAGCGCTCGATCGGCATCTCCTTCGAGTAGCCCATGCCGCCGTGGATCTGCAACGCCTGGTGCGTGATCCACATCGCCGCTTCCGACGCGGTGAGCTTGGCGACGGCCGCTTCCGTGCTGAAGCGCGCGCCGCCCTTGTCGTACTCGCCCTTCTGCCAGGCCGCGCGCAGCGTCAGCAGCGTGGCCGCGTCGAGCTTGCACTTCATGTCGGCGATCTTCGCCTGCGTCATCTGGAACGTGCCGATCGGCGCGCCGAAGGCCTTGCGTTCCTTGACGTAGGCAAGCGTGGCTTCGTACGCGGCGCGGGCGATGCCGATCGCCTGCGACGCGATGCCGATGCGGCCGGCATCCAGCACGCTCATCGCGATCTTGAAGCCCTCGCCTTCCTGGCCGAGCACCTCGTTCGGCTGCACGACGTAACCGTCGAACTCGATCTCGCACGTCGCCGAAGCGCGGATGCCGAGCTTCGGCTCGGTCTTGCCGCGGCCGAAGCCCTCGCGCGTGGTGTCGATCATGAAGGCGGTGATGCCGCGCGCGCCCTTGTCGGGATCCGTCATCGCGAACAGCACGATGTACTTGGCGACCGGGCCGGAGGTGATCCAGCTCTTCTTGCCGTTGACCACGAAGGTGCCGTCGGCCTGCTTCGTCGCCCGGCAGCGCATGGCCGTGGCGTCGGAGCCCGACTGCGGTTCGGTCAGCGCGAAGGCGCCGATTTCGCGGCCCTCGGCGATCGCGCGCACGTAGAGCTGCTTCTGCTCCTCGGTGCCGTACTTCAGGATGCCGTTGCAGAACAGCGAGTTGTTGACCGACATGATCGTCGAGTGCGCGGCGTCGGCCGCGGCCACCTCGATCATTGCCAGCACGTAGCTGACCGGGTCCATGCCGGCGCCGCCGTATTCGGCCGGCACCTCGATGCCCATCAGGCCGTTCTCGCCCAGCGTGCGGATGTTGTCGAGCGGGAACTCGCCCGTGCGGTCGAAGTGCTCGGCGCTCGGCGCGATCTTCTCCTGCGCGATGCGGCGGGCCACATCCTGGATCATCAACTGCTCTTCGGTGAAGCGGAAATCCACGTCGGCACCTCGAATTGGGCGGATGACTGCAAAGCCCGCGAATTGTACCGGGATGCGCATTCGCACCGCCTCCCGCCTTGACCCGGCGGCGGCGCGCGAGGAAACTTATCGCTCTATCGCGATACGTTGATGGATATCACCATGGACCTCGAAGCCTGGTCGGGCCAGCTCAAGACGTTCGCCGATGCGACGCGCGTGCGGCTGCTGGCCCTACTCGAACGCGAGGAACTGACCGTCGCCGAGCTGTCGGCCATCACGCGCCTGGCGCAGCCACGCGTCTCTACCCATCTCGCGCGCCTCAAGGAAGCCGGACTGGTCCGCGATCGCCGGTCCGGCGTATCCGCGTACTACCGCTTCGACGAGGATGCACTCGAACCCGCGCAGGCCGCGCTGTGGCGGATGCTGCGTGATGGCAGCGACGACCCGTTGCTCCGCCAGGACGCCGAGCGCGTGCCGGGCGTCCTCGCCAGCCGTGCCGCCGACCAGAACTGGGCCGACAGCGTGGCCGGCGACATGGAGCGCCACTATTCGCCTGGGCGCACCTGGGAAGCGCTGGCGCGTTCCGCATTGCCGCTGATGGAGGCCGGCGACGTGCTGGACATCGCGTCGGGCGACGGCGTGCTCGCCGAGCTGATCGCGCCGCACGCGCGCCGGTACGTCTGCCTCGATTCCAGCAGCAAGGTCGTGCTCGCCGCGTCCGAACGGCTGCGTCGCCTAGGCACCGTGGAGGTCCGCGAGGGGGACATGCACGCGCTGCCCTTCGACGACGCGCAGTTCGACCTCGTCGTGCTGATGCATGCGCTCACCTACTCGGAAGACCCGGCCCGCGCGGTGTCGGAGGCGGCCCGGACATTGCGCCCCGGCGGCCGCCTGCTGCTGACGAGCCTCGCCAAGCACGAGCATCGCGCGGTCGTCGAGGCCTACGGCCACGTCAACCTCGGCTTCTCCGAGCGCGACCTGCATCGTTTCGCGACGCGGGCCGGCCTGACGGTCCAAGGCGGCGGACTCGTCACCCGCGAGCGTCGTCCGCCGCATTTCGAGGTCATATCGCTGATCGCACGCCGACCCGGCGGCGATTCGGCCACTCGCACAAGGGCGACACGATGAAGACCGCACCCTGGCTGCACCCGGCGCGCGTCGCGCAGCTCGAGACCCTGCTGGCCGAGCGCATCCTCGTGATCGACGGCGCGATGGGCACGATGATCCAGCAGCATGCGCTGTCGGAGGAGGATTACCGCGGCGAGCGCTTCGCGCTCGGCTTCGACGGCTCCCGGCCGCCGGCGGAACATGCCCACGCGCCGGGCTGCGGCTGCGGGCACGACCAGCGCGGCAACAACGACCTGCTGAGCCTCACCCGGCCCGACCTGATCGCCGGTATCCATCGTGAGTACCTCGAGGCCGGCGCGGACCTGGTCGAAACCAACACCTTCAATTCGACGTCGATCTCGCTGGCCGACTACGGGCTGTCGCACCTCGCGCGTGAGCTCAACGAGGCGGGCGCGCGCCTCGCGCGTCGCGCCTGCGACGAGGTGGAACGCGAGACCGGCCGCCCCCGTTTCGTGATCGGCGTGCTGGGCCCGACCAATCGCACCGCCTCGCTGAGCCCCGACGTGAACCGCCCCGGCTACCGGGCGGTGACGTTCGACGGCCTGCGCGACGCGTACCGCGAGGCTGCGGACGGCCTTATCGACGGCGGCGCGGACGTTCTGATGGTCGAGACGATCTTCGACACCCTCAACGCGAAGGCCGCGCTGTTCGCCATCGAGGAAGCGTTCGAGGCGCGCGGCGGCCGGCTGCCGGTGATGATCTCCGGCACGATCACCGATGCGTCGGGCCGCACGCTGTCGGGCCAGACGGCCGACGCGTTCTGGTATTCCGTGCGGCATTCGCGGCCGCTGGCGATCGGCCTGAACTGCGCGCTGGGCGCCAAGGACCTGCGCGCGTACGTGGACGTGCTGGCGCAGGTGGCCGATGCCTATACCAGTGCTCATCCGAACGCGGGCTTGCCCAACGCGTTCGGCGGTTACGACGAATCGCCCGAGGACATGGCCGCCGTCATCCGCGAGTTCGCCGATTCCGGCCTGGTCAATTTCGTCGGCGGCTGCTGTGGCACGACGCCGGCCCACATCGCCGCGATCGCGAAGGCCGTGGACGGCCTGCCGCCGCGTCGACTCCCGCACATCGACGCAGCGGCCGCCTGACTTGGGCGCGCCCGGCATTCCTGCGTCCCATCCGGTAATTCCATGACCGCCACGCTGCCCCGCTGCACCCGCCTGTCCGGCCTCGAGCCGTTGGTGGTGACCCCCGAGAGCAACTTCGTCAACGTCGGCGAACGCACCAACGTCACCGGCTCGGCGCAGTTCAAGAAGCTGATCCTCGAGGGACGCTACGACGAAGCGGTCGCGGTCGCGCGGCAGCAGGTCGAGAACGGCGCGCAGGTCATCGACGTCAACATGGACGAAGGCCTGCTCGACTCCGAGACGGCGATGGTGACATTCCTGAACCTCATCGCGGCGGAGCCCGACATCGCGCGCGTGCCGGTGATGGTCGACAGCTCGAAGTGGAGCGTGATCGAGGCCGGCCTC
Source organism: Cognatilysobacter segetis (assembly GCF_004359965.1). Taxonomy (GTDB): domain Bacteria; phylum Pseudomonadota; class Gammaproteobacteria; order Xanthomonadales; family Xanthomonadaceae; genus Cognatilysobacter; species Cognatilysobacter segetis. Next base: position 2,836 of record NZ_SMRQ01000052.1, on the reverse strand, counting down.
AAGTGCCTCCAGGGCAAGGGCATCGTCAATTCCATCTCTATGAAGGAGGGCGAGGCCGAGTTCCTGCGCCAAGCGCGCCTGGTGCGGCGCTACGGCGCGGCGGTCGTGGTGATGGCCTTCGACGAACAGGGCCAGGCCGATACCGCCCAGCGCAAGGTCGAGATCTGCTCGCGCGCGTACGCGCTGCTCACCGACGAGGTGGGGTTCCCGCCCGAGGACATCATCTTCGACCCGAACGTGTTCGCGATCGCCACCGGCATCGAGGAGCACGACGATTACGCCGTGGCGTTCATCGAGGCCGCGCGCGAACTCAAGCGGCGATTTCCGTACAGCCACGTCTCCGGCGGCGTCTCCAACGTGTCGTTCTCCTTCCGCGGCAACGAGCCCGTGCGACAGGCGATCCACGTCGTGTTCCTGTACCACGCCATCCGCGCGGGCATGGACATGGGCATCGTAAATGCCGGTGCCCTGCCCCTCTACGACGACCTCGATCCGGAGCTGCGCGAGCGCGTCGAGGACGTCGTGCTCAACCGCCGTCGCGACGGCACCGAACGCCTGCTCGAAATCGCCGACCGCTTCAAGGGCAGGAAGGGCGAGAAGAAGGTCGAGGACCTGGCATGGCGCGCGAAGCCCGTCCGCGAGCGCCTCGCGCATGCGCTGGTGCACGGGCTCGACGCCTGGGTCGAAGCGGACACGGAGGAGGCACGCCAGCAGGCCACGCGCCCACTCGACGTGATCGAGGGCCCGCTCATGGACGGCATGAACGTCGTCGGCGATCTCTTCGGCGCCGGCAAGATGTTCCTGCCGCAGGTCGTGAAATCCGCGCGCGTCATGAAGAAGGCGGTGGCCTACCTGCTGCCCTACATCGAGGCGGAGAAGCTGCGTACGGGCGATACCGGCCGCTCCAACGGCAAGATCGTCCTGGCCACGGTCAAGGGCGATGTGCACGACATCGGCAAGAACATCGTCGGCGTGGTGCTCGCCTGCAACAACTTCGAGGTGATCGACCTCGGCGTGATGGTGCCGGCACAGGTGATCCTCGACCGCGCGAAGGCCGAGAACGCCGATCTCGTGGGACTGTCCGGCCTGATCACGCCGTCGCTGGAGGAGATGAGCCACGTCGCGCGCGAGATGCAGCGCCAGGGCCTGGCGATGCCGCTGCTGATCGGCGGCGCCACGACCTCGCGCGCGCACACCGCGCTGCGCATCGATCCGCACTACAAGTCGCCGACCGTGTGGGTAAAGGACGCGTCGCGCGCGGTCGGCGTCGCGCAGTCGCTGATTTCCGCCGACCTTCGCGCGCCGTTCGTGGCGGCGAACGAGGCCGACTACGCGGAGATCCGGCAGCGCCACCGCAACCGCGGCGACGGCAAGCGCCTCGTGCCGCTGGAGAAGGCACGCGCGCAGCGGTTCGACGGCGGCTGGGACAGCTACACGCCGCCAGCGCCGCGCGCCGAAGGCATCCACGCGTTGGACGACTATCCACTCGCCGAGCTCGTCGACTTCATCGACTGGACGCCGTTCTTCAACACATGGGAACTCGCGGGCCGGTTTCCGGCGATCCTCGACGACGCCGTGGTCGGACCGCTGGCGCGCGAGCTGTACCGCGACGCCCGCGCGATGCTCGATCGCATCGTCGCCGAGCGCTGGCTGCAGGCGCGCGCGGTGTTCGGTCTATGGCCCGCGGCTGCAGTCGGGGACGACGTCGAGGTCCGCATCGCCGTCGGCACCCCGCTGGCGGACGTGCCCGGCCTCCGCCACGTTGCGCCCGCGCCGGAACTGGCCGAGAGCACGCAGCGACTGCACTTCCTGCGCCAGCAGGTCGACAAGCCCGTCGAACGCCCCGACTTCTGCCTCGCCGACTTCGTGGCGCCGGCGGACAGCGGGCGACGGGACTGGATCGGCGCCTTCGCCGTGACGGCTGGCATCGGCATCGAACCGCACATCGCGCGCTTCGAAGCCGACCACGACGACTACAACGCGATCCTGCTCAAGGCGCTCGCCGATCGCCTGGCCGAAGCGCTCGCGGAACGACTGCACCAGCGCGTGCGACGCGAGTTCTGGGGCTACGCGGCGGACGAAGGCCTCGCCAACGACGACCTGATCGCCGAGCGCTACCGCGGCATCCGGCCCGCGCCCGGCTATCCGGCCTGCCCCGACCACAGCGAGAAGGCGACGCTGTTCAGGCTGCTCGACGCGACCCGCAACGCGGGCGTGGCGCTGACCGAGAATTTCGCGATGTACCCCACGGCCGCGGTCTCGGGCTATTACTTCAGCCACCCGGGCAGCCAGTACTTCGTCGTGGGGCGCGTTTCCAAGGAGCAGGCGGCCGACTACGCGCGGCGTCGAGCCGTCGAGCCGGCCCAGGTGGATCGCTGGCTGGCGTCGAACCTGGATTACGACCCGGAGTGAGCGGACCGGGCGCGGTGACGGCCCGTCGTCGCCAGGAGGCCGGTGCGGAAGGGGTCGATGCCGGTACGCGTTGGCGCGCGCCGCTCGTGCCGGCATCGACGGCTGCGAGCGACGCCGTCCGAACGCATCACCAGACGAGGTCGTCGGGCACCTGGTACTGCGGATCGCTGTACGGGTCATCGCCGGCCGGCGCATCGGGATCCACGCGCAGTGCCACCGCCTGCTGGAAGATCGCCTCGGCGGCGTCCAGCACGTCCTTCGCGACCAGCACGTAGCGACCGTCGAGCTGCACCACGCCCAGCTCGCCCGCGTTGAGCGCGCGCAGCTGCTCCGCGGTGACGTAGATGCGCTTGATCTTGCCGCCGTACGGAAAATGCCGCGCGATGTCGGCGTCCTTGTCGTTGAGCGCCTTGTCCTTCAGGAA
>NZ_SMRQ01000051.1 GCF_004359965.1 Cognatilysobacter segetis | reverse complement strand
CGCCGCCGTTCGGGCGTCACCTCGGGTTTCCGGCGGTCCGGCGTCCTGAAGCACGAACCGGCGCAGGCCCATCACTGCCCGATCCGCATCCGCGCGCATCGGTGCTTAGCCCGTGAGGCGGGATCATGAAACGTATATTCGTTATCGCACTTGCACTCGCACTACCCGCCTCGTCCGTGCTCGCGGCCGAAGGCGCGGACCCGTCGAAAGACATCCGCATCGCCGGTCCCGACGCGCTCGGCAGCTACTGGTCGCCGGTCGATCCCGCTTCGGCAGTGACCTACCCGCCGGACCTGGCCGCGCGGAAGGTGACCGGCTGCGTGACGCTCGCCTACATGGTGGAGCCGGACGGCAGCACCTCGGGGTTCCGGACGCTGGAGGCCGATGCGAGTGCGCGCTCGCCCGTCGCGCGGCGGCAGGCGATCGAGCGGTTCGCGCAGGCCGCGGCCGGCGCCGTCGCACAGTGGCGGTACCAGTCCAAGGGCGAGGCGCGCCGCACGCTCACCGCGACCACGGTGCAGTTCGACGACGGCGGCACCGGCTCCGCGCAGCGCTGCGGCAATGGCGACCTGGCCCGTGCGCTCGACAAGGGCAAGAACTGGGATCGCGCGCTCCGGGATCTCTACGAAGCGAAGAGCCGCTACTGGACGGCGCCCCAGAACGAGCGCCAGCCCAGCGCCTTCATCAAGTAGGGGGCGCCGCTCGCGGCCACGGGCCGCGCGAGCCCGTGGCGCTTCGGCGGGCGGCCGCCCGCCGCTGAAATCGTATGCAGCCCGGCCGGTATAATGCCGGCCCCCGATTCCAGCGCGCCAAGGACCCCGAATGAGCATCGAACAGCTTGCCGAAACCGCCCAGGCGATGGTCGCCCCGGGCAAGGGCATCATCGCGATCGACGAGTCGACGAACACCATCGCCAAGCGCTTCGCGGGCGTCGGGATCGAGAACACCGAAGAGAACCGCCGGGCCTATCGCGAGCTGCTGCTCTCCACGCCGAACCTGGGCCAGTACATCTCGGGCGCGATCCTGTACGACGAGACGATCCGCCAGTCGACCAAGGACGGCACGCCGTTCACCCAGCTCATGGCCGCGAACGGGATCATCCCGGGCATCAAGGTCGACAAGGGCCCGCAGCCGCTGGCCGGCTTCCCGGGCGAGGTGGTGACCGAAGGCCTCGACGGCCTGCGCGGCCGCCTCGAGGAGTACTACCGCCTCGGCGCGCGCTTCGCCAAGTGGCGCGCGGTCATCAACATCGGCGACGACATCCCGACGGGCACCGCGATCGAGGCCAACAGCCACGCGCTGGCGCGCTACGCCGCGCTCTGCCAGGAGCAGGGCCTCGTGCCGATGGTCGAGCCGGAAGTGATCATGGACGGCAGCCACGACATCGACACCTGCTACGAGGTCACGGAAGTCGTCCTGCGCTCTCTGTTCGGCGCGCTGTACGAGCAGAACGTGATGCTCGAGGGCACGATCCTGAAGGCCTCGATGGTCATCCACGGCACCGAGTCGCCCGAGAAGGCCTCGATCGAGGAAGTCGCTGCGGCCACGCTGCGCTGCCTGAAGTCGACCGTGCCGGCGACCCTGCCGGGCATCGTATTCCTGTCGGGCGGCCAGTCCGATGCCGACGCGACCGCGCACCTCAACGCCATGAACCAGGTGGGGCAGCTGCCGTGGCCGCTGTCGTTCTCCTACGGCCGCGCGATGCAGCAGGCCGCGCTGAAGCTCTGGGCGCAGGACATGCAGGGCAACTACGCCAAGGCGCAGGAAACGGTGTTCGCGCGGGCGCGCGACAACGGCCTGGCCGCCATGGGGCAGTGGCAGGGCGCCTGATCATCACCCCGCGTCACCACGGAACGCCGGCCTTCGGGCCGGCGTTTTCGTTGGCGGCCGCTTCGCGCGTTGACACCACGGATGCAACGGTGAGGCCCGATCGGCGTCACACGGTCCAGTACCGATGACACGGGCCGTCACGAGCGGGCTGGCTAGAATCCCCGGTTCCCCCGCAGTCCCGAGCCGCATGCGACCGATCCGCGCGTTCGCTTTCCTCGCCATCGCCGCCGTCCTGGCGGGCTGCGGCAAACCCGCCGCCGGTCCCGGCAAGGGCAAGGGCGGTGACGACCGCCCCGTCACCGTCACCACGCAGGTGGTGCGGCCCCAGCCGTTCGCCGACACCCTCCAGGCGCTCGGTACCGTGCGTGCGCGGGAGTCCGTGACGGTCACTGCGAGCGTGTCCGAGAAGGTGCAGTCGGTGCATTTCGACAGCGGCGACACGGTGCGTGCCGGCGCGCCGCTCGTCACGCTGAGCGGGCAGGCCGAGCAGGCGCAGCTGGGCGAGGCACAGGCGGCCGCGAGCGAGGCGGAGAAGCTGTATCGCCGCCAGTCCGAACTCGCCGCGCAGCAGCTCATCGCGCGCTCGCAGCTCGACACGCAGCGGGCGACGCGCGATGCCGCCGCGGCGCGGGTGGCGCAGGTCCGCGCGCAACTGGCGGACCGGGTGATCCGCGCGCCGTTCGGCGGCGTGCTCGGGCTGCGGCAGGTGAGTCCCGGTTCGCTCGTCACGCCGGGCACCGTCATCACCACGCTCGACGATCTTTCCACCGTGTTCGTCGACTTCCCCGTGCCCGAGACCCGGCTCTCGCAGGTCGGTCCCGGCGCGCGCGTCGCGGGTACGGCCGCGGCCTACCCGGACCGGCGCTTCGAAGGCACCGTGGCCACCGTCGACGCACGCATCGACCCCGCGACGCGCGCGCTCACGGTCCGCGGCAAATTCCCGAACGCCGACCGCGCGCTCAAGCCCGGCATGCTGCTCACGGTCGACATCGCGCGCGCCGAGCGTCCGGCGCTGCTGGTGCCGGAAATCGCGGTGGTGCAGGTCGGCGCCGAGTCGTACGTGTTCCGCGTGCGGGACGGCAAGGCCGAGCGCGCCGACGTCAGCCTGGGCACGCGCCGCGACGGCCGCGTCGAAGTGCTGTCCGGCCTCGCGGCGGGCGACACGATCGTGGTCGACGGCACCGGCAAGCTGAAGCCCGGCGCGAAGGTCGTCGACGCCGGCAAGGCGCCGCGCGGCCGCTCCGCATGACGCCCGCGGGCGGACGCCGCCCGCCGCACACGCCGCTTCGCGCGGCCGCCACGGACGGCGCACCCGATCGACCCCGCCCGCGCCGCCGGCGCCGGAGCCCGATGCGATGAACCTGTCCGACCTCTCGATCCGCCGCCCCGTGTTCGCGACCGTGATGAGCCTGCTGCTCATCACCCTCGGCGTGATGGCCTTCAGCCGGCTCACGCTGCGCGAGCTGCCGGCGATCGACCCGCCGGTCGTGTCGGTGAACGTGAGCTACCCCGGCGCGTCCGCCGGCGTGGTCGAGACGCGCATCACGCAGGTGCTGGAGGACGCGCTGTCGGGCATCGAGGGCGTGGAGTCCATCGAATCGCGCAGTGTCAACGGGCGCTCGTCGATCTCGGTGGAGTTCACCCTGTCGCGCGACATCGAGTCGGCCGCCAACGACGTGCGCGATGCGGTGAGCCGCGTGGTCGACCGCCTGCCCGACGAGGCCGACGCGCCCGAGATCGCGAAGGTGGAGAGCGACGCCGATCCCATCATCTGGCTCAACATGAGCAGCAAGACGATGGACACGCTGCAGCTGTCGGACTACGCGGACCGCTACATCAAGGACCGGCTGGCGTCCGTCGAAGGCGTCGCGCAGGTCCGCATCGGCGGCGAGCAGCGCTACGCCATGCGCGTCTGGCTCGATCGCGACGCGATGGCCGCGCGCGGCGTCACCGTCGACGACATCGAGGGCGCGCTGCGCGCCGAGACCGTCGAGCTGCCGGCGGGACGCATCGAATCGCAGACGCGCGACTTCACCCTGCGCGTGGCGCGCAATTACCAGAAGCCGGTCGATTTCGCCCAGATCCCGCTGAAGAAGGGCGACGACGGCTACGTGGTGCGGCTGGGCGACGTGGCCAAGGTCGAGCTGACCACCGCCGAGCGCCGCGCCTATTACCGCAGCAACGGCGAGAACAACATCGGCCTCGGCATCGTGAAGACGTCGACGGCCAATTCGCTCGACGTCGCACGCGCGGCGCGTGCGGCGATCACCGAGATCCAGCCGACGCTGCCGCAGGGCACGGACATCTTCGTCGCCTTCGACACCACCACGTTCATCGACGCGGCGGTCGAGCGCGTCTACCACACGCTGATCGAGGCGATCGTCCTCGTGCTGGTGGTGATCTGGCTGTTCCTCGGCAGCTTCCGCGCCGCGCTGATCCCGGCGGTGACGGTGCCCGTCTGCCTGGTGGCCGCGTTCATTCCGCTCTACGCCTTCGGCTACTCGATCAACCTGCTGACGCTGCTCGCGCTGGTGCTATGCATCGGGCTGGTGGTCGACGACGCCATCGTCGTGCTCGAGAACATCCAGCGCCGCGCGGACCTCGGCGAGCCGCGGCTGGTCGCCGCCGCGCGCGGCACCAAGCAGGTCGCGTTCGCGGTCATCGCGACCACCGCCGTGCTGGTCTCGGTGTTCCTGCCGATCGGCTTCATGCAGGGCAATACCGGCCGCCTGTTCCGCGAGCTGTCGGTCGCGCTCGCCGGCGCGGTGGCGTTGTCGGCCTTCGTCGCGCTGACGCTGACGCCGATGATGTCCTCGAAGCTCGTGCGGCCGCACAACGAGGAGAAGGCCAACCCGGCGACGCGCTGGGTGAGCGCGCGGCTGGAATCGACGAGTGCGCGCTACCGGCGCTTCCTCGACCGCACCGTGGAGCGGCCGTGGATGTTCGCGCTGGTGATGGTCGCGGCGCTCGCGGCGAGCTTCGTGCTGTTCAAGGTGGTACCGAGCGAGCTGGCGCCCGCGGAGGACCGCGGCTTCTTCCAGGTGGCGATCACCGGTCCGGAAGGCGCCGGGTTCGACTACACGGTCGGGCAGGTGCAGCAGGTCGAGAAGATCATCGCCTCGCACACGGGCGAGGGTAAGGAGATCCAGCGCTACAACCCGCGCGTGCCCGGCGGTTTCGGCGCGAGCGAAGAGATGCACACCGGCCGCATCGCGGTGTTCCTGCAGGACTGGGACAAGCGTGAACACAGCACCGCCGACGTCGCCGACAGCCTGAAGAAGGAGTTCGGCCGGTTGCCGGGGGTGAAGGTGGCGGCGCAGGTCAGCGGCGGGCTCGTGCGCTCGCGCGGGCAGCCGATCAACATCGTGCTGGGCGGCCCGGACTACGCCGACCTGGTGAAGTGGCGCGATGCGCTGCAGGCGCGCATGGAGCAGAACCCCGGCTTCTTCGGCGTGGATTCGGACTACAAGGAAACGCGCCCGCAGATGCACGTGGAGATCGACCGCGCGCGCGCCGCCGACCTCGGCGTCAGCGTGACCGAGATCGGCCACACGCTCGAGACGATGATGGGCGGCCGTCGCGTCACCACGTTCGTGCGCAACGGTGAGGACTACGACGTGATGGTGCAGGGCGACCGCACCACGCGCGCGTCGCCGGCCGACCTCGAGGCGATCCAGGTGCGCGGCCGCGACGGGCTGGTGCCGCTGTCCAACCTCGTCACGCTGAAGGAAGTGGCCGAGGCCGGCAGCCTCAACCGCTTCAACCGCCTGCGCGCGATCACGCTGAGCGCCGGCCTCACGCCGGGCTACCGCATGGGCGATGCGATCGCGTTCCTCGAGCAGGCGGTGAAGGACGAGTTGCCGGAGCAGGCGCAGATCGACTGGAAGGGCGAATCGCGTGAATACCAGCAGGCGGGCGGGGCCGTCGTGCTGACCTTCGCGCTCGCGCTGCTGGTGGTGTTCCTCGTGCTGGCGGCGCAGTTCGAGAGCTTCATCCACCCGCTGGTGATCATGCTGACGGTGCCGCTGGGCGTGCTCGGCGCGCTGCTGGGCATCTGGATCACGCACGGCACGCTGAATCTCTTCAGCCAGATCGGCATCGTGATGCTGGTGGGCCTGGCGGCGAAGAACGGCATCCTGATCGTCGAGTTCGCCAACCAGCTCCGCGACGAAGGCCGCACGATCCACCAGGCGATCGTCGAGAGCGCGAGCGTGCGACTGCGGCCCATCCTCATGACCTCGATCGCGACCGTGGTCGGCGCCGTGCCGCTGGTGCTCGCGGGCGGCCCCGGTTCGGCGAGCCGTGCGGCGATCGGCGTCGTCGTGATCTTCGGCGTGTCGTTCTCGACGCTGCTCTCGCTGTTCGTCGTGCCCGCGTTCTACGTGCTGCTGGCCAAGTACACGCGCTCCCCGGATGCGGTGTCGCACGAGCTGCAGGCACTGGAGGCGACGACGCCGCAGGTGGGCGGCCACGCCTGAGCCGACACGCGGCGGCCACGCGGCCGCGGCGAGGCTGTGGGCATGGAGAACGTCGACGTTGCGATCGTGGGCGCCGGCATCGCGGGGCTCGCCTGCGGTGTCGCGCTGTCGGATGCGGGTTTCCGCGTCCTGGTGCTCGAGGCCGCCGACACGCCCGGCGGGCGTGCGCGCAGCTGGACCGACGCGACCACGGGCGATCGCGTCGACATCGGGCCGCACATCCTGCTGTCCGAGTACCGCAACATGCTGGCGTGGCTCGAGCGGCTCGGCACCGCGTCGCAGGTGCGCTGGCAGCGCGAGCGCTTCCTGACCCTCGTGGACCCGCCGCATGCGCCGGTCGCGGTGCGCGTCGGGCGCCTGCCGCCGCCGCTGCACATGCTGCCCAGCATGCTCGCGATCCCGCAGCTGTCGCTGCGCGACACGCTCTCGAACGCGCGCCTCATGTGGCGCATCGCGCGGCTCACGCCGCAGGCGCTGCAGGCGCTGGACGGCACCACCGCGGAGGCGCTGCTGCGCGCCGACGGCGTCTCGCCGCGTTACGTCGACTGGTTCTGGCGCACCGCCGCGATGACGGTGATGAACGTGCCGCTGAACGCGTGCTCGGCGGCCGCGCTGCTTCAGCTGTTCCGCTACCTGATGGGCGTGGGCAGTTATCGCGTCGGCTTCGCGCGGGTCGGGCTGGGCGATCTGTACGTGCCGCAGGCGGTGCGCGCCATCGAAGCGGCCGGCGGCCGCGTGCGCACTTCGACACAGGCCGCGTCGCTGCGGATCGATGGCGACCGCGCGACGGGACTGCGCCTGCACGACGGCACGGAGATCCGCGCACGCGCCTGCGTCGCCGCCGTGCCGCCGGCCGAACTCGCCGACCTGCTGCCGCCGGGCTGCGAGGCCTCGCATCCGCCGTTCGCGCGCCTGCGCGATTTCGCGCCGAGCCCGTACGTCAGCACGTACCTCTGGTTCGACCGCGTGCTTGGTCCGGCGCGGTTCTGGTCGAACGTGTGGGCGCCGGATCGCCTCAACTACGACTTCTACGACCTCGCGCACATCCGCGACGACCTCGTGGACCGGCGCTCCGTGATCGCGGCGAACATCATCTACAGCGATCGCCTGCCTCCGCTCGACGATGCGGCGATCATCGAGGCGACGCGGCGGGAACTTTGCCTGCACGTGCCGGAAGCCGCGCACGCGCGCCTCGTGCACGCGGCGGTCCACCGGATCCCGATGGCGATCCCGGCGCCGTTTCCGGGCAGCGAGGCGATGCGGCCCGTGGCGGTCACGCCCATCGACGGGCTTGTGCTGGCCGGCGACTGGCTGCAGACGGGGCTGCCCGTGTCGATGGAGAGCGCGGCGCGCGCGGCGGCGCTCGCAGCCGAGGCGGTCTGCACCTCGCTGGGCCGGCCGCGGACGATCGTGAAGCCGCTGCCGCGGGTCGAGGGCCTGTTCGCGCTCGCGGGCCGCGGCCGCATGCCATGACCGCACGCGACGGCCCATCGGAGACAATGCAGGCCCGTTCCGCGTGGTCGATGCCATGAACCGCCCTTCCGGCCCCTGGGGCCGCCCGCCGGCACCCTCCCGCGGCGACGCGCCGACCGGCGTCCAGCCCCGCGACGAACTGCGCCTGTACGGCCTCAACGCGGTGCGCGCGGTGTTCGCGCGGCGCCCCGACGCGATCCGCAAGCTCTACCTCGCCGAAGCCCGCATTCCCGACCTGCAGCCGTTGCTGCGCTGGTGCGTGGCGAACCGCGTCGGCTACCGCGTGGTCGACGCGCCCGACCTGCAGAAGCTCGCCGCCGGCTCGCACCACGAGGGCGTGGTCGCCGACGTGCTGCGCGAGGCGCCGATGCCGCTGTCGACGTGGCTGCGCGACCTTCCCGCCGGTCCGCAATGCGCGCTCTGGCTCGACGGCGTCGGCAACCCGCACAACTTCGGCGCGATCCTGCGCTCGGCCGCGCATTTCGGCATCGCGGCGATCCTGCTGCCGAAGGATTCGACGCTCGCGCTCTCGGGCGCCGCCGCGCGCGTGGCCGAGGGCGGCGCGGAAGCGGTGCCGCTGGTGCGGCTGGGTCGCGCCGACAATTCGATCGCGCAGCTGCACGGCGCGGGCTTCCGCCTCGCCGCCACGGTGGTGGAGGACGGCGACGACCTCTTCGACTGCGCGCTGCCCTCGCGCCTGGTCTACGTCATGGGCGCGGAAGGCGAGGGCATGGACCGCGCGTTCGCGAAGGCCTGCGACCTGCGCCTGTCGATTCCCGGCAGCGGCGCGGTGGAAAGCCTCAACGTGGCCGCCGCGACCGCGGTGATGCTGGCCGAGTGGCGCCGGCGCACGCGCTGATTCCGGTCAACCCGTCGGCGCTGCCGCGCCGAGCGACGGTGCCAGCGGGAGCGTCGCCTCGATGCAGGTCAGGCCCGGCCGGCTGTCGAGGCGCAACGCGCCGCCCAGCTGCCGTGCGCGTTCGCGCATGGTGATCAGGCCGAGCCCGGCGCGGTGGTCGGGCGAGATGCCGCAACCGTCGTCCTCGATGCGCAGGCGCAGCTCCACGTCGTCGCACTCGAGCTGCAGGGCGACGCGACCGGCGCGCGCATGCCGCAGGACGTTCGTCATCGCCTCCTGCGCGATGCGGAAGCACGCGAGTTCGACGTCGCGCGGCGGGCGGCACTCCAGCGCCGGGATGTCCAGTTCGAGCTTGGGGTAGTCGGCCCGGAACAGGGCATTGGCCTGCCAGCGCAGCGCCGCCTCCAGGCCGAGCGCGTCGAGCTGCGGCGGACGCAGCAGCAGCGAGAGGTCGCGCAGCTTGACCACGGTCTGGTCGGCGATGGCGGCGATCTCGCGCGCCGTCTCCTGCACGATGGCCGCGCGCGGAGGCTCCGGCTCGTGCCACAGCGCGGCGGCGCAGAGCTTGATCGTGGTGATCGCCTGGCCGATGTCGTCGTGCAGTTCGCGCGAGAGCGAGGCGCGTTCGTCCTCCTGCACGGTCATCAGGCGGCGCGCGAGCGTCTCCAGCTCCGCGCGCTGGCGGTCGACGCGCGCGGCGAGCGCATCGCGCGGCCCGAGGTCCGTGACCAGCAGGACGCGCGCGTCGCCGATGCCGCGCGCGGCCACGTGCACCGGCGTGCGCCGGCCGTCCACGCGCCGGAGCTCGACGTCGGCGGACACGTCGCCCGATGCCTGCAGCAGGGCGTCGGCGCGCTCGCCCTGGAACAGCGTGGCGGCATCGAGACCGTCGATCGAAGCTGCCGTCCCGCCCAGCAGACGGCGGGCGGGGCCGTTGGCGTCATGTACGTGGCCGTCGATGACGACCAGCAACGCGCCGGGAAGCCGCGGCACCAGATCGGGCAAGGCATCGGCCGGTGCGGCGGCGTGGCGGGCCCGGCGCACCGCCGCCGCGGCGAAGGCGGCGGCCGCCAGCACGGCGACCACCACGGTGGCCCCGGCGCGCAGGCCGAGGGACAGGCCGTACGGCACGCCGGCCGCGATCAGCGCGACCGCGAGGAGCAGGAGCGCCGTGGTGCGTGCATCGGCGCGGGAGTCGCGGTCGTCCATCGACATGCGGCGAGTGTGCGCGCGGGCCGCGCAAAACGAAACGGGGCCGCGCACCGTCGCCGGCACGCGGCCCCGCGGGGATCGCGATCAGAACAGCTCGATGCTGCCGGCGTCCATCGACTGCTGCATCACCGGCTTGTGCGGCGGGCGTTCCCATTCGCCGCGCATGCCGGCGATGCGCTGGGCGATCTGCCCGAGCGCGCGCTGCACTTCGACGTCGTGGTGCGGGCGGTGCAGCAGTTCCTGCAGCGCGACCGCCTCGCGGTTGATCGATGCGAGCCGCTCGAGGTGCACGTTGGCCGCGCCCAGTGCCTGCGTCGCGATGTCCTCGAACTGCAGCGAGCGCACGGCTTCGGCGACGGAGCCGTCGATCGCGCGGCCGCATTCGGAGATCTCGCGCATGCCATTGCCGAGCGAGCGGTTGATCACCTCGACGCGGTCGAGCATCGCGGCGGCTTCGCCGCGCGCCGAGCGGGCGCGGTCGATGTCGCGCGACGCCATCGTGGTGACGGTCTCGCGCACCTTGTGGATCGCGTCCTTCGAGCTGAAGGCGAGCTTGCGGATCTGCTCGTTGAACGCGGTGCTGCGCTCGGACAGGTTGCGCACCTCGTCGGCGACGACCGCGAAGCCGCGACCGGCCTCGCCGGCGCGCGCGGCCTCGATGGCGGCGTTGAGCGCGAGCAGGTTGGTCTGGTCGGCGATCGACTTGACGTCTTCCAGCAGCGCGAAGATGCCGTCGAGGTGCCCGGCCATCGCGTCGATGTGCGTGACGGTGTGGCTGCTCTGGCCGCTCACGGCTTCGAGCGCTTCCACGAGCTGTTCCATCTGCTGGCTGGCCTGAAGCGCGAAGCGCTGCACGTCGACGCCGCTGTTGCCGTCGGCACGATCGATCAGGCGTCCCACCACCTGGTTCTGCTCGCGCGACTTGCGGTTCACCGCCTCGAAGCTCGTGCCCAGCTTGGCCACGGCCTCGCGGATCAGGTCCTTGGTGCGGTCGAGCTCGTGCTTGCTGCCGTTGATCTCGGTCGACACGAAGGTGCGCAGCTCGTCGAGCACGCGCATCTGCTCGCGCACCATCGAGACCTGCTTGCCCCCGGTGTGGCTGACGGACCAGGCGAAGGCGAGCCAGGCGGCGCTCATCGCCACCATCGCGCCCCATTTGACCGCGACGGGCCAGTCGAGCCCGACGGCGAGCATGACGAGCAGGGTGAGCGCTACGGGCGCTGCGATTCGGATTAGTACGCGGGAGTCCATCGCGGCTCTCTTGCGGAGGTTCAATGGCGATAACGGCATCGCCGGGCGCTGCTTTAGCGGTGCGCGTCCCGGTTTGGTGCATGGATACGCGGTTTTTCGCGCGCTGCAGGCCTCGCGCACGCCCCGATCAGTCGCGATCGGTGCCCACGAGCAACCGTGTCGCGACGTCCTGCAGCGGCACCACCTGCTGCGCGGCGCCGCGCGCCACGGCGGCGCCCGGCATGCCCCAGACGACGCAGGTCGCCGCGTCCTGCGCGAGCGTGGTCGCGCCGGCATCGCGCAGGGCAAGCAGCCCGCGGGCGCCGTCCTCGCCCATGCCGGTGAGCAGCGCCGCGCTCGCGTTGCGCCCGGCCTGGGCCGCGACCGATTCGAACAGCACGTCCACGCTCGGGCGATGACCGTTTACGGGCGCGTCGTCGCCGAGCCGGCAGACCCAGCGCGCGCCGCTGCGCTGCACGCGCAGGTGGCGGCCGCCGGGCGCGACGTAGGCATGGCCTGGCAGGATCTGCCGGCCATCCTCGGCCTCGATTACGGTCATCCGGCTGTGCCGGTCGAGGCGCTCGGCGAACGGGCGGCTGAACTGCGCGGGGATGTGCTGCGCGATGACCAAGGCGGGCGCGTCGGCGGGCATCGACGACATCACCTCGCGGATCGCCTCGGTGCCGCCGGTGGACGCGCCGATCGCGATCAGTCGGTCGGTGGTGCGATAGCTCATCGCCGACGGCGTCGCCGACGCCGCCCGGACCTCGCGGCGCGCCACGCGCGCGTTCGCCGCGGCCTTGACCTTGGCCTGCAGCAGCGTGGCGTACTCGGCCATGCCGCGCGCGACGTCGAGCCCGGGCTTGGTCACGAAGTCGACGGCGCCGAGCGCGAGCGCGTCGAGCGTGACCGACGCGCCGGCCTCGGTGAGCGACGAGACCATCACCACCGGCATCGGGCGCAGGCGCATCAGGTTCTGCAGGAAGGTCAGCCCGTCCATGCGCGGCATCTCGATGTCGAGCGTGAGCACGTCGGGCTGGAGCTGCTTGATCTTCTCCCGCGCGATGAACGGGTCGGCGGCCGCGCCCACGACCTGGATCCCCGGGTCGGCGGCGAGCAGCTCGGTCATCAGCTGGCGGATCAGCGCCGAATCGTCGACGACGAGCACCCGGACCGGGCGCCCGTCGGAAGCGGCGGTCATGAGAACAGTTCCACGCTGCCGGCGACCGGCGTATGCGACAGGCGACCGTACAGCGCACGCTCGGCGCGCACGATTTCCTCGTCGCGCGTGACCGGCAGGTGGCGCACCAGCACGCGGCCGGTCTGCGCGAAGAAGCAGACCTTGCGCGGATGCACGTCGCCGAGGTCCTGCGCCAGCACCGGGATGCCTTCATTGCCGAGGTAGTCCAGCACGAAGCGCGCATTGCGCGTGCCGATCGGGTCGCTGGTGAAGCCGCGCAGCACGTTGCCGCCGCCGAACACCTTGGCCTGCAGGCGACCTCGCCGCGCGCCGCGCTTGAGCAGGTCGTTGATCAGCAGTTCCATCGCGTGCGCGCCATAGCGCGCGCTGCCGTCGGACTTGGCGGCCATCGCCGCGGGCTCGGTGTCGGGCAGCATGAAGTGGTTCATGCCGCCGACGCCGATCGCCGGGTCGTAGATGCACGCCGCTACGCACGAACCCAGCAGCGTCACCAGCGCGATCGGCTGGTCGGTGACGCGGTAGTCGGCCGGCAGGAGCCGGAACGCATGCGTCTGCAGCGCCTCGTCGAAGTAGGTGCCGGGATCGGCGATGGCGAGCGCGGCGGCCATGTCAGCGCTTGGGCTGGTAGATCGTGCGGCCGCACGGCGTGAACAGGTCGGCCGCGTGGTTGAAGCTCTCCGAATGCCCGGCGTACAGGCGGCCCTCGGCGGCGAGCAGCGGGCGCATGCGCTGCAGCACCCGGTACTGCGTCGGCTTGTCGAAATAGATCATCACGTTGCGGCAGAAGATCGCCGCCAGCCCCGGCGCGACGGGGTACGACGCGTCGAGCAGGTTCACCGGACGGAACTCGACGAGCTCGCGCAGGGCGGGCTTGACGCGGCACTGTCCCGCGTTCGGTCCGGCGCCACGCAGGAAAAACGCCTGCCTGCGCTCGTCCGACAGCGCGGCGATGCGCTCGATCGCGTAGACGCCGCGTTCGGCCGTCTCCAGCACCTGCGTGTCGATGTCGCTGGCGAGGATGCGCACCGGCGGCGCGTGCGTGCCGAACGCCTCGCAGGCGGTAATGGCGAGCGACCACGCTTCCTCGCCCGTCGACGCCGCGGCGCACCAGATGCGCAACGGCGCGTTCGCGGTCGGCGCGAGCGCGCGCATCTGCGCGACCAGCGCGTCGAAATGGTAGCCCTCGCGGAAGAACGAGGTCAGGTTGGTCGTGAGCGCGTTGACGAACGCCTGCCATTCGTCCGCATCGGCGTCGGTCTCCAGCGCGTCGAGGTAATCGCGGAAGCGCTCGAAGCCGCCGGCGCGCAGGCGGCGCACCAGTCGGCTGTAGACCATGTCGCGCTTGTGCGGGCCGAGCGAGATGCCGGCATGCCGGTGGATGAGCCGGGCGATGCGAGAAAAATCGCGCTCGTCGAAATCGAATGCGCGTTCGAGTGCGGCGCCGACGGGCAGTTCGTCGGTACGTCGCCGCGCGGTCGACTCAGCCATCCTGCGGCTCCGGCGCGAGCCAGGGCGCGCGGACCGGGTCGGACGCCTGTGCCGCGAGCCACTTGTCGAACGCCCTGGGCGCCAGCGCGGGCGAATACAGGAAGCCCTGCGCCGCGTTGCAGCCGAGCCCGCGCAGCAGCGCGGCCTGCGCGTGGTTCTCCACGCCCTCGGCGGTGACGTGCAGCTCCATGTTGCGCGAGATCAGCACGATCGAGCGCACGATCGCCGCGTCGCCGCGGTTGTCGAGCATGTCGCGCACGAACGAGCGGTCGATCTTGACGCGGTCGATCGGGAACCGCTGCAGCATCGACAGCGACGCGAAGCCGGTGCCGAAGTCGTCGAAGGACAGCTTGACGCCGCGCCGCCGCAGCGCGGCGAGCGCGCGCGAGGCGTTGTCGTCCGGATTGAGCGCGATGGTCTCGGTGATCTCCAGCTCGATCCGTTCCGGCGCCAGCCCGGTCTCGAGCAGCGCCGCGTCGACGTCCTCGCCGAGATCGGTCTCGTGCACCTGGCCGGGGAACAGGTTGATGCTGATCGCGACCGGGCGGCCGCCCACGTCGGGCCACGACGCGGCGTCGCGGCAGGCCTGCCGGATGATCCAGCGGCCGACGTCGTTGGCGAGCGCGCTGCCGGCCAGCACGTCGAGGAACGCGGCGGGCGGCAGCAGGCCGCGCTCGGGATGGCGCCAGCGCAGCAGCGCCTCGGCGCCGAAGGTGAGCCCGCTCGCCAGATCGATCTGCGGCTGGTAGTGCAGCTCGAACTCGCCGCGGGCGAACGCGCGGCGCAGCTCGATCTCGAGCATGCGGCGCTCGATCACCTCGCGGCGCATGCCCAGGTCGTAGCGGCACCACTGGCGACCGCCGCGCGCCTTGGCCTTGTAGAGCGCGAGGTCCGCGCGTGCGATCAGCTCGCTCGCGCTCGGCAGCGAATCCTCGGTATTGAGCTCGGCGCGCACGGCGACGCCCACGCTCGCCTCGAGGTGGATCGGCGAGCCGGCGACGTCCATCGGCTCGCCGACGACCAGCAGCATGCGGTCGAGGTGCGCGCCGACCTCGTCGTCCGGGATGCCGGCGAACAGCACGCCGAATTCGTCACCGCCGAAGCGGCCGACGTGCGCGCTGGCCGGCAGCGCCAGGCGCAGCCGCGAGGCCGTGGTCTGCAGCACGCTGTCGCCGGCCGCGTGGCCGAGCGTGTCGTTGATCGTCTTGAAGTTGTCGATGCCCAGCAGCGCGAGTGACAGCGGTGCGTCCGTGGCTTCCAGGTGCGACGTGAGCGTTTCCACCAGCGCGGTGCGGTTGGGCAGGCCGGTGAGCGCATCGTAGAGCGCGAGCTGGCGCAGCGTGGCCTGCTGCGCGAGATCGTCGGTGATGTCGCGCAGGATGATGGCCTTGCCCTGGCCGCGGCCCAGCTGCCAGGTGCAGCGCGAGGCTTCGAGCGTGCGCACGTCGCCGTTGGGGCCGAACGCACGCAGGCGGGCCTGCGGCGCACGGCCGAGCGCGGCATCCACGTCGGCGGCGTGCAGCCAGGCGCTCGCGGCGACCGGGTCGACCTGCAGCTGCGACGGGAACAGCAGCTCGACCGGCATGCCGCGCATGCGTCGGCCGCGCATGCCGAACAGCAGCTCGGCGGCGCGGTTGGCCAGCGTGACCTGGCCGTCCTCGTCGGTGATGATCATCGCGCTGAAGCCGGCCTGCATGATCTGCGTCGCGATGCGGTTGCGCCGTTGCAGCGCGTGGCGCTCCACGAGGCGCTCGCCGAGCGCTGCGAGCCGGTCGAGCGCCTGCAGCGTGTCGCGTCCGCAGGACGGGCGCGGCTGGCGGTCGGCGACGGCCAGCGTGCCGATCGCGCTGCCGTTCTCGCCGAGCAGCACCTGCGCGTGCAGGAAGCGGATGCCCGGGTAGGCGGCCACGAGCGTGGCGCCCGCGAAGCAGGCGTCCTCGCGCGCGTCGGCGACGGTCAGGCGCGGGACCTCCGCATCGAGCGTGCCGGGCAGTGCGAGCAGCTGCGGATCGAGACCCGCGTCGACGCCGAAGCGCGCGACCACGCGGGCCGGTGCGTCGCCCTCGGCGAAGGCGATCCACGCGAACGGGGTGTCGGCCACGCGCGCGGCCAGGGCGACGAGGTCGCCGAACTCCTCGCCGAAGGCGATCGCATCGTGCCCGTCGCTGACCCGCAGGCCGCGCTCGCTCACATCATTCGCCGGGGGGGAAGAGAACGGCATCGTCGATCCTTCATTCGCTGCGGATCCGCCCGGTGGACGGAAACCTGCGCCGTTGGTTTATCGGCGATATCCGCGTCGACTTGATGCGGCCCGTGCAGGCGCGTACTGCCGGTTGCGGCATCCGTCACACTGCGAACGGCGTCCGGTCACGGAACCCGCAACGACGAACGCCGGCACGGGGCCGGCGTTCGCGGGTGAGCGGGCAGGGCGGTCAGAACTCCTGCCAGTGCTGCTCGTTTCCGGTGGCCTTGGCCTTGCGGGGCTTCGGCGTCGCGACCGCCGCGACCGCCGGTCGCACCGCCGCCTGCGCCTTCACCGGTTCGACCGCACGCGCCAGCGCCGCGCTGACCTCGGCGCTGGCAGCGTCGAGGCGGAATGCCGCGACGGTATCGACCAGCTGCACCGCCTGCTGCTCCAGCGAGCGCGCGGCGGCGGAGGCTTCCTCGACCAGCGTCGCGTTCTGCTGGGTGGACTCGTCCATCTGCAGGATCGCCTGGTTGACCTGCTCGATGCCGCTGGTCTGCTCCTGCGACGCCGCGGAGATGTCCGCGATGATGTCGGAAACGCGCTTCACGCTCGTCACGATCTCCTGCATCGTCTGGCCGGCCTGGTCGACCAGCTGTGTACCTTCGCCGACCTTCTCCACCGAGTCGTTGATCAGGCCCTTGATCTCCTTCGCCGCCTGCGCCGAACGCTGCGCGAGCGAGCGCACTTCCGAGGCCACGACCGCGAAGCCGCGGCCCTGCTCGCCGGCGCGCGCGGCTTCCACCGCCGCGTTGAGCGCGAGGATGTTGGTCTGGAACGCGATGCCGTCGATGACCGAGATGATGTCGACGATCTTGCGGCTGGCCGCGTTGATCGCGCCCATGGTGTCGACCACCTTGTTCACCACCTGGCCGCCGTGCTGCGCCACGTCGGCGGCGCCGATCGCGAGCTGGTTGGCCTGGCGCGCGTTGTCGGCGTTCTGGCGCACCGTCGAGGTCAGTTCTTCCATCGACGAGGCGGTTTCCTCGAGCGATGCGGCCTGCGACTCGGTGCGGGCCGAGAGGTCGTTGTTGCCCGAGGCGATCTCCGCCGCGGCCGTGTTGATCAGCTGGCTGCCCATGCGGATCTGGCCGACGATGCCCGAAAGCTGGTGCACCGTGCGGTTCGCGTTGCGCGCGAGCTCGCCGAACTGGCCCGGCATCGCCTCGTCCGCGTTCTGCGTGAGGTCGCCGTCGGAGACCGCGGCGAGCAGCGAACCGACCTCGCGCAGGCCGTGGTCGGCGCTCTGCATCAGCGTGTTGAGGTTGGCCACCATGTCGGCGTAGATGAACTCGTAGGCATCGGCGTCGCCGCGCTGCGAGAAGTCGCCGGCCTTCGCGGCGTCGACCAGCGCGCGGATCTCGCCGGTTACCTGGAGCATGCCGGCCTTGACCGCGTCCATCGCCTGCGTGATGCGCGCCTTCTGGCCCGGGTAGCGCTCGATGTCGTGCGACAGGTCGCCGCGGGCGTACTGCGCGACGAGGTCCATGACCTTCATCTGCGAGTCGATGTGCGAGGCGACCAGCGTGTTGAGGTCGTCGGCCATCACGCCGTAGGAGCCCGGGAACTGGTCCGCGTCGATCCGATGGTCGATGTTGCCGGCCTGGTGCTCGTTGAACATGTCCTGCTGGGCGCGCGCGAAGCCGCGCAGCGCCACCACCACGTTCTCGATGCCGTCGCCGATCACGCGCAGCTCGTCGCGGCTGTCCACGCCCACCTTGTCGGGGAACTGGCCGGCGGCGAGCAGCTCCGCGGCGTTCTTGATCTTCGTGAGCGAGTTACGCGTGCTGCGGCTGAAGCCGAGGACCAGGTACGCCGCGAGGCCGAGCGACAGGAACACGATCGCGATGACGATCAGCGACTTGTTGCGCAGCGTCGCGACCTGGTCCGTTGCCGCCTTGTCGAGCGCCCCGCTAAGGGCGTCCGCAGCCACCTTCACCGACGCGCGCATCGCCTCGTTCTGCGCGGCCATGGCGGCGATCGGATAGTCCTGCGTCTCCGCGTCGATCACGTTCTTCTGCACGAAGGCCTTGTGGTTGTGGATCGCCTTGATGGCGGCATCCAGCGGGTCCTTCACCTTCGCCGCGACCGGCGGATCGGCCTTTTTGAGCTCCTCGAGGTCGAGGCGGATGCGGTCGATCAGGAACTGCTCCATGTCGCCCGCCGAGGCGAAGTCGGCACGGTCGTCGGCCCAGATCGACTGCTCGCCGAGCACGTGGATGGCCGACGCGCCGTACTGCGAGCTGGCGTCGCTGAGCAGCGGCAGCCAGTCGGCGACCGCGCGGCTGGCATAGAACATGGCGGGGTCGCTGACCAGGCTCATGCCGCTGTCGACGTCGACCTGCTTGACCAGCAGCCGCGCCTGGCGCAGCGCCTCGTTGTGCGCGGCGATCGACTTGGCGGGATCGGTCTCAGCGACCATCGCCTTCGCCCACGCGGCCTTGACCGCGCCGATCTGCTTCGCGAGCGGAGCACCGTCGAGGCGGTCGTTCTGCCAGGCCTCGACCGACGCGAGCCCCTTGTCCACGGCCGCCGCCGTCTTCGCGACCGCGTCCGCGGTAACCGGCGCCTTGTAGATCTGGCGCAGCATGAGACCGCGGTGCTGCTGCATGGCGAGCATCGCGTCGTTCATCGTGTGCATCGGCTCCGAGGCGCTGCCCGCGAGCTTCGCCGCCGACATGCCGTGGTAGGTCGACGTGGCGATGAAGCCCGTGAGCACCGCGCAGGTGAGGACGAACGAAGCGCCGATCACCACGGCCTTCTGCGTGAAGCGGAGCTTGGACATCAGTCGCGTCGCGGGGGCGAGGGCCCGATCGGCGAGAGACGAAGTGTTGGAGCGCATGACAGCCTCGGGCGGAAGACCCTTCATGGGTCGGCTGAAAGCGTCAACGGCGCGGGCGCATCGAACTTTAGTGACCGCCGTCAGGCTTCCGGGACCGCGCGCTGCCACCTCTATCCCTCGTCCCGCGCACGCAGCAGCGGCGGGTTTGCGACGGCGGTCATGAACGCGCGATCCGGCCGACGTCGTAGCGCCCCCGCACCTAAAGATCGCCCGCGCCGGGCCGATGGCGGGCTCAGGGCGCCGCGTGGCGCCGTGCAACCGTTGTCAGGAGAAACCCCATGATCCGTTCCCTCGTGTTCGCCGTCGCGCTGGCGCTCGGCGCCGCGTTGCCGGCCCAGGCTGCCGACCTCAAGCCGGTCAAGCGCGTGGAGCCGCAGTACCCGCCGGAGGCCGCGCGCGCGGGCACCACGGGCTATGTCGACGTCGAATTCGAAGTCGACCCGGCCGGCAAGGTGGCGGCGGTGTCCGTCGTCAGCGCCAAGCCCACCCGCACCTTCGAGCAGGCCGCCGTGCGCGCGGTCAAGCAGTGGCAGTTCGAGCCGGGCGGTGGCAAGGGCAAGGTGCGCCTGAACTTCTCGCTGTAAACGCGACGGCGACGCCTCGCGCGTCGTCGACCGCCATCGCTCCGCCGCCGTGATGCATCGACGGCGACCGCGATGGCGTATGCGCGTCGGCCACAACGCAAACGGCCGCCCTCGGGCGGCCGTTTGCGTTGCCCGGCGCCGCGATCAGCGCGGCGGCGGGGTGCGCAGGCTGCCGTCCTGGCGCGTCGACGCCTGCGTCGCCGCCAGTTGCTCCACGTCGACGTCCGTGCGGTGCAGCGTGTCCTCGATCGTCTCGGTCCGCACGTTCGCCTGCTTGCCGACCTCGACCTCCTCGACCACGCGCGCCTGCTTCTGGACCACCGGCACTTCCGCGCGCTCGCGCAGCTCGAACTCGCGGTCGCCCAGGTCCAGCGAGCCGGCTTCCTCCGGGCTCAGCACGCGATCGACGGGCCGACGCTGGACGATGGCGCGCTCCTCGCAGAGCTGCACCTGCTCGCGCACCGGGCGCTCGGTGACGAACTGGCGCACGCGCACGCCGCCGCGTTCGATGACGCGCTTGCCGACGTCGAGCCGTTCCTCGACGACCTTCAGCGTGTCGGCGCCCGCAAGACGGTCCTGCGAACCGTCCGCCTGCCAGCCGCGCGCACGCTCGTCGACGTCGATCGCCCCGGCGCTTTCCAGCAGCGTCTCGACGTGGCTGGTATCGGCCGCTTCGGGCAATGTCACGGTCAGCATAGCCGAGCCGCGGCGCACCGCCTCGGAGTAGGTGTCGACCGTCGTGTCGTCGTCGCCGAGGCCGAAGAGTCGCGCGAAGAAGCCCCGATGCTCGCCCGTGTCGGCGGTCGTCGAGCGGGCATGCATCGATTCGTTGTTGGTGAGGTGGACCGCGCCGCTGTCCAGGCCGTCGCGCAGCAGCAGGTCGCGTGCGCGCTCGGCGTCGGCGAGCGAATCGAACATTCCGACCAGGGTGGTGGCCATCAGGGGTGTCTCCTTGCGTGGGGAGGGGTGCCCGCGTCGCCAGCGCGGTCAGTGCGGAGGCGCCGCGCCTCCGAGGGATTCGTGCTCGATGCTCACGTCCTGCCGCCGCAGCCGCACGGGCTGCGACGCGTCGACCGTCGCGATGCGGCGCCGGATGTGCAGTTCTTCCTTCAGCACCAGCTGGCGATGGACGACGATCGTCTCCTCGTGCACGGGCACGATGGTGACGTCGCCCTCCTGCCGTACGTCGAGCGGCGCATCCACGGGCCGCCCGATGGCGACGCGCTCGACGATCACGTCCTCGCGTTCGAGCGGCATCTGCACGAGTTCCTCGTGCTCGCTCGTGGTGGTGCGCACGCGGACGATGCCGGTGTCGACGCGCTGCTTGCCGACCGACAGCTCCTCCTGCACGACCGGCAGGGTGATGCCTTGCATGCCGTCGCGCCGCATCGCGGCATCGGCGGGTGCGTCGAAGGTCGGGGAGCGGGGGAAGATCGGCATGGCGTCCGTCGCTGCTGCGCAAGTGGAGGTGCAGTGCAACAGGACGGTTGTAAATCGATGGCGAAATATCCGCTGCGCATGCGGCGCCGCCGTCGCAACGGCCGGTGTCGGTTCAGGCGCGCCGCGGCGCCGCGCGTGCAAATGAAACGGGCCGCGACGTCGCCGTCGCGGCCCGCGGCTGCGCGAACGTCGTGGATCAGGCCGCGATCGACTGCTCGACCAGGCCCATTTCCTCGCTCGTCATCAGCCGCTCGATGTCGAGCAGGATCAGCATGCGCTCGTCGACGACACCGAGACCGGTGAGGAACTGACGATCGATGGCCGAGCCGAGGTCGGGCACGGCGCGCACCTGCGAAGGATCCAGCCGCAGCACGTCGGACACGCCGTCGACCACCACGCCGATCGTGCGTCCGGCGACGCTCAGCACGATCATCACCGTGGTGTCGTCGTAGGTGGCCTGCGAGAGCTTGAACTTCAGTCGCATGTCCACCACCGGCACGATCAGGCCGCGCAGGTTGATCGCGCCCTTCACGAATTCCGGTGCGCCCGGCAGGCGCGTGACCTGGTCGTAGCCGCGGATCTCCTGCACCTTCAGGATATCGACGCCGTACTCCTCGGCGCCGAGGGTGAACGTGAGGTACTCGTGGTCGGCGATGCCGGCGTTGGCGGTTTCGGTGTTCATCGTGGGGCTCCGGCGCGGCTCAGGCCGCGTCCTTCAGTCGCAGGTGCTGGGCGAGGCCGTCGGCGTCGACGATCAGCGCGACGCGGCCGTCGCCGAGGATCGTCGCGCCGGACACGCCCGGTACCTTGCGGTAGTTGGTTTCGAGGTTCTTGATCACGACCTGCTGCTGGCCGAGCAGCTCGTCGACCTCCAGCGCGATGCGGCCGCGCTCGCTCTCCACCACGACGGCGATCGGCGAGGCATCGAGCACGTTCACCGTGGCACCCACGCCCAGCCCGTACTGCTCGGCGAGGTTGAGCATCGGGATGTAGTCCTCGCGCAGCCGCAGCACGCGGTCGCCGCCGCCGATCGTGCGCACGTCGTCGGCGCCCGGCTGCAGCGATTCGACCACCATGTTGAGCGGCAGCACGAATACCTCGTCGCCGACCGCGACGGTCATGCCGTCGAGGATCGCGAGGGTGAGCGGGAGGCGGATCACCATCGTCGAGCCCTTGCCGGTCTCGCTTCGGATGTCGACGCTGCCGCCGAGCGCCTGGATGTTCTTGCGCACCACGTCCATGCCCACGCCGCGGCCGGAGACGTCGGTGAGCTTGTCGGCGGTGGAGAAGCCGGGGTGGAAGATCAGCTCCCACACCTGCGCATCGGTCGGGTTCGCCTCGACCGGCAGGTTCCGCTCGGCCGCCTTCGCGAGGATCTTCTCGCGATTCAGGCCGCGGCCGTCGTCGGTGACCTCGATGACGATGTGGCCGCCCTGGTGCACCGCGCTCAGCGCGATCGTGCCGGTCTCGTCCTTGCCGGCGGCGCGGCGGTCGTCGGGCGCCTCGAGGCCGTGGTCGATCGAGTTGCGGATCAGGTGCACGAGCGGGTCGACGATCTTCTCGATCACGCCCTTGTCGAGCTCGGTCTGCTCGCCCTTGGTCACCAGCCGCACCTTCTTGCCCAGGCGCGTGGCGAGGTCGCGCACCATGCGCGGGAAGCGGCTGAAGGCGAAGTCGACCGGCAGCATGCGGACGCTCATCACTGCTTCCTGCAGGTCGCGCGAGTTGCGCTCGAGCTGGCCGATCGCGGCCAGCAGCCCTTCGAACTGCACGGGGTCGAGGTTTTCGGTGCGCTGCTGGATCATCGCCTGCGTGATCACCAGCTCGCCGACCAGGTTGATCAGCGCATCGACCTTGTTGACGCCGACGCGGATCGAGCTCTCGGCCGCGCTGCCGCCGGCGGCGGGCACGTGCGCGTCGGCGGCGTCGATCGCGACCGGCGTTTCCACGATGGGTTCCGGCGCGGCTTCGGGCTCGATGGCTTCGATGACGAGGTCGCACTGATCCTCGACCCAGGCGAACACGTCGTCGATCGCGGCGCGCTTGACCGTGCCCGGCAGCTCGAACGACCAGCCGAGGTAGGCATTGACCGGATCGAGTGCGGCGAACGCGGGCAGCGTGTCGTCGAAGCAGGTGATGTCGCGTGCGCCGAGCTCGTCGAGCTCGCGCAGCATGCGCAGCGGGTCGTTGCCGCTGAGGACCAGCGACGGGAACGGGCGGAACGACACGCGCCAGCACTCGGGCCCGTCCGCCTTCGGCTTCGCAGCGGCGGCGGGCGCCGCGGCGGGCGCGCCCGTCAGCAGCGTGTCCAGCTCGGCCTTGCTCGCGTCGATCGCGGGCTGGTCGAGCGCGCCGCCGTTCTCGGCGTAGTCGAGCATGCCGCGCAGCACGTCGACCGAGGTCAGCAGCACGCTGACGGCGGCGGAGTCGAGGTGTCGCTTGCCCGCGCGCGCCTCGTCCAGCAGCGTCTCCATCACGTGGGTGAAGTCGCTGATGAAGCGGAAGCCGAACGTGCCGGCGCCGCCCTTGATCGAGTGGGCGGCGCGGAAGATCGCGTTGATCGTGTCGGCGTCGGCGCGGCCCGCCTCCATGCCGAGCAGGCCCGACTCCATCGTGTCGAGGCCTTCGCGGCTCTCCTCGAAGAAGGCCGCGTGGAACCGGCTCATGTCCATGGCGCGGCGCTCCCGTGGATCAGCCGAGGACCTTGCGGACCGTCGCCAGCAGCTGCTCCGGGTCGAACGGCTTGACCAGCCAGCCGGTGGCGCCCGCGGCACGCCCTTCCTGCTTCTTGTCGGTGCCGGACTCGGTGGTGAGCATCAGCAGCGGCGTGAAGCGGTAATCCGGCAGCTGGCGCAGGTTCTTGATCAGCTCGATGCCGTCCATGCGCGGCATGTTGACGTCGGTGACGACCGCATCGAAGCGGCGCGTCTTGGCGATGTCGAGCGCCGCCTGGCCGTCCTCGGCCTCGCTCACGTTGTAGCCGCCCGACGACAGCGCGAACGCGACCATCTGCCGCATGGAAGTGGAATCGTCGACGATCAGCAGTTGCGCGCTCACGCGTATCTCCGTTTACAGCTTGTTGTGTTCGACGCCCAGGCTCACCGCGAGCGC
>NZ_SMRQ01000050.1 GCF_004359965.1 Cognatilysobacter segetis | reverse complement strand
GCCCGCGCGCTCGCGGATCACGTTGAAGACGCCTTGGCCGCGCACCGCGGCGATGCGGCCCGCGATCTCGCCGTAGACCATGATGCCGACGGTGCCCAGCGCCACCACCCACAGCAGCGAGTAGTCGAACTTGCTGCCCGCGTTGAGCATGAAGGTGAGCTCGCCGATCTCGACGAAGCCGCCCATCGCGGTGAGGATGCCGAGGAACAGCTCGAGGAACATCGCCATCGCTCAGCGCCCCTGCCCGATGCGCGTCTCGAGCGCATCGAGCGCGCGGGCAAGCACCTCGAAGTCGCCCCCGACCGCGTGGCCATCGCGCGCGAGCGCGTCCGTCCGGGCCTGCAGTGCATCCGCGAGCGCGAGCGCACGCCGTCGCCCCGGTTCGAGCGGCGCGACGGCGGGTTTGCCGGCGAGCCCGGCACGCACGCGTTCGACGTCATGCGCGAGCTGCGCCGCGTGGCGGCGCACGAACGCGGGGGCCAGGCGGCCGGCCCGCGCCTCGCGCTCGAGCAGCCCGGCCTCGGCGGCCTGCGAGCGCAGCTCGCCGACCGGGATGGCCAGCGTGGCGGCGTCGAACGGGCGTTGCAGCCGCACGCCCAGCACGACCGCCAGCGCGGCCGTCGCCACCGCGAGGCCGAAGCCCTGGAGCCGGGCGGCACGGCGCGATTTGGGCTGCACGGGCGTCACCTCCGGCGGTGACCGTAGGCAAGCGGCAGTGAAGGGGCGGTCACCTGCGCCACGGCCATTCAGCGCGCACGGCCGAGCGCCTAGACTGTCGGTCCCGCGGATCCGGTCGACGTCATGCGCACTTCGCTTTCCCTGCTGTTCCTCGCCGCCGCGCTCGCCGGCTGCCACCGCGACGCCATGCGCGCCGACGGCCCGGCCGCGCGACCGGTCGCCGCCGCCGTCGCCGCGGACGACAACCTCAACGCAGTGCTCTGGATGCAGAACGCGGCCGAGTACCGCGCGAATTCGCTGCAGACCTACCGCGCCGCGACGCGCGAGCTCGATCGCGCCCTGAAGGACCGCAACTGGGATGCGCTCGACGCCAGCGAGCGCAGCAATTCCGCGCGCGGCCTGCCGCCGGCGGTGGTGTTCGACGTCGACGAGACGGTGCTGGACAACTCGCCCTACCAGGCGCGGCTGGTCGACACCGGCACCGAGTACGACGAAGCGCAGTGGGATGCGTGGGTGCGCGAACAGAAGGCCACCGCGATCCCCGGCGTCGTCGAGTTCGCGAAGGCCGCGAAGGCGCGCGGCGTGGCGCTGTTCTTCATCTCGAACCGCGCCGTGCACTTGAAGGACGCGACGATCGCCAACCTGCGCGCGGTCGGCCTGCCGGTGAAGGACGACGCGTTCCTCGGCCTCGGCACGGTCGTGCCGGACTGCGAGCAGGCCGGCAGCGACAAGAACTGCCGTCGCCAGCTGATCGGTCGCAAGTACCGCGTGCTGATGCAGTTCGGCGACCAGCTGGGCGACTTCGTGGAGGTCGCGCCGAACACGCCGGCACGCCGCGACGCGCTGCTCGAATCGCACAAGTCGTGGATCGGCGAACGCTGGTGGGTGCTCGCGAACCCGACGTACGGCTCGTGGGAGCCGGCGACGTTCGGCAATGACTACCGGCTCTCGCGCGATGCGCGGCGCGCCGCCAAGCGCGAGGCGTTGCGCCTGGCGCGTTGACCGCCCATGACGAGCGCGGGCCCGAAGGCCCGCGCGCGTTCTACCCGGTCGAGATCACCGCTCAGCGTTCGTTGCCGCCGCGGCCCTGGTTGCCGCCGCCGCCGTGGCTCGCCTGGCCGCCCTTGCGACCGGCCTCGCGCGCCTCCTGCGACGTGAACTCGTGCGCATGTCCGCTGCGATGGGCGGCCTTGCCGCCTTCGGACGCGATCTCGCGTTGCTGCTCGCGGTCCATCGACGCGAAGCCGCGACCGCTCTCGCCCTGGCTGCCGCGCCCGCCCTGGTTGCCGCCGCGACCGCTCTGGTTGCCACCCTGATTACCGGCCATGTCCAAATCCTCGTAGTGCGTGGAAGGTTGCGGGCGCGTCACCTCGACGCCCGCGGGCAGTCTCCGCAGCCCGGCGTAAGAACAACGGTATGCGCGCGTGCAGGGCGGTTAACGGCATTCACTGCAATGACCGACCGTTGCGCCGGCACCCGCGCGCGCGATGCCGCGGAGGCCGCGCGGTCGCGCCGCCGGCGCGTCCCTGCGCGCGTGTTGGCGGGCGGGCACGAAGCTCATCCGCGGCGCATGGCGGCCGCGCCCGCGATCGGCCGCTGAAGGATCCGCCGGCGACGCCGTTAACGCCGGAGCGCACCGCCGTTCGTGCGCGGACGCGGGCCCCGCCCGCTCGGACGGAGCCTGCCGATGCCGCAGCACAGCCCGTCGGCCGCGACGTTCATGGCGGCCGGCAATCGAGTCGACCGGACGCCCCGGCGCGCCCCGGGTGCGCGCGGATGAAATCCGTGCGCGGACGCGGCCGTGCCTCGATCCGGCGCCAGCTGGTGCTCGGCGTCGTGCTGCTGCAGGCGCTGCTGATGGCCGCGTTCATGCTGCAGGCCGTGGTGCGCGAACGTGCGCTGCTGCGCGCGACCGGGCATGAGCCCGCGGCCCTGCGCGACATGCTGGCCCACGGGCTGCCGTTCGCGCTGGGCGCGCTCGCACTCGGCGCACTGCTGGCCACGCTGCTCGCGCACGCGGTCACGCGCCGCCTGTACGGGCTGCTCGACGTTGCGGACGCCGTGCGCGACGGCCGCCACGACCTGCGCGCACCGCCGAGCCGCGTGCACGAGGTCGGGCGACTGGTCGATTCGTTCAACGCGATGCTCGATGCGCTGGACGAGCGCGAGCGGGCGCTGGAACGGCTGAACGACGAACTCGAGACCCGCGTGCAGGAACGCACCGCCGAGCTCGCCGAGAGCATCGCCAACCACCGCGCGATCCTCGAGCAGGCCAACGATGCGTTCGTGATGCTCGACGAGGAAGGCCGCATCGTCGAATGGAACCGCGCGGCGCGCACCGCATTCGGCTGGTCGCGCAGCCAGGCCTACGGCCGCCTGTTCTCCGAGATGATCCTGCCCGAGCACGAGCGCACCGCGTTCGACGCCGACCTCGCCGGCTTCATCGCCACCGGCGAGACCGATCGCGTGGGCCGCCGCGTGGAACTGGCGGCCTGCACGCGCGATGGGCGCGAGATCCCGATCGAGATGAGCATGCGCTCGCGCTGGCGCGGCAACCGCCGCTACTTCGACGCCTTCCTCCGCGACATCAGCGAGCGGCGGCAGCTCGAGGTCTCGCTGGCGATGCAGGCGCTGCACGATCCGCTCACCGGCCTGCCCAACCGCCGGCTGCTGCTGGAATCGCTGCCGCGCGCGACGCAGCGCGCCGATCGCACCGGCAAGGCGATGGGCGTGTACTTCATCGACCTCGACGGCTTCAAGCACGTCAACGACACCTGCGGCCACGACGCCGGCGACGAGGTGCTGCGCGAGTTCGCCTGCCGCATCCGCGACTCGGTGCGCGCCGTCGACATGGTCGCGCGGCTGGCCGGCGACGAGTTCGTGGTCGTCTGCGAAGCCTTCGCCGAGGCGCAGGCGAACGCCGGCATGATCGCCGCCAAGCTGCTGCGGGTGGCCGATGCGCCGTACGCGATCGGCGCGCAGGAGCGGCGGCTGTCGTCGAGCGTGGGCGTGGCCGTCTACGTGCCGGGCTCGGGCCTCGATGCGTCGACGCTGCTGGCCCGCGCCGACCAGGCCATGTACGCGTCCAAGCACGGCGGCAAGGGCCGGGCGACGCTGTGGACGCCCCACCTCGCGGCGATCCCGACGCTGGCCGAGCGCTGACGCCCGGACGGCACGCGCCGCGCTACCGTGCGGCTCCCGCCCGCCGGAGCCGACCATGAGCCTGCCGCCCACCATGACCGCGATCGCCGTGCGCGATGGCGCGGGCCCCGCCGAGGCGCTGCACGCCGTCACCGCCGAGCGCCCCGAACCCGGCGCCGGCCAGATCCTGGTGCGCGTGCACGCGGCCGGCGTGAACCGGCCCGACATCCTGCAGCGCGAGGGCCGCTACCCGCCGCCGCCCGGCGCGCCGGCCACGCTGGGGCTGGAGATCGCCGGCGAGGTGGTGCGCGGCGCGGGGCGCTGGCAGCCCGGCGACCGCGTCTGCGCGTTGCTCGCCGGCGGCGGGTATGCCGAATACGCGGTGGTCGACGCGCGCCACGCGCTGCCGGTTCCCGCGGGTCTGGACGACGTGCACGCCGCCGCGATCCCCGAGACCGCGTTCACCGTCTACGCCAACGTTTTCGAGCACGGCGCGCTGAAGCCCGGCGAGACGCTGCTGGTGCACGGCGCGACCTCCGGGATCGGCGTGATGGCGATCCAGATGGCGAAGGCGCACGGCGCGAAGGTGATCACGACCGCGCGCGGCGCCGACAAGGCGCGGCACGCGCGCGAACTCGGCGCGGACGTCGCCGTCGACACGACCGCGGACGACTTCGGTGCGATCGCGAAGGCGGAGGGCGGCGTCGACGTCGCCCTCGACATGGTCGGTGCGCCGTACTTCGCCGCCACGCTCGACGCGCTCAACACCGGCGGCCGCATCGTCTACATCGCCTCGCAGGGCGGCGACACGCTGCAGGTGCCGGTGTGGGCGGTGATGCGCAAGCGCGCGGTCATCACCGGCTCGACGCTGCGCCCGCGCGATGCCGACGAGAAGGCGCGGCTCGCGGCCGAAGTCGAGCGCGTAGTGTGGCCGTGGATCGAAGCCGGTCGCGTGCGCGTCGTGGTCGACCGCGTGTTCCCGCTGGCCGAGGCGGCCCAGGCGCATGCCTGGCTCGAATCGGGCCGGCACACGGGCAAGGTCGTGCTGCGCGCCTGATCAGCGCGCGAGCGAGGCCTGGATGTCCTCGAGCCGTGCGCCGCGGGTCTCGATGCCGTGGCGCAGGATCATCAGCATCGACAGCGCCATCGGCACGGCCACCAGCACCGCCGACAGCGCGAAATTCTCGAAGAAGCCGTAAACGCCCAGGCCCGCGCCGATGATGCCGCCGAGCTTCGAGCTGGCCGCCACCACGCCCGAGCCGGTGCCGCGCAGGTGCACGGGATAGATCTCGGCGGCGTAGGGAATCAGCATCGCGATCACGCCGCTCACGCTCACCAGCAGCGACACCACGGCGGCCACCACGGCGGCCTGCGCGCGCACGCCGGTGGCGCCCATCGCCGCGAGGGCCAGCAGCGAAAGCACGGTGAGCCCGATGAACAGCACCAGCGCGCGATAGCTGCTCCAGCGGTGGTAGAGCCAGACCACCAGCGCGATGCCGGGCAGCGCGTAGATCGCGGACTTCGCCAGCAGCGCGCTGGTCGCCTTCGCGTCGACGCCGAGCGCGGTCAGGTTCACCGGCAGCCACATCAGCACGCCGAAGTTCACCAGCCCCCAGCCGATGCCGCAGACGATCAGGCCCGCGCTGATGCGCGCGTGCCGGCCGCGCAGCAGCATGCGTACGCCGGTGGCGGCGTGCTGCTCGTCGATCACCGGCGGGCCGGGATGCACGGCGTCGTCGGGCTCGATCGCATCCTCGCGGCCGCCGGAGAAACGCTTCAGCACGGCGCGTGCCACGTGTTCCAGCCCCATGCTCGACAGGAAGCGCGGCGACTCGGGAATGAAACGGTTGAGGAAGATGATCGCCGCACCCGTCGGCAGGCCGAGCAGCCACAGCACGCGCCAGCTGAACATCGGTTCCAGCACCGCCGCGGCGCCGGCCGCGAGCAGGTAGCCCGCGGAGGTGCCGATGCCGCCGAGCGCGACCAGCAGCCAGCCGCGATGCGCCGCGGGAATCGTCTCGGCCATCAGCGTGAACGTGATCGGCAGCAGGCCGCCGGCCGACGCGCCCATCAGGAAGCACATCGCCAGGTTCCAGCCGAAGCTCGGCATCGCGCCGCAGATCGCGGTGCCGATGAACATCAGCGCCGACAGCAGGATGGCCGCACGCCGTCCGTAGACGTCGGCGAGCCGGCCCCAGACCACCGACCCCACCGTCGTGCCGGTGAGCGCGCAGAGCGCGAGCAGGCTGGCGGTCGGCTTGGCGATCGCGTATTCGGCGCTCATGCCCGGCACCACGAAGCCGAGCGTGGCGGGCTTCATGACGTCGATCGCAAGCGTCACGGTGAGCACCACGACCAGCTTCCAGTGCTCGACGTTGAGCGGCACGCCGTCGGCGATGTGGAAGGGCAGCGGTCGCGCATGCGCGACCGCTCCCGCGTCGCGCGGGCGCAGGCCGTGGAAGGCGAACGCGAGGCCGACCGGGATCGCGAGCATGCCGAGCACCATGTCGGTGGTCATCGGCATGCCGACCATCTGCCAGTGCGTGTACTTGCCCATCATGAACATGGGCATGTGCGCGAACACGCCGGCGGTGATCAGCGCGCAGCCGAGCCAGAAGGCCCACGGATGGTGGAAGGAGATGCCGGTGGATTTCATGCTGCGCCCCGTCGGAGGCGGCGAGTGTACGGCTGCGCGGCGGCCTCAGCGCAGCGGCACGACCGGATCGCCGCGGCGGACCGTGCCCGCGCTGCGCGGGACCAGGTTCATGCCGAAGGTGACCCCGCTGACCCGCGCCCCGGGCGGCGCGCGCCGGTAGGTGGCGAGCGTGCGCAGCGGTTCGCCATCGGGATCGCGCGTCATCGTCGCCGGGTCGACGGTCGTGAACACGCAGCGCGTGCACGGTTTCACCGCCTCGAACTCGACCTCGCCGATGCGCACCCGCGTCCAGCCGTCCTCCGCGTGCGCCAGGCTGCCGCCGACCACGATGTTCGGGCGGAAGCGCGCCATCGGCACGGGCGAGGGCAGCCGCGCATTCAGCGCGTCGAGCGCCGCCTGCGAGATCACCATCAGCGGATAGGCATCGGCGAAGGCCACCTCGTCGCCGGGCCGGCCGAAGTCCGGGTCGACCGCGCGGTGCGCGGCGGCATCCATGTGCACGAGCCGCGCCGGGGTGCCGAGGTAGCGCGTGAGCCAGTCCGCGGCCGCGGCGCCGGCGTCCGCGGCGTTGACCTCGTCGCGCCAGATCGTCACGCGCCGTCGCGGCGCATCGGGCGCCGGCAGCGGCACGTGCACCGGCGGATGCCCGCGTGCGTCGAGCCATAGCCCGTCCTCGACGGGCAGCGCGTGGATGCCGACCATTTCGGCGCGCTGGCGCGCGGTGACGAAGCGGTCGTCGGCATCGACCACCAGCCAGCGGCGGTCGCCGGCCGGGCCGCGCGCAGTGATGTCGAGCGTGCCGACGTCGAGCTGAGCGCAGGATTTCAGCGGATGGAGATGGAGCGAGGCGACGTGCATGCGGCCATTGTGCCGCGCGGCTCAGCCCGCCTGCTGCGCCTTCGCCGCCTGCAGGCGCTCGAGTTCGATCTCCTCGCGCCGTTCCTGCTGCTTGCGCAGTTCCTCGCGGCGGATCGCCTCGGCTTCCTCGGGGCTGGGCGCGGCGTCGAGCGAGAGCGACAGGCCCGCCGCCGCCGCCGGTTCGCCGCGCCGGCTCTTGAGTTTGATGTTGAGGCGCAGCTCGTTGGCCGAGTCCGCATTGCGGATGGCCTCGTCGTAGCCGATCAGCCCGTCGTTGTAGAGCTCGAACAGGGCCCAGTCGAACGTGCGCATCCCGAGCTCGCGCGACTTGTTCATGATGCCCTTGAGCTCGTTGAACTCGCCCTTGAAGATCTTCTCGGCGATGGTCGGCGTGTTGATCAGGATTTCGATCGCCGCCGCGCGGCCCTTGCCGTCCTCGGTGCGCACCAGCCGCTGCGAGACGATCGCGCGCAGGTTGGCCGACAGGTCCATCAGCAGCTGCGTGCGCCGCTCCTCCGGGAAGAAGTTGATGATGCGCTCCATCGTCTGCGACGCGCTGTTGGCGTGCAGCGTGGACAGGCAGAGGTGGCCCGTCTCGGCGAACGCGATGGCGTGCTCCATCGTCTCGGCATCGCGGATCTCGCCGATCAGGATCACGTCGGGCGCCTGGCGCAGCGTGTTCTTCAGCGCGTGGTGCCAGCTGTGCGTGTCGACGCCGACCTCGCGGTGCGTGATCAGTGATTTCTGCGAGACGTGCGCGTACTCGACCGGATCCTCGACGGTGATGATGTGGCCGGCGCTGGTGCGGTTGCGGTGGTCGAGCATGGCCGCGAGCGAGGTCGACTTGCCCGAACCGGTGCCGCCGACCACGAGGATCAGCCCGCGCTTCTGCATCACGAGGTCCTTGAGCACCTCGGGCAGGCGGAGCTTCTCGAAGTTCGGGATCTCGGCGGCGATCGTGCGCAGCACCATCCCGACGAAGCCCTGCTGCATGAACACGTTGACGCGGAACCGCGACACGCCGGGGATGGCGATCGCGAAGTTGCATTCGAGTTGTTCGGCGAATTCCGCGCGCTGCTTCTCGTTCATTAGCGAGCGCGCGAGTTGCTGCGTCACGGCGCCATTGAGTTTCTGCGGGCTCAGCGGCGTCATCTGCCCGTTGGCCTTCATGCTGGGCGGGAATTCGTGCGCGATGAACAGGTCCGAGCCGCCGGCTTTCGCCATGGCGGCCAGGAGCTTGTGCATGTAATCGCGGGCCTGGTCGTCGGTGAGCTGGGTCATGCGCGGGGGAAGGCGGTCGACACGTCGGTATCGGCCGTGGCGCGCGCGGATGAACCGGCGTTTCGTGCCCTGCGTTCCGGTCTCGACATCCTGTCGCCGGCGCGGTGGCGACACTGCGCACTCCGTGCACGGAGGCGGCCATGCAGCCGATGACGTTCAAGCAGGCGGCCGAGTGGGTGAGCCTGGCGGTCGATTCGGCCGGCGCGCTGGTGATCGTCGCGGGGCTCGCCTGGGCGCTGTGGGGATTCGCGACGCGCCGCCACCTGCCCGACGCCACGGGCGTGCGCCCGGGCAGCCCCGAGGACACGCGTTACCGCCGCCTGCGGCAGGACGTCGGGCGCGGGATCCTGCTCGGGCTCGAATTCATGGTGGCGGGCGACATCATCCGCACGGTCGCGGTGGAACCGACCGTCAACGGGCTGATCGTGCTCGGCGGGATCGTGCTTATCCGCACCTTCCTCAGCCTGTCGCTGGAAGTCGAGCTGGAAGGCCGCTGGCCTTGGCAGCCGCGGCAGCCTCTTCCGCGGCCGGAACCGCCGGGCTGACCGCCGGGCTCAGCCGGCGTCGGTCGCGGCGTCCGCGTCGGCCGCCGGCAGCAGCAGGTAGGGCTCGACGGTGCCGCGCAGCTTCAGCGTCATCGGCTGGCCACGACGATCGCGCGCGCGGCCGGCCGCGACGCGGACCCAGCCCTCGCTCACGCAGTACTCCTCGACGTCCTGCCGTTCGCGGCCGTTGAAGCGGATGCCGATGCCGCGTTCGAGCAGGGCGCCGTCGTGGAACGGGCTGCGCGGGTCGGTGGCGAGGCGGTCGGGAAGCGTGTCGGTCATGGCGGTGCGGGCGGAAAACGGACGCGCATTATGGCCCGCCGGTGCGGGCGGGCGCTGCCGGCGGTGGCCACGGCGCGGATGACCCTCGCAGGCGGCCGTGGCCCGCGCGCCGCGGGAAACGGGCGGCGGCGGACGCTCGCGGCCGGTCCGAAACCGCCGCGCGGCTGAAGAGGCGACGGGCGGACGTTGCTTTTGCGGGGGACAGGCTCTACGGTAGCTGCGCTGCTCCGGGGGTCACCGTGACCTGTGACCCGATGCTGTAGATCGCTGATCCGCTACATCGTTGCTAGATCACTCCTTGTGAACAGCGCCATCGCCGCCTCGTGCGGCACCTTTAGATATGTTCCAGGAGTTACACAATGTCCCGTGAAATCGGCACCGTGAAGTGGTTCAACGACGCCAAGGGCTTCGGCTTCATCAGCCGCGAGAATGGCGAAGACGTCTTCGTGCATTTCCGCGCTATCCAGACCCAGGGCTTCAAGAGCCTGAAGGAAGGCCAGAAGGTCTCCTTCACCGTGACGCAGGGCCAGAAGGGCCTGCAGGCCGAGGCTGTGCAGCCGGAGTAATCTCCTGCTGACCGCTTGGTCGCACACATCGAAAGCCCGGCTCCGGCCGGGCTTTCTTTTTGCGCGGGCTCAGCGCACCTCGATGCGCGCGCCGCCGATCGCCTTCGCGCGCGCCAGCGCCTGCGCGGCCCCGTCCAGCGCGTCCTGCGCCCCGGCCGGCCCGATTGTCGCCAAGCCGATGCTCAGCGTGACCGGCACGCCCGATGCGGGATTGCCCACCAGTTCGAGCAGCCGTACGCACTGCGCGACGGCCCGCGTCAGCGGCATCGGCATCAGCAGCGCGAAACCCTCGCCCATCCGCGCCACGCGACCTTCCGCCACGCTGCCCGATCGCAGCAAGGCCGCGAGCGCCTTCAGGCTGGCGTCGACGCCCTGGGCGCCGTGGACCTCGGCCAGCGTCGCCAGGTCGTCGATCTCGACCCGCGCGACCTGCAGCTCGCTGCCGTCGGTCCGCGACGCGACCTCCGACGCCAGCGTCTGCAGGAAGGTCGCCGCCGACGGCAGGTGGGTGAGCGCGTCGACCACACCGGACGGCGCGGCCGACGGCGCATGCGCGCGCAGCAGTTCCTCGTGGCGCACCAGTTGCGTGGCGAACCATTCGCGCTCGCGCAGATGCAGGCGAAGCAGGCGGCTGGCGCGACGGAGCTCGATCATGCGCGCGACCTGGCGCGCGAGCGCCTGCAGCGTCTCGACCTGCTGCTGGGTCAGCGAGCGCGGCTCGCGGTCGAGCACGCAGACGGTGCCGATCGGCATGCCTTCGGCCTCGATCGGGGCGCCCGCATAGAACCGGAAGCCGTTGTCGGTGACGAGGGGGTTGTCGGCGAAGCGCGGGTCGGCGGCGGCGTCCTCGACGATCAGCGGATCCTGCGGGTCGAGGATCGCGTGGGCGCAGAACGAGATCTCGCGCGGCGTTTCCTCCTGCGCCATGCCGGTGCGCGCCTTGAACCACTGGCGGCCGGCGTCGACCAGCGAGATCGTCGCCGTCGGCGCGCGGCAGACCGCCGCGGCGATCCGCACGATGTCGTCGTAATCGTCCTCGGGCGGGGTGTCGAGGATGCCGAGCGCCTCCAGCAGCGCCTGGCGGGAGAGTTCGTTCTCGGGAAGGGCGGCGGCGGGCATCGGGGCACCGGTGGCAATGGACGGCGCAAGCGTAGCGGCCCGGCCGGCCGCGCCATAGACGGAAAAACACTCCAGGCCGCCCGCGACGCGCGGATCAGCCCTCGTCCGACCTCACCGCGTTGCCGCCGGCGTGCTTGGCGGCGTACATGCGGCGGTCGGCGCGCGCGATGAGTTCCTCCGCGTCCACCGTGCCGTGCGGGTGCAGCACCACGCCGATGCTGGCGGAGATCGCGACCGGGCGCCCGTCGATGTCGACCGGCAGCGCGAGCGCCTCGCGCACCTTCTCGGCCACGCGCCGCGCATGGCGCGCCGGATCGCGCACGTTCTCCAGCACGATCACGAATTCGTCGCCGCCCAGCCGCGCGACTATGTCGGTACGGCGCACCGCGGCCAGCAGGCGCTGCGCGCAGGCCCGCAGCAGCGTGTCGCCGGCCTCGTGGCCGCGCGTGTCGTTGACCTGCTTGAAGCGGTCGAGGTCGACGAACATCACCACCGTAGCGCCGTCGTGGCGCGCGCTGCGGTCGAGCGAGCGCGGCAGGCGTTCCATCAGGCCGCGGCGATTGGGCAGGCCGGTCAGCGGATCCTGGCGGGCCTGGTCCTCCAGCACCGCCATCAGGCGCTCCAGTTCGCGCGTGCGCTCGGCCACCTTCGCTTCCAGTTCCTCGTGCGCGCGCTGCAACGCGGCTTCCGCCGCCTTGCGCGCCTCGATGTCCTCCACCACCAGGATGAAATGCACGGGCCGGCCGTCGGCGTCGCGGCGCAACGACACGGTCTGTCGCGTCCAGCGCGGGGCGCCGTCGGCACGGAGCAGGCGCACCTCGATGTCGAGCGTGTCGACGCCGCCGTCGAGCAGGCGCGCGACGTCGTTCGTGCGTGCGCGGTCGGACGGGTGCACGAGGTCGCGGACGGCGGTACCGGCCAATGCGTCGAGATCGCGGCCGAGCAGCGCCGGGAGCCGGCGGTTCGCGCGCAGCCACCGGCCCTCGAGGTCCACGTGCGCCATGCCGACGGCGGTCTGGTCGAAGGCGAGGCGGAAGCGCTCCTCGCTGTCGGCGAGCGCGCGCACCGCCACCTCGCGGTCGGTGACATCCTGCACCAGCGACAGGATCGAGCTGACCTGGCCGCTCCCGTCGAACAGCGCGGAATCGAACCACTCGCAGGTGCGCACGCGCCCGTCGCGCGCCCGCATGTGCACGCGATGCACGTGCCGCGATGCCTCGCGTGCGCGCAGCCGGCCCATCGCCGCGTCGACCGCTGCCGCGTCGCCGGGCTGCACGAACGGCCATGCCCCGGGCCCGCGGCCCAGCACCTCGTCCTCGCGCCAGCCGAACATCTCGCGTGCGCGGTGCGACCAGTGCGACACGCGCAGGTCGCGATCCCATTCGATGGTCGCCAGCGGCGAGTTGTCGGCATGCAGCTGCAGCCGCGCGAGCGCACGGTCGAGCTCGTGCGTGCGCTGGGCGATGCGGCGCTCGAGCTCGTCGTGGTGGCGAAGCTGCGCATCGCGGGCACGCACCTGCGCCGTCACGTCGCGTGCGGTGCAGTAGAGCCGCGCGACGTCGAATTCGCGCACCTGCCACTCGATCCACCGCCAGCCGCCGTAACGCGAGCGGAGCCGGCAGCGGAAGCTGGCGTCGGCGAGCCCGTCGCGCACCTCGGCGAGCACGGCCAGCGCACGGTCGCGGTCGTCGTCGTGCACGAACTCGGCGAGGCGCCGGCCGACCAGGTCGCGCGGCGCGAAGCCGAGCGTGGTCTCCCAGGCGGGATTGGCTTCGACCAGCCGGTCGCGCGCGTCGAGGAAGGCGAGCAGGTCCGGGGTCAGCGCGAAGAACGCGTCGCGCTCGGCAACGGCATGCGCGCGTGCGCCCGCGTCCTCGCCGTGCACGACGAACGCCGGAACACCGCCGCGCGCGTCGCGCAGGCGCAGCAGGTCGAGGACCGGGCGACCGTTCGCGACGGAGGGCTCCAGGCGCAGCCGCGCGCGGCGGCCGTCGAGCAGGTCGGCGAGCGCGGCGACGTGGGCCGGGGCGGCTAGCGTGCCGAGCGCCGGCAGCTCGTCGCCCAGCAGGCGTCGCAGTGCGGCGTTCGCGTGCAGCCAGCGACCCGACGCGTCGACGCAGCCGAGCCCGAAGGGCGCGTCGGCGAAGGTGCGGCGGAGGGTGCCGAGCAGGTCGGGATCGAGCGCGGGGAGGACGGCGTTCATGGGTCCGGATGTTGCAGAGCAGCAGGCGCATGCGGCTCGACGGGAACGAAGCGGACGCCGCACCGGGCCACGCCGACACCGTGGATGCCGGGTTTTTCAGTGGAATCCGGGAGATCCGCGCCCGCGGGCCGCGGTCGCCTCCATTCAGGGTGCGGCGGCGGGCGCGTGAAGATCAAGCGGGGTCAGTCGGCGTCGACTTCCAGGTTGAGCACGCGATCGACGAGCCCGGTGATGTGGCGCAGTTGCGAGTCCAGTGCGGCCGCCTCGACCGGCACGGCGACCTGGCGTGCGCTGCGACGCAGCGGCGTGAGGCCCGCGCGGATGTCGCAGGCCAGCGCGACCAGCTGCTCGCCTCGCGACCGCAGGCGCTCGCGCTCGGCCTCGGCGGCGCGGTGCTGGTCGGTGACGTCGACCAGCAGGTCGAGGCCGCCCACCAAGCGGCCGTCCCCGTCCAGCAGCGGGCTCGCGTAGCTGAGCACATGGCGGCGTTCGCCGTCGGGCCGCTCCAGCTGCAGGCGGCGACCGTGGCACGGCCGCCCCTCGAGCAGCGCCAGCGCGAGGGGCGAGCGCTCCGGCGGGAAGGGGCGACCGTGCTCGTCGAACAGCTGCGCCGCGGCCGTCCAGCGTGGCGACTCGGACGCGAGGTCGGGCCGACGGCCCCAGAGGGCCGCCACCGGGTCGGTGTAGTGGGTGATGCGCCCGTCCGCCGCGCACAGGCAGGCGCCTGCGGGTAGCAGATCCAGCAGGCGATGGACGTGCGCGAGCGAGGGATCGACCGTCGCTCCGGATGTCGGCGCCTGCATCGGCGGGTACCTCGACGACCGCGGGGGGCGCGAGGATTCGGGCGCGCCCGTGAAGCAGGCGTCAACGATGCGCGTTCAGTGCGGGCCTGTGGAATGCACGCTGTCGCTGGCGCCCGCATCGGGGCGCGGCTCGAGCTCGCCGCGGTCGAGCGGACGGATCTCCGCGATCTGGTCGAGGAACAGATCGACCCAGCGCGCCTGCTCCGGATGGTCGAGCGCGGGCTGCTCCAGCCGCACGGTGCCGTTGGTGCCCTCGCGACCGTCGGCGTCGAAGAACTGCACGGTCATCGGCCGCGCCGCGACGATGCCCGTGAACACGCGGCCGTCGACGAGCGTCAGTTGCACGCGGCGGTCGTTGGGCAGCTCGAAGATCATCGACTGCAGGCGGTCGATGTCGGCCTGGTCGGTGTAGACGCGGGGGGCGATGCGCATGGTCGGTCCTCCTGGGCGGTCGATGCTGGCCCTGGCGGCGGGAATCCCCGGTGAAAGGCGGCGGCTTCACGCCGGCGCGAACGGCCGCTTAGCAGCATGGCCGCCTGACCGAGGAGC
The DNA here is from genome assembly GCF_004359965.1 of Cognatilysobacter segetis. Taxonomy (GTDB): domain Bacteria; phylum Pseudomonadota; class Gammaproteobacteria; order Xanthomonadales; family Xanthomonadaceae; genus Cognatilysobacter; species Cognatilysobacter segetis. Next base: position 6,082 of record NZ_SMRQ01000050.1, on the reverse strand, counting down.
CGACCATGCTGCGCTACCTGCTCGTCCTGTTGATCGGCCTGCTGCTGGGCGCGAACGTGGCCTGGTACGTCGCGCGGTCGCGTCAGGCGCCGTGCCCGGCCCCGATCGCCGCCTCGCCGGCACCCGCGCCGGTGGGCGTCGCGGGTGCCGTCACCGCACCGGCGCCCTCGACGCCCGCCGCGCCCGCGCCCGTGGCACCGGTGACGGCCGTCGCGGTGCCCCCGCGTCTGTCCAGCGGCCTGATCCTGCCGGTGGCGGGGATCACGTCCGCGCAGCTCGTCGATACCTACACGCAGAGCCGCAGCGCCGGCCGGCTGCACGAGGCCATCGACATCATGGCGCCGGCCGGAACGCCGGTCCTGGCCGCGGTGGACGGCCCGGTGGCCAAGCTGTTCACCAGCAAGCTCGGCGGCCTGACCGTTTACCAGTTCGATCCCGAAGGCCGGCGCGTCTATTACTACGCGCACCTGCAGGGCTACGCGCCGGGCCTGGCCGAGGGCCAGGCACTGCGGCAGGGGCAGGTGCTCGGCTACGTCGGCAGCACGGGCGACGCCAGCCCGACGGCGCCGCACCTGCACTTCAGCGTGGGCGACCTCGGGCCGGAGAAGCAGTGGTGGAAGTCGACGCCGATCAACCCCTATCCGCTGCTGGCGCGCTGACGACCGCTCAGTGCACCGTCCGCGGCTGCGCGGCGAACCGGCGCGCGTAGTCGCGCTCGCCGGCGACGCGCTCGACGAAGCCGTCGTCCACGTCGGGCGCGCCGTAGACGGCATAGGCGACTTCGCCGCCGTCGCGCACGCCGAGCTGCCGCAGGCGGTAGCGCGAGGCGCCCCCGCCGGTGTTCTCCGGGTAATGCAGCGGCGGCTGGGGGCCGTCCAGATCCATCTCGCTGTTGTCGACCACGCCGCCGACGAAAAGGGCACGGACCATGTCGCCTCCACGCTGTTGGTAGATGGCCAGACTGGGCGAGGGCGCGTTCGAGTCCGATGAAGCGGGCGTTGCGGAAGCGGCAAGGCCCTAGACTGTGGCGCCCCTTCGCCGTCCCCGACCGTGCACGCCGACCCGGCCCTCGACGCCCTGTTCCTGCCCTTCGACACCGGCCTGCTGCCGCCGCCGTCCGGCGGCGCGTTCCTCGGGGCGCGGCCGGGGCCGGCGCTGCAGCGCTGGGCCAGCGCGCGCCTGACCTGCGAACAGGACTACCGGCCCACCGCCGCCGCGCTCGAGCGTGCGGGCATCGCGCCGGTGCAGGACGAACTCGCGCCACCGGCCACGTTCCCGACCGTGCTGGTGCTGCCCCCGCGGCAGCGGGAGCAGTCGCGCGCCACGCTGGCGCGCGCGCTCCGGCTCGCGGGCGACGGCGGGCGCGTGGTCGCCTGCGCGGCCAACAACGCCGGTGCGCGTTCGCTGCAGGACGACCTCGAAGCGCTGGCCGGCCCCGTCGGCGTGCTGACCAAGCACAAGTGCCGCGTCGCCTGGACGGAGCCCGGCCACGTGGACGGCGCGCGCGTCGACGAATGGCTCGCACTCGACGCCCCGCGCCCGATCCTCGACGGCCGCGTGCTGAGCCGGCCCGGCCTGTTCGCCTGGGACCGCATCGACGCCGCCTCCGCGCTGCTCGCCGCGCACCTGCCGGGCGATCTCAACGGCCGCGCCGCCGACCTCGGCGCGGGCTGGGGCTATCTGTCGATCGAGCTGCTCGAGCGCAACCCGGGCCTCGTCGCGCTGGATGCGTTCGAAGCGCAGCACCGCGCGCTGCCCTTGCTGGCGCACAACCTCGCGCGCTTCGCGCCGCGCGTGCTCGTGACCACGCGCTGGGCCGACGTCACCGCGGGCGTCGACGACCGCTACGACGCGATCGTCAGCAATCCGCCGGTCCATGCCGACGACCGCACCGACCGTCCCGAACTCGGGCGGCGTTTCATCGAAGCCGCGGCCGGTGCACTGAAGATCGGCGGGCGCTTCTTCATGGTCGCCAACCGCCACCTGCCGTACGAGGCGACGCTCGCCTCGCTGTTTCGCGAGGTGCGCCTGCTCGTCGACGCGCGGGGCTTCAAGGCCTACGAGGCGCGTCGATGAAGCTGCTGCGCGTGATCGCCAACCTGGGCTACGGCTCGCGCAAGCAGGTGCAGCAGCTCTTCCGCGAGGGGCGCGTCACCGACGCCGCGGGCGAGGTGCTGTACGCCGACGACGCGCGCGATCCCGCCGACGTACGCCTGGACGGCGAGCCGCTGGATCCGCCGCCGGGGCTGGTGCTCATGCTGCACAAGCCGGTCGGCTACACGTGCTCGACGAAGGACGCCGGGCGACTCGTCTACGACCTGCTGCCGCCGCGCTTCCGCCTGCGCGACCCGGTGCTGTCCACCGTCGGCCGGCTCGATCGCGACACCAGCGGCCTGCTGCTGATGACCGACGACGGCGCGCTTCTGCACCGGATCATCTCGCCCAAGCACCACGTGCCGAAGGTCTACGAGGCCACGCTCGCGCAGGACCTGCGCGGCGACGAGGCGGCGATCTTCGCCAGCGGCACGCTGATGCTCGACAACGAGGCGACGCCGCTCGCGCCGGCGGCGCTGGAGGTGCTCGGCGCGCGGCACGCTCGCCTGACGATCACCGAAGGCCGCTACCACCAGGTGCGCCGCATGTTCGCGGCGGTCGGCAACCACGTCGATGCGCTGCACCGCAGCCGCATCGGTGCGCTCGATCTCGGTGGCCTGCCGGCCGGGCAGTGGCGCGCGCTCGCGCCCGCCGACGTGGACGCGATCTTCGCCGCCTAGTCGTCCAGCAGCCGGCGGAAACCATCCACGCCGAGCCGCCGCAGCGTCGCGACGTTGCGCTCCACGATCACGTCCGGATCCGGATAGGCGGCGACCGCGCGGTCGATGCTCGCCTCGCGCAGCAGGTGCAGCGTCGGGTAGGGCGCGCGGTTGGTGCAGTTCGACGGATCGTCGGCCGGCTCGCCGGCGAAGACGTAGTCGGGATGGAAGCTGGCGACCTGGATCTCGCCTTCCAGCCCCAACGTGCGCACGGTCATGTCGGCGACGTCGAGGAAATCGTTGTAGGCGATGAAGTCCTGCAGCACGTGCGGATGCACGATGAGCGTGGTGTCTATCTCGTCGCTCGGCGTATCGGCGAGCAGCCGCAGCTCCTGTTCGATTGCGTCGCGCAGCGCGTCGGTGTCGCGCGCCTCGCTCAGCACGAAGCGCACCTGCTTCTTGACGTGCACGGCCTTCGCGAACGGGCACAGGTTGAGCCCGATCACCGCGCGCTCGAGCCAGCGGCGCGTGGCGGCGATCTCGGGCGCGTCGACCGTGAAGGGGTCCGGCGCATCGCGTCCGGTCGAGCCGCCCCGCATCGCCGTCATCGCTCAGTCGCGGAAGTTGTCGAACTGCAGCGGGCGCTCGAACTCCATGCCGCGCAGCAGCTGCATCGCGGCCTGCAGGTCGTCGCGCTTCTTGCCGGTCACGCGCAGCTTCTCGCCGTTGATCTGGCTGTCGACCTTGAGCTTGGCGTCCTTGATCGCGCCCTGGATCTTCTTCGCCAGCTCGCGCTCGATGCCCTGCTTGACCAGCACGGCCTGCCGCGCGCCGCCGAGGTTGGTCAGCACCTCCTTGAACTCGAGGCAGCGCGCGTCGATGCCGCGGGCGATCAGACGCGCGCGCAGGATGTCGTTCATCTGCTTGAGCTGGAACTCACTCGGCGCCGACAGGTTCACCGTGGCGTCGTCGAGCGCGAACGAGGCGTCCACGCCCTTGAAGTCGAAGCGCGTCGACAGCTCGCGATTGGCCTGGTCGATGGCGTTGGTCAGCTCGTGGGTGTCGACTTCCGAGACGATGTCGAAGGAGGGCATGCGGGCTCCGGAACGGGTGCGGGCAGGTCGCCCGGCGAGGCCTGAAAGTGTACGCGCGCCGGTGGCGGTCGCCGGCGCGGGAAGGGAGCGGCTTGCACGCGGTCCCGACGCCTTCGCGCCGACTATCGATGGGCCACCGGCGCCGCGCGGCGACCGCGCCGCGGCCTCCCTCCGGACTTTGATTCGCCGACGCATGCCCCTCCTCCTGCCCCTCGCGCTCCTCGTGCTCGTGCTGGCCTTCGGCACGCTGCTGGGCCTGGTCGGCATGCTGCGACGCCCGTTCCGGGCGCCGGCGTGGCGCCCGGTGTTCGGCTGGATGCTGTCGCTGCGTGCGCTGCTGGTCGCGATCGGCGTGGGTATCGCGCTGGCCGTCGCGGCGTGGCGTCACCCGCAGGCGGTCGACGCGCTCGCTATCGGCCTGCTCGCGGGTGCGGTGCTGGGCGCCGGATCGGCCGCGAGCACCGGTCTGCAGCGCACCGGTGCGTTCGTGCAGTCGCGCCCGCACCGGCTCTTCGCGGTGCTGGTCGCGCTCGCCGTGCTCGGGCGCGCGGCGGTGAGCGTGGTGGACCTGATGGCCGGACGCGACGCCACCGGCCTGTTGCCCATGCTGGGCGGATTGCTGGGCGGTTACGCGCTCGCGCACGCGCTCGTGCTGCGCGTGCGGCTGGCGCGCTGGACCCGCTTGCGCCCGTCCCGCTGAGCCTGCACCGTGAACGGCCCCACGAGGCCGATCGCCATGTCCGATCATTCCCTGCGCGCCGTGCTGATGATGCTGGCCGCCGTCGCCTGCTTCTCGCTGATGGACGCCGGGCTGAAGCAGCTCAGCGCGCATTACCCCGCCTTCCAGGTCGCGGCGCTGCGGGGCGCGGCCTCGTTGCCGTTCGTGCTGGCCTGGGCGCTGCATCGCGGTGGCGTCGCGCCGCTGCTGCGCGTGCGCTGGCCGCTGCACCTGCTGCGCGGCGCCATGGGCATCGCGATGATGGCCTCGTTCGTCTACGCGCTGCGCACGTTGCCCTTGTCGACCGCGTATTCGATCTTCTTCGTCGCGCCCTTGCTGGTGACCGCGCTGTCGGTGCCGTTGCTGGGCGAGAAGGTGGGACCGCGGCGATGGACCGCGATCGGCATCGGGCTGCTCGGCACGCTGGTGCTGCTGCGGCCGACGGGCGACGGGCTCGGCAGCCTCGCCGCGCTGGCGGTGCTGCTCGCCGCGGCGATGTACGCCGTGAGCGCGGTGACGGTGCGGTTGCTCGCGCGCACCGACAGCACGCAGGCGATGATGGTCTGGCTGATGCTGATGATGGCGGTCGGTGCCGGTGCGCTGGCCTGGCCGCAATGGCGGCCCGTGCGCATCGACGACGCGTGGTTGATCGTCGGCATCGGCATCATGGGCGGGTTCGGCCAGTACGCGGTGACCGAGGCGTTCCGCTTGGGCGAAGCCTCGCTGATCGCGCCGCTCGAATACACCGCGCTGGTCTACGGGGTGATCCTCGACGCGACGCTGTGGGGCGTGCTGCCCGATGCCGTGACCTGGCTCGGCGCCGCGATCATCGTGGGCAGCGGGCTCTACCTGCTCCGCCGCGAGCGCGTCGCCGCGCACGCCCCGCCGATCGTTACGCCGCCGTAAAACCGACGGGCGGCCGCTGGGTCGCGCACCGTCGCCGCCATCCTCCGCGCACCGCACTCACGGAGGGGACTGGCATGGCACGCATCACGAAGTGGATTCCGTTGTTCGCATTCGTCGCGGCGACCGGCGTCATGCACGCCGTGCAGGCCGCGCCGCCCGCGCGGCCCGCGCTCGAGCGACGCGGGCAGGACATCCTGCCCGGCCGGCAGGCGCTGCGACTGAGCCGCGCGGGCAAGGCCGCGGCCGCCGTCACGCTCGAGGACGTCGGCGACGTCGACTCCTTCGGCCGCAAACTGAAGTGGCTCGGCATCACCAGCGCCTTCCTCAACCTCGACACCGCCTGCGATCCCGCCAGCACGGATCCCTGCCAGGTGCTCGGCCCCGGACAGACCAACTTCAACTTCCCCGATGCCGCGCGCCTCACGCTGCCGGGCAAGGCCACCCAGTCGCTGATGTGCTACTGGTTCTCGCCGGTGATCACCGTCACCTACAGCAATCCCGACAGCACGCCCGCGGTGTCGCTGCTGCGCTACAACCCCACGCTCACCGTCGACAATCCGATGCTCGCCGACCCGGCGTTGATCGATCCCACCACTGGCGTGCCGTTCGGC
>NZ_SMRQ01000049.1 GCF_004359965.1 Cognatilysobacter segetis | reverse complement strand
TCCGCGCACAGGGCGCGGAGGTCTACCGCAAGGCATGACCGGCCGTCGCGCGAGGCCCGCGGCTGTCCCGCGCGCGCAGGTGCGGCGCGGAGGCGGCGCGTGAAGCTGCCGCGCCCTTGGGTGCCGCTCGACGCGCCCGTCGATGCCGGGCGGATCCGGGCGGAGCTCGCCGCCGACGCATCGCCGTGGCGCGCCGCCGACGGCGTGGGCGGCGCGATGATCCGCTGCCGGTCGCTGCTGGCGCCGGGCGATCCCGGCATCGCGGCGGCGCCCGCGCTGGCGGCGTGGCTGGCGCGCCTGGGCGGACCGTGGTCGCGCGTGTCGGTCGAGTGCTACGCGCCCGGCGCGCATACGCCGGCACGGGTCGACGCCAGTCGCGACGGACGCCAGCACGCGCGCGTCGTGCTGCCGCTGCACGGCGACCTGCTCGTCGAATGCGAGGGCGAACGCATCCTCGCGCGGGCCGGGCGACCCGGCCTGCTCGACACCTGGCGGCGGCACCGCATCGCCAACGTCGGCGTCGAGACGGGCTGGATCGTGCTGGCCGACATTGCCGGCGTGCCCGAGCCGGGCCCCGCGACGGGCACGACCTCAGGCCACCTCCGCGTCGAACACGGCGTTCCCGCGCCGATGGATCCGTGGGAGCTGGACACCGCGCTGGGCCAAGTGCTGTCCGACGCACCCGAGGCGGCGCGGGACGCGCGCATCCGTACATCGCTCGCGTCGCTCGTGCGCATCGCGCGCGCCGCATGGGCGGAGGGCGCGCCGGCGGCGGCGCTCGCGCAGGCCGTGGCGCAGGCGCGCGCGGCGCTGGTCGATGCCGGTGCCGAGCGCCTGCGACTGCGCAACGGACTGGGCGTGCTCGACGCGCTGGATCGCCAGGCATTCGCGCCGCTCGTCGACCGGGCGCCGCGCGGCGAACCGGCGCCCGACGCCGTCGATCCGCAGTTCGATCGCCCCGTGTTCATCGTGAGTCCGCCGCGTGCGGGATCGACCCTGCTGTTCGAGACGCTGACGCGCGCACGCGGGGCGGTGTCCATCGGCGACGAGAGCCACGCGTTGATCGAGGGCATCGCGTCGCTCGCGCCCGCGGCGCACGGTTTCGACTCGAATCGGCTGTCCGCCGCGGACGCCACGCCCGCGGTGGCGCTCGCGCTGCGCAACCGGTTCCTGGATCAGCTGCACGATCGCGATGGCCATCGCATCGACGCCGTGCGCCGCGTGCGCATGCTGGAGAAGACGCCGAAGAACGCGTTGCGCCTGCCGTTCCTGCGCGCGGTGTTCCCGGAGGCGCGGTTCCTGTACCTGCACCGCGACCCGCGGCAGGTGATCGCCAGCATGATCGAGAGCTGGCGGTCGGGACGATTCGTCACCTATCCGCAGTTGCCGGGCTGGCAGGGGCCGCCGTGGTCGCTGCTGCTCGTGCCGGGCTGGCAGGCGCTCGCCGGCCAGCCGCTCGACGCGATCGTCGGCGCGCAGTGGGACGCCACGATGCGCACGCTGCTCGATGACCTGGACGCGGTGCCGGCCGAGCGGCGGCTCGGCGTCGACTATGCGGACCTGCTGGCCGACCCGGTCGCGCAGTTGCAGCGCATCTGCGCGTGGGCGGACCTGGACTGGGACCGTCCGCTGGATGCCTCGCTGCCGCTATCGCGTTACACCGTGTCGGCGCCGGGTGCGGACAAATGGCGCCGCCACGAGGCGGAGGTGGAGCGCCAGCTCGCGGCCCGCGGCGATCTCGCCGACCGCGCCGCGGCCGCCTGCCGGTGAGAGGCCGGCCGGCGCGCTGCGCGCGCTGTGTACGATGGCGCCTCGCCGGACCGTCGCCCCCATGAAACTGCACTCGCCGTTCGTCCAGTTGCCGCTCCGCTTCGATGCGGAACTCCTCGCGGAGGAGATCCGCGCCCTCGGCGGATCGCTGTGGAAGCCGCATCCGCAGGGTTTCGCCGGCAATTCGATGCTGCCGCTGGTGGCCGTCGACGGCGATCCCGACGATGAATCGTTCGCGGGCGCGATGCGTCCCACGCCGGCGCTGGAGCGCTCGCCGTACCTGAGCCAGGTGTTCGCGTCGATCGGCGCGACGGTTGGCCGCAGCCGCTTGATGCGCCTGTCCGGCCATGCCGAGGTCACGCGCCACGCCGACCAGCACTACTACTGGTCCGAGCGCGTACGCGTGCACGTGCCGGTGCTGACGCAGCCGACCGTGCGCTTCGAATGCGGCGGGGTGGCGGTCAACATGGCGGCGGGCGAGTGCTGGATCTTCGACACCTGGCGCCAGCACCGCGTGCTCAACGATGCGGTCGAGGAGCGCGTCCACCTCGTGATCGACACCGTCGGCGGCGGTCGCTTCTGGGAGCTCGTCGGTCGCGGCCGTGCCTACGGCGAGTCCAAGCCCGGCTGGGCGCCCGAACCGGTCGCGCCGGTGCCTGGCGTGGCGTCGTTCGCCCTGGAGACGCGCAACATCCCCGTGGTGATGAGTCCCTGGGAAATGAACTCGCTGTTCGGCCTGCTGTTCTCGCACCTCGTGCCGCATCCGGCGGCGCGCGCCGTGCACGAGCTGTCTGGGCGGTTTGCGCGCGAGTGGCAGGGCCTATGGTTCGAGTTCGGCGAGGACGCGGCGGGGCATCCGCGGTATCGCGATGCGCTCGCGCGCTACCTGTCAGCGGTCGCGCCGGTGAGCCAACCGCTCGTGCTCAACAACGAACTCGGCTGGCACGGCGCGATGATGGCGACGATCGGGCAGTTCGCCCTGCGCCCCGAGGCCTGAAACGCGACGGGCGCCTCGCGGCGCCCGTGCGGTGATCAGTACTTCGGCTTCTCGCTGGATCCGTCGTAGCGCTCGATCGCCTCGAGCAGGATCTTCTTCGCCTCGGCGGCGTCGCCCCAGCCGTCGAGCTTCACCCACTTGCCCTTCTCGAGATCCTTGTAGTGCTCGAAGAAGTGGCCGATGCGCTCGCACCAGTGCGGCGACACCTGTGCGATGTCGTGGATGTGGGTGTAGCCGTTGAAGATCTTGTCGACCGGGACCGCCAGCAGCTTCTCGTCCGAGCCCGCTTCGTCGCTCATCTTCAAGACGCCGACCGGACGGCAGCGGATCACCGAGCCCGGGATCAGCGGCAGCGGCAGGATCACCAGCACGTCGGCCGGGTCGCCGTCGCCGCAGACGGTGTGCGGCACGTAGCCGTAGTTGCAGGGATAGCGCATCGGCGTGGACAGGATGCGGTCGACGAAGATCGCACCGGTCTCCTTGTCGACTTCGTACTTCACCGGCTCCGAATCCTTCGGGATCTCGATGATGACGTTGATCTCCTCCGGCGGATTCTTGCCGGTGGGAACGAGGTCCAGGCCCATTGCATGCTCCAGATAACGAGGCGCCCGCCGGTCGGCGGGCGCGGGGTTGCGGATTCTAGCGGCCCGCGTGCTGCGCTGCAGCAGCCCGGGCCCCGGCCGGCGGATGGGGACGACGAGGTGCCCCATCCGCCGGCGCCCTATGTCACGGTCGATCCGGCGGGCGGCGGCTGACGTACTCGTCGGCCCAGCGGTTCGCGATCTTGCCGGCGGCGTCGCGGCCGCCCAGGCCGAAGGCGAGCGCCACGGCCACCGCGATCGCGCCCAGCACCAGGCCGAACGCGAGGTTGACGATGTCGTCGGCCACGCCCATCGCACGCAGGCCCATCGCGGTGACGAGGCCGAGGATCGCGAAACGCACGATGCGCGCGAGGCTGCGACTCTGCGGATTGGCGCGCTCGATCGCACGGCCGGCCACGTCGGCCAACCACCAGCCCACGGCGAGGATGACGAGGCCCAGCAGCACGTCGGCGCCGAACGCGATGAACTGCTCGAGCAGCGCGTTGATGCCCGCGAAGCCGAGCAGCGAAGCGGCCTCGACGGTGGCGAACAGCATGATGAAGAACAGCGCCAGCCGGCCGGCGAACGCGGAAAGCGTGCCGCCGCGCGCTTCCAACGCAGCGGTCGCGGTCGCGGTGGCCGCCGGCGGCTGCTGCGCCATCGCGTCGGTCGGCGCGAACCCGCCCTGTGCCTCGGCGGCGCGCTCCATCGTGGTCGTCGCCATCAGCACGTCGGAGCCGGTGGTCGGGGCGCCGCCGGTGGTCGGCAGGCCGGTCTCGGGATCGCGGAAGGCGTGGCCGAGGCCAAGGCGCGCGGGCAGGCGGTCGAAGCCGAGGTCGGAGAGCAGGCGCTCGACCAGGCTGGCCACGAAGCGGCCGATGAACCACGCCAGGATCAGGATGGCCGCGGCCGCGAGCAGGTTCGGAATCGCGTTGAAGAAGATGCCGAGCATCCGCGTCAGCGGTGCCGAAATCGCGCTGATCTTCAGCGCGTCGAGCGCGGCGATCAGCGCCGGCACGATCACCATGACGAAAGCGAGCGTGCCACCGAGGTCGGACAGCTTGAGGCCGCGGGTATCGGGATGCTGCTCGCTCCAGCGGTCGATGCCGGTGGTGGCCAGCAGGTTGCTGACCAGTCCGCGCACCGCCTTGGCGATCAGCCAGCCGACGCCGCCGATGATGATGGCCGCGAAGATGTTCGGCAGCATGCCGAGCAGGCTCGAGGTCATGCCGGTGAGCGGCGCCATCAGGCCTTCGATCTGCAGCGCGCCGACGATCGCCGGCAGGAACAGCAGCAGCACCAGCCAGTAGGCGACGTTGCCCATCGACTGCGAGAGCGGCTTCATGTCCGCGCCCTGCGCGAGGCGCTCGTCCACCCGCGTCCTCGACAGCGTGCGGTTGACCAGCGTGCGTACCACCGTGGCGACCAGCCAGGCGATGACCGCCAGCGCGACGGCCAGGAGCAGCCGCGGCAGGTACAGCATCACCGTGGTGACGAGCGTGCTCAGCGGCCCGGACACGCCCTGCACGCGCAGCACGCTGAACATGCCGAGCAGTGCCAGCAGCATGATCGCCCAGAACACCACGCGACCCGCGATGCGCTGGAAGTCGACGCTGCTCTGGGTATGCGCGCCGAGGCGCTGGTTGGTGCCGATGGCCGCCAGCGCGCGGCGCGTGGCGCCGGCCGCCAGCAGCGCGACGACCCAGCCGACGAGGAGGATCGCGATGCCGCCGAGGATGCTCGGCAGGTACACGCCGAGCGAGTTCTGCAGCGAGTATTGCCAGGGACGGTCGGGCACGGTGATGGTCCTTCTCGACGTGCCGCGGCTGCGGCGACAGCCGGTGAACCTAGCGAATGCGACATCAACGCGGCGTCGTGAACGAAAGCAAAAGGGGCGGCCCGGAGGCCGCCCCTTCGCGTCGAACGCGGTCCGATCAGCCGCCCAGCAGCGGCACCAGCAGCAGCGCGACGATGTTGATGATCTTGATCAGCGGATTGATCGCCGGGCCGGCGGTGTCCTTGTAGGGATCGCCGACGGTGTCGCCGGTGACCGCGGCCTTGTGCGCTTCCGAGCCCTTGCCGCCGAAGTGGCCGTCCTCGATGTACTTCTTGGCGTTATCCCAGGCGCCGCCGCCGGTGGTCATCGAAATGGCCACGAACAGGCCGGTGACGATCGTGCCGATCAGCAGGCCGCCGAGCGCCTTCGGCCCCAGCAGCAGGCCGACCACGATCGGCACCGCGACCGGCAGCAGCGACGGGATGATCATTTCCTTGATCGCCGACTTCGTCAGCATGTCGACCGCGCGGTCGTACTGCGGCTTGCCGGTGCCTTCCATGATCCCGGGGATCTCGCGGAACTGGCGGCGCACTTCCTCCACCACCGCACCGGCGGCGCGGCCGACGGCTTCCATCGCCATCGCACCGAACAGGTACGGGATCAGGCCGCCGATCAGCAGGCCGATGATCACGTAGTGGTCCGACAGGTCGAAGCGCGTCGCCTCGGTCACGACGCCCGCCGCGGCGCGCGCCTGGTTGGCGACGTCGAGGTTGTGCGTGTAGTCGGCGAACAGCACCAGCGCCGCCAGCGCGGCCGAGCCGATCGCGTAGCCCTTCGTCACCGCCTTGGTGGTGTTGCCGACCGCGTCCAGCGGATCGGTCACGTCGCGCACCTCCGGCGGCAGCTCGCTCATCTCGGCGATGCCGCCCGCGTTGTCGGTGATCGGGCCGTAGGCGTCGAGCGCCACGATCATGCCGGCCATCGACAGCATCGCCGTGGCGGCGATCGCGATGCCGTACAGGCCGCCCAGCGCGTACGCGCCCCAGATCGCGAGGCAGACCGCGATCACGGGCATCGCCGTCGACTTCATCGACACGCCGAGGCCCGCGATGATGTTGGTGCCGTGGCCGGTCGTGGACGATTGCGCGACGTGCCGCACCGGCTTGTACTGCGTGCCGGTGTAGTACTCGGTGATCCAGACGATCGCACCGGTGAGCGCGAGGCCGATCAGCGCGCAGTAGTACAGGCTCATCGCGCCGTACTTGGAGTCGGCCATCAGCTGCTGCGTGACGAAGAAGAACGCGATCGCCGCGAGCACCGCGGAGACGATCACGCCGCGGTACAGCGCGCCCATGATCGAGCCGCCGTTGCCGACCTTGACCACGAACGTGCCGAAGATCGACGCGATGATCGACACGCCGCCGAGCACCAGCGGGTACAGCACCGCGTTGGCGCCGGCCTCCGCGGCGACGAGGCCACCCAGCAGCATCGTCGCGATGATCGTGACGGCGTAGGTCTCGAACAGGTCGGCGGCCATGCCGGCGCAGTCGCCGACGTTGTCGCCCACGTTGTCCGCGATGACGGCGGGGTTGCGCGGGTCGTCCTCGGGAATGCCGGCCTCGACCTTGCCGACGAGGTCCGCGCCGACGTCGGCGCCCTTGGTGAAGATGCCGCCGCCCAGTCGCGCGAAGATCGAGATCAGCGAGGAGCCGAACGCGAGGCCGACCAGCGCATGCAGCGATGCTTCCTCGCTGTAGCCCATGTGCAGGTGCAGGATCGCGAAGTAGCCGGCCACCCCGAGCAGGCCGAGGCCCACCACGAGCATGCCGGTGATCGCGCCGCCGCGGAACGCGACGTTCATCGCCGGTCCGATGCCGCGGCGCGCCGCTTCGGCCGTGCGCACGTTCGCGCGCACCGAGACGTTCATGCCGATGTAGCCGGCCGCGCCCGAGAGCACCGCGCCGACGAGGAAGCCGATCGCCGTCGGCCAGTTGAGGAACACGCCGATGAGCACGAGCAGCACGACGCCCGCGATCGCGATCGTCGTGTACTGGCGGTTGAGGTAGGCGCGGGCGCCCTCCTGGATCGCGCCGGCGATCTGTTGCATTCGCTCGTTGCCGGCGGGCTGCGCGGTGATCCACCGCGCCGAGATGATCCCGTAGAGGATCGCGATGACGGCGCAGACCACCGCCAGCGTCAAACCGTGTTGCTCCAGCATGAACCCCTCCCCAGTACGAAAAGTGGACATCGGAAAAACGGCGAATACAGGCTCCGCCGGCCCCGGCCGCGCGGACCGACCGACTATGGCACGGGAAGCTCGACGGTCGATGCTGCGTTGCGAGATGGTCGACCGCCGCGCGCCGGGGAGCGCGGGTGAAACCGCGGTTCAGCGCGCCCGTGCGAGCCTCGCCGCGTCCCGACCGGAGCCTTGCCCATGCGACATGCCGTCCTCCTGAGTGCCCTCGCGCTGACCGCGACCGCCGCGCTCGCCGCGACGCCCGAGATCAAGCGCCCCGTCGGCGCGCCGCAGGCCAACGGCGTCACGCACCTCGTCCGCGGGATCCCCGAGGCCTGTGCATGGCTGGAAGGCACGTTCACCGGCAACGCGGCGTCGCCGTACCGCTTCGCGCCGGTGCGCAGCAGCCCGACCTGCCAGGCGCGCGCGCGCCTGCTCGATCCGGCCAAGGCGCAGCCCTCCGAGGCGAAGGGCTGGAAGCTCAACGACGTCGTGCGCGTGCCGTCGAAGGACTGCCCGGGCCTGCAGGCCGTCGTGGAGGTCTGGCGCAAGCCGTCCGCGACGTCGGCGCCCGACCTCGATGCGCAGGGCCGCGCGCGCATCTACCTGCAGGACGCCAAGAACGCGGGCTCGAAGGGTGCGCCGGCGGCGTACACCGCGAAGGTGGCGATCGAAGGCAAGCCCTGCGGTTGACCGGCGCTCAGGCCGCGAATGGCGGCAGCGTCGGGGGCAGGGTGTCCAGGCGCAGCTCGACGTAACGCGGCAGACCGTCCCGGCCGTAGCGGGGCGGCGCTTCCCCGCGGATCAGCGGTTCGAGATAGCGCCGCGCGGCGTCGGTGATGCCGTAGCCGTCGGCGCGGATGAAGTCGTCGGGCATCGTGCGCTCGTGGTTGGCGATGCTCTCCAGCGGCGCCGCCTCGACGCTCCAGCGATACGGCCGGTCCTTGGCCCGAACGATCACCGGCATCACGGCGTTGCGCTGCTTCACCGCGTATTCGACGGCTGCGCGGCCGACCGCCAGTGCCTGCTTCAGGTCCGTTTCCGACGCGATGTGGCGGGCGGAGCGCTGCAGGTAGTCGGGCAGCGTCCAGTGCACCTTGTAGCCGAGCGCGTCCTTGACCCGGCCGGCGAGCCGCGAGGCGACGCCGCCCAGCTGGGTGTGTCCGAACGCGTCCTTGCCGCCGCCGGCGTCCGCGACGAACGTGCCGTCGGCGGTGCGGATCCCCTCGCTGGCGACCACCACGCAGTGGCCGACGCGCTCGACCACCTCGCGCACCCGGGCCAGGAACGCGGCCTCGTCGAACGGACGCTCGGGGAACAGGATGAGGTGCGGGGCGTCGTCCGGCCCGCGGCCGGCGAGGCCGCCGGCGGCGGCCAGCCAACCGGCGTGCCGCCCCATCGCCTCGTAGACGAACACCTTGGTCGACGTCGAGGCCATGGCGGCGACGTCCAGCGCCGCCTCGCGCACCGAGACCGCCGTGTACTTGGCCGCCGAGCCGAAGCCGGGACAGGTGTCGGTCACCGCAAGATCGTTGTCGACCGTCTTCGGCACGCCGACGCAGACCAGCGGGTAGCTGTATTCCGCGGCCAGCCGCGACACCTTCAGGGCGGTGTCGGCCGAGTCGTTGCCGCCGTTGTAGAGGAAGTAGCGCACGTCGTGGGCGCGGAAGACCTCCATCAGCCGCTCGTACTTCGCGCGGTCGGCCTCGAGCGAGCCGAGCTTGTAGCGGCACGAGCCGAACGCGCCGCCCGGCGTCCGGGCGAGCGCCTTCACGGTCGCGGCGGGCAGGGGCGTGGTGTCGACCAGTGCTTCGCGCAGCACGCCGAGGATGCCGTCGCGGCCGGCGAGCACCCGCAGGCCATAGCGGCGGCCGCTCTCGATCACGGCGGAAGCGGTGGCATTGATGACGGCGGTGACGCCGCCCGACTGGGCGTAGAGAAGGGTTCCGGCGGCCATGGGAATTCCAGGATTCGGGGCGGTATGCGGTAAGCTGCCTCCATCATGACGGCATCGGCGGCGCCCGGCGTGGAGCGCCCGCGAACGTGCCGGCTTCCCTGGACTCGGAGCGACGAATGCGATTGGTACTTCTGGGAGCCCCGGGCTCGGGCAAGGGCACGCAGGCCGCGCGGCTCAGGGAGCATCTGCAGGTACCGCACATCTCCACCGGCGACCTGCTGCGCGCCGAAGTCGCCGCCGGCAGCCCGCTCGGCCTGGAAGCGAAGGAAATCATGGCCCGGGGCGAGCTGGTCTCCGACGCCATCCTGCTCGGCATGCTGGAAGACCGGTTCTCGCGCCCCGACACCCGCGGCGGCTTCATCCTCGACGGCTACCCGCGCAACCTCGCGCAGGCCGACGCCATGGGCACGCTGCTCGAGCGCATCGGCCAGCCGATGGACCATGCGGTATTCCTGGACGTCCCGACCGAACTGCTGGTCGAGCGCATCGCCGGCCGCGCCAAGGCCGAGGGCCGCGAGGACGACTCGCCGGAGTCGGTGCGCAAGCGCCTGCAGATCTACAACGACTCGACCGCGCCGGTCGTCGAGTACTACCGCCAGCACGGCCAGCTCAAGGTCGTGGACGGCGTGGGCTCGCTGGACGACGTGTTCAACCGGATCGTCGAGTCGATCGCGCCGGTGAAGGAAGTCGGCTGAGCCGATGCACGGCGCCGATGCCGCGCAGGCGTCGGTTGCATCGGCGAACGCCCGGTCATGGACGACAGGGCCGTACGATCCGACGCGATGCCGTCGCGCCATGGACGGCGTCCATCCGGCGAACGGCGCGCTGATCGCAAGCAGGCGCGCCGTTGGCCACCACCTCGGGTAGCCGCGATTCCATGAAACTCCACATCCTCGGCATCGCCGGCACGTTCATGGGCGGCGTCGCCGCACTGGCCCGCGAGCTCGGCCACGACGTGCAGGGCAGCGACCAGGCGATCTATCCGCCAATGTCGACCCAGCTCGAGCAGCTCGGCATCAACCTCGGCCACGGCTATTCGCCGGAATGGATCGACGCGGACTGCGACCAGGTCGTCATCGGCAATGCGCTGTCGCGCGGCAACGTCGCCGTCGAGCACGTGCTCGACGCGCAGATGGACTACACCTCCGGCGCGCAGTGGCTCGCCGAGAACGTGCTGCCCGGCCGCGAGACGCTCGCCGTCGCCGGCACGCACGGCAAGACGACGACGACGACCATCCTCGCGTTCCTGCTCGAAGCCGCGCATCGCGCCCCGGGTTTCCTGATCGGCGGCGTGGCGGACGACTTCGGTGTGTCCGCGCGCGTGGGCACCGGCAGGGAGTTCGTCGTGGAGGCGGACGAGTACGACACCGCGTTCTTCGACAAGCGCAGCAAGTTCGTGCACTACCGGCCGACGGTCGCGATCCTCAACAACCTCGAGTACGACCACGCCGACATCTTCCCCGACGTGCAGGCGATCCAGCGCCAGTTCCACCATCTGGTGCGCACGGTGCCGCGCCGCGGCCGCCTGATCGTCAACGGAGAGGACGCACGCATCGCCGAAGTGCTCGAAATGGGCTGCTGGACGCCGGTCGAGACGTTTGGCCTGGCCGATGCCGACGTGAATGCCAAACCGTTCGACTGGACCGCGCGGCTCACGCAACCCGACGGCTCGGCGTTCGTCGTGCTGCACCGGGGCACGGAGCTGGGCGAGGTGAAGTGGTCGCTGCTCGGCCGCCACAACGTGATGAACGGCCTCGCGGCGCTCGCCGCGGCGAGTGCGGTCGGCGTCGAGCCGCGCAAGGTGATC
This sequence comes from Cognatilysobacter segetis, assembly GCF_004359965.1. Taxonomy (GTDB): domain Bacteria; phylum Pseudomonadota; class Gammaproteobacteria; order Xanthomonadales; family Xanthomonadaceae; genus Cognatilysobacter; species Cognatilysobacter segetis. The sequence continues at coordinate 9,637 of NZ_SMRQ01000049.1, read as the reverse complement.
CCGGCGCTGCAGCGCTTCCAGGGCATCAAGCGGCGCATGGAACGCGTGGGCTGCGTCGGCGATGTCGCGGTGTACGACGACTTCGCGCATCACCCGACCGCGATCGAGACCACGCTGGAAGGCCTGCGCAACCGCGTCGGCGACGCGCGCATCGCCGTGGCGATGGAGCCGCGCAGCAATTCCATGCGCCTCGGCGCCCACGCCGACGCACTCGCGCCGTCGCTCGCGCAGGCCGACATCGTGGTGTTCCTGCATCGCCCCGAGCTTTCCTGGGACCCGACGAAGGTCGTGGGTGCCATCCGCGGCGTCGCGCTCGCCGTGCCGGACGTGGACGCGATGCTCGTCGAGCTTCGCAGCCGCGTGCATCCGGGTGACCACGTCGTGTTCATGTCGAACGGCGGCTTCGACGGCGCGCCGCGCCGGTTCGTCGAGCTGCTGCAGGCGCAGGGCGTGCTGCCGGCGGGCGGCTGACGGTCGTCAGCGGCGTCGCGCGTCGACCCGCACCACGCGCACGCCGTCCACGCGGCCCTCGCGCGTCGGCAGCGCGGCGAGCGTGTCGACCGCGGGCGTCGCGTCGGCGTCGGTGAAGACCTGCGGTCGCCACAGCGCGAACGCATCGAGCGGCCGCACGAGCACCAGGCGCTGTGCGCTGCCGATCCACAGGGGCGTGCCGTCGCCGAGCACGGCGGGCGCGCGCCAGAGCCGCAGCACGAAGCGTTCGTCGGCGCGCACGCCGTCGCGCACCATCAGCAGCGATTCGGCGCGACCCTCGAAACTCGCCGGCAGCACCGGCTGGCGCGGCGCGGGAATGTCGTCGTCGAGAAGTCCCAACACCGATTGCCAGTCCGCCTGCGGCTGCGCCCGCCAACCCTGCGCCTCGAGCACCCGACGCACCGTGGCGATGTCGCCGGCCCCCTGCAGGTTCAAGGGCCAGCCGCCATGGCGGGCATGCTCGTCGCGCCGCACGGGGAGGCGCGTCCAGTCGCTCGCCCACCAGCCGCCGGCATCCAGCGCCAGCGTGGCCTCGGGCGGCGACAGGCGCGCGAGCAACGGTGCCGATGCCCGCGGGGCATGCCAGAGCGCGGCGACGGCCAGCGTGACGTAGAAGAGCGTGGCCAGCGGGCGCATCCAGAACGAGCGCGCGACGTGGCGCCGGTACGCCAGCCCCAGCACCAGCAGCCAGCCGATGCCGAACAGGGTGCCGCCGATGACGTCGCTGGCCCAGTGCGCGCCGAGGTACAGGCGCGCGACGCCGACCAGCGTGGTCATCACGCCCGCCAGCAGGTAGGGCCACACGCGGCGGCGACCCGGCAGTTCGCGCGCGATCAGCACGGCGAAGAAGCCCAGCACCACCGTCATCATCGTCACCGCGATGGACGGAAAACCGAAGCCTTCCGGCGCGGTCGGCGGGCGCGGCATGTCGACCACGGCCTCGAGCATCGCGGTGAGCGCAAGCCCGAACACCACCGCGGCGAGCCAGTGCGCGGCCGCCATCCAGCGGCGCCGCCAGAGCAGGTAGAGCAGCGCGACCGCCACCGCGGGGGCCAGCACCTGCGCGTCGCCGAGGCTGGCGAGCGCCGCCATCAGGCGGTCGGCGAGCGGGTTCCGAAGCGCGGTCATCGCCTCGTGCACGCTGTAGTCGAGGCCGAGCGGGCCGCCGCTGGCCAGCAGCAGCGCGGCCAGCGAGAACCACACCCAGCTGATCGCGAGCAGGCACACGGCCAGCATCAGCAGCGACGCGGATTCGGGCCGGTTCGGATCCACCAGCGCCATCGCATAGCGACCGAAGCGCGGATGCCGGCGCGACCACGCCAGCAGCCGCGCGAGCATCGCGTCCGCGTGGTCGGCGAACCATCGCCAGGTGTAGAGCACGACCGCCCATGCGGTCGCGATCGCGACCAGCAGCCCGCCGAGCACCATCGCGAGGCGGTCGGCCACCGCCTCCACGGCCTCGTACGACGCGCCGAGGATCCAGCCCGGGGCGAGGAATGCGATCGCCCAGCCGAGGCAGGCGACCGCACTGGGTACGAGGTAGCGCCACGTCGGCACGTGCAGCATGCCGGCGATCGCCGGCACGAACGGCCGCACCGCGCCGACGAATCGCGCGATGAAGATGCTCTTGGTGCCGTGCCGCTTGAACATGCCCTCGCCGCGCTCGAGCCACTGCGGCCAGCGCGCGAACGGCCCGCGCGTGCGCAGTTGCGGCCCGCAGCGCCGGCCGATCCAGTAACTCATGCCATCGCCGGTGAAGGCGCCGATCGCGGCGCTCGCGACCGCGTACGGCCCGTTCACGTGCCCGAGGCCGATCAACGTGCCGACCGCGAACAGCAACGGCAGCGCCGGCACCACGATGCCCAGCACGATCACCGCGTCGCAGAACGCGACCAGGAAGATCAGCGCGCCCGCCGCGACCGGATGCGCACTGATCCAGGCGGTGGCGGACGCGAGCCAGGCGGAGGTCATCGACCGATTATCGCCGCCCGTGGCGCATGCGGAAGCCGGCGGTGCCGCGCCGATGCGTAAACTCGGTTCGATGGACTCCGTTTCCCGCGACGCCGATGCCGTCGAGATCGCCGCGCTGAAGGCCGACAGCTTCGGGCGCATCGCGCTGATGCGCGAGGGCGCGCGTACCTTCGTGCGACGCGATCTTGCGCACGTGCCGCTCTGGCTGCGCCTTCCCGCGTGGTGGCTGGCGCGGCGCGAGGCGCGCGGGCTCGCGGCGGTCGCAGGGCTCGACGCCGTGCCGCAGTTGCTGCGCTGGGACGGACGCCGGCTCGATCGCAGCTACATGAGCGGCGCCGCCATGTACCAGCGTCCGCCGCGCGGCGACGTCGCCTATTTCCGCGACGCGCGTCGCCTTCTGCAGCGGCTGCACCGCCGCGGCCTCGCGCATAACGACCTGGCGAAGGAAGCCAACTGGCTGGTGCTCGACGACGGCTCGCCCGCGATCATCGACTTCCAGCTCGCCAGCCGTGGGCATCCGCGCCGTGCGTGGATGCGCCTGCTCGCGCGCGAGGACCTGCGCCACCTACTCAAGCACAAGCGCACCTATTGCCCCGACGCGCTGACGCCCGTGGAGCGGCGGCTGCTGGCGCGCCGCTCGTGGGTGCGGCAGCTGTGGTTCGCCACCGGCAAGCGCGCGTACCGCTTCATCACCCGGCGCGTCCTGCACTGGGAAGACAACGAAGGGCAGGGCCCGAAGCCCTGACGCCCCGGAGCGACCGATGACCACCCTGTCCGGCAAGACCGTCCTCATCACCGGCGCCTCGCGCGGCATCGGGCGCGCCATCGCGCTGCGTGCCGCGCGCGACGGCGCGAACGTCGCGATCGTCGCCAAGTCCGGCGTGCCCAACCCGAGACTGCCCGGCACCATCCACACGGTGGCCGAGGAGGTCGCGCAGGCGGGCGGGACGCCGTTGGCGCTGAAGTGCGACATCCGCGAGGAGGACGAGGTGCGTGCGGCGGTCGCGGCCACCGCGGACGCCTTCGGTGGCATCGACATCCTCGTCAACAACGCCAGCGCGATCTGGTTGCGCGGCACGCTCGACACGCCGATGAAGCGCTTCGACCTCATGCAGCAGGTGAACGCGCGCGGCACGTTCCTGGTCACGCAGGCCTGCCTGCCCTGGCTGCTGCAGGCGCCCGATCCGCACGTGCTCACGCTCGCGCCACCGCCGAACCTCGACGCGAAGTGGTGGGGTCCGCATACCGGCTACACGCTCGCCAAGATGGGCATGAGCTTCGTGACGCTGGGCCTCGCCGGCGAGTTCCGCGAACAGGGCATCGCGATCGACGCGCTGTGGCCGAAGACGGTGATCGCGACCGATGCGATCAACATGATCCCGGGCGTCGACGTCGCGATGTGCCGCCGCCCCGGGATCGTCGCCGACGCGGCGCACGCGATCCTGACGCGCCCGGCGCGCGAGGGCACCGGCCGCTTCCTCATCGACGAGGACGTGCTCCGCGAGGCCGGTGTCACCGATTTCGCACGCTACGCGGTCGATCCTTCCAGACCGCTGCTGCCCGACCTGTTCCTCTGAGGTGAACCGATGAAGTACCTGCACGCCATGGTCCGCGTCCGCGACCTCGATGCTTCCCTGCGCTTCTGGTGCGACGGCCTCGGCCTCGTCGAGAACCGCCGCCGCGACTATCCGCAGGGCCGCTTCACCCTCGTCTACCTGGGAGCGCCCGAGAACCCGGACTCCGAAGTCGAGCTGACCTGGAACTACGACGAGGAGGACTACGGCAGTGCGCGCAACTTCGGCCATCTCGCCTTCGCCGTCGACGACATCTACGCCAGCTGCGAGCGGCTGCTGACGATGGGCTACACGATCAACCGGCCGCCGCGCGACGGCCACATGGCCTTCGTGCGCTCGCCCGACCTGATCTCGGTCGAGCTGCTGCAGAAGGGCGAGGCGCTGGCGCCCGCGGAGCCGTGGGCCTCGATGGCCAACACCGGCGTCTGGTAGCGCGATCTCAGCCCAGCGGGGCGCCGCAGCCGCGGCAGAAGCGCGCGTCGGGCGCGTGGTGCGCGAGCCCGCAGGCGGTGCAGCGGCGATCGTCGTGCGCCGCGCCGGTGCTGCCCGCCTCGCGCATCGACGAGGCGAGTTCGGCCGTGTAGATGCCAGTGGGCACGGCGATGATGCTGTAGCCGATCAGGATGAGGATCGCGGTGACGAAACGGCCGAGCGGCGTGCCCGGCGCGATGTCGCCGAAGCCGACCGTCGCCATCGTCACGATCGCCCAGTACATCGCGGTGGGAATGCTGTTGAAGCCGTGCTCGGGGCCCTCGACCACGTACATGATCGCGCCGAACACCACTACGATCGTCAGCACGGCGCTCAGGAACACGAAGATCTTGCGCCGGCTGCGCCAGAGCGCGCCGACCAGCACGCCGCCTTCCTCGACGTACTGGGTCAGCTTGAGGATGCGGAACAGCCGCAGCATCCGCAGCGACCGGACCACCAGCAGGCTCTGCGCGCCGGGCACGAGCACCGACAGGTACAGCGGCAGGATCGACAGCAGGTCGATCACGCCCCACAGGCTCACCGCATAGCGCACCGGCCGCCGCAGCACCCAGAGCCGCGCCGCGTACTCGAGCGTGAAGGCGAGAGTGAAGAGCCATTCGAGCGCGCGGAACAGCGTGCCGTGCGCCGCGTGCAGCTCGGGATCGCTGTCGAGCACGATCACCGTCACGCTGGCGACGATCGCCGCGATCAGCACGAGGTCGAACTGCCGCGCCTGGGGCGTGTCGTGGCGATAGATGATGTCGAACCAGCGCGCGCGCATGCCGGTCTCGGCAGCCGGGCTCAGGGTCGGATCCATCAGGCCTTGCATCGCATCCCGATCCTGTCGGAGGTGATGCGCGAGAATACGGCTTCCGCCGTCGCCGTCCCGTCGCACCGATGACCACCGCCTCGCTCTACTCGCTGTTCGAACGCTATTACGTGCCGGTCTACCGCCCGCGGCGGATCGTGCTGGACCACGGCCGCGGTGCACGCCTGTGGGATCGCGAAGGCCGCGAATACGTGGATTTCGGCGCCGGCATCGCGGTGAACGCGCTCGGTCACGCCCATCCGGCGCTGATCGAGGCGCTGACGACGCAGGCCGGCAAGCTCTGGCACACCAGCAACGTCTTCGTTTCCGAGCCGCCGCTGCGGCTGGCCGAGGCGCTGGTCGAGGCCTCGGGCTTCGCCGAGCGCGTGTTCCTGTGCAATTCCGGCGCCGAGGCCAACGAGGCCGCCATCAAGCTCGCCCGCCGCTGGGCCGCCGCGCAGGGCCGCGAGCCGTCGCGCCGCACGATCCTCAGTTTCGAAGGCAGCTTCCACGGGCGCACGCTGGCCGCGATCACCGCCACCGCGCAGCCCAAGTACCAGGAAGGGTTCGAGCCGCTGCCGCCGGGCTTCCGCTACGCGCCGTTCAACGTCATCGACGCCGCGACCGCCGCGATGGCCGGCGGCGACGTCAGCGCGGTGCTGGTGGAACCCGTGCAGGGCGAAGGCGGCGTCACGCCGGCGACGCCGGAATTCCTTCGCGCCTTGCGCGATCTCTGCGACCGCCACGGCGCGCTGCTGGTGTTCGACGAGATCCAGTGCGGCATGGGTCGAACCGGGAAGCTGTTCGCCTGGCAGGACTACGGCGTGAAGCCCGACGTCGTCACGCTCGCCAAGGCGCTCGGCAGCGGTTTTCCCATCGGCGCGATGCTCGCCGGCCCGGCGGCCGCGCAGACGCTGCAGTTCGGCGCGCACGGCACCACCTTCGGTGGCAATCCGCTCGCTGCGGCAGTGGCGCTGGCGGCGCTGCGCGAGCTGTCGTCGGATGCATTGCTGGCAAACGTCGCCCGCCAGGCGGAGGCGATCCGCGCGTCGCTGGCGGCGATCGATGCCGAGCTCGGCCTGTTCGCCGAGGTCCGCGGCCGCGGTCTCATGATCGGCGCGCAGCTGCGGCCGGAGTGGGCCGGACGCGCGGCGGACATCCTCGATGCCTGCGTCGAGCAGGGCCTGCTGCTGCTGCAGGCAGGCCCCGACGTGCTGCGCTTCGTGCCGGCGCTCAATATCGCCGACGCGGACGTCGCCGAGGGCCTGGCGCGGCTCGAGCGCGCGCTGCGGGCGTTCGTCGCCGGTTGACGCGGTCGCGCACCGTCGCGCGAACGCGACGGTGCGCGCGGCTCAGAGCGCGGCGAAGGCCGCGCGTGCAGCCTCGAGCGTCTTCGCGATTTCCGCGTCGCCGTGCGCGCTCGACATGAAGCCCGCCTCGAACGCCGACGGCGCCAGGTACACACCGCGCTCGAGCATCGCGTGGAAGAAGCGGTTGAAGCGCGCGGTGTCCGACGCCTTGGCGCCCTCGAAGGTTTCGACCGGTCCCTCGCGGAAGTACAGCCCGAACATGCCCGGCGCGCGCGTGGTGTGGAACGCGACGCCGGCGTCGCGCGCGGCGGCCTCGAGCCCGTCGCACAGCGCGTGCGTGCTGCGCTCGAGCGCGTCGTGGAAGCCCGGCGCGCGGATCAGCTCGAGCGTCGCGAGCCCCGCCGCCATCGCGACCGGGTTGCCGCTGAGCGTGCCGGCCTGGTAGATCGGCCCGGCAGGCGCGATTTGCCGCATCAGGTCGCGTCGGCCGCCGTAGGCGCCCACCGGCATGCCGCCGCCGATGATCTTGCCGAACGTCGACAGGTCCGGCGTGATGCCGTAGCGCTGCTGCGCGCCGCCCAGCGCGACGCGGAAGCCGGTCATCACCTCGTCGAAGATCAGCAGCGCGCCGTGCTGCGTGCACAGCGCGCGCAGGTGCTGCAGGTAGCCCTCGCGCGGCAGGATGCAGTTCGCGTTGCCGACGATCGGCTCGATGATCAGCGCCGCGATGTCGTGGCCGACCTCGTCGAACAGCGCGGTCGCGGCGTCGAAATCGTTGTAGGGCAGCGTGAGCGTGAGGTCCGCGAGCGCCGCCGGCACGCCGGGCGAATTGGGCAGGCCGAGCGTCATGACGCCGCTGCCGGCCTTCACGAGGAAGCTGTCGCCGTGCCCGTGGTAGCAGCCCTCGAACTTGACGATGCGCGTGCGGCCGGTCGCGCCGCGCGCGAGGCGGATCGCCGAGAGCGTGGCCTCGGTGCCAGAGTTCACCATGCGCACCATCTCGCAGCTCGGCACGATCGCGGTGATCGCCTCGGCCATGTCGACCTCGAGCGCGTTCGGCACGCCGAAGCTCAGGCCGTCGCGCATGGTGCGCGCGACCGCCTCCAGCACCCGCGGATGCGCGTGGCCGGCGATCATCGGCCCCCACGAGCCGACGTAGTCCACGTAGGCATTGCCGTCGACGTCGTACAGGTAGGCGCCTTCCGCGCGCTGCGCGAAGAAGGGCGTGCCACCGACGGAGCGGAACGCGCGCACCGGCGAATTGACACCGCCGGGCAGCAGTTCGGTGGCGCGGGCGAAGAGCTGCTCGGAGCGGGTGTGGTTCATGCGTGGGAGTCCTTGAAACATTCGAGATAGGCGAGGGCGGCCGCATGCGGGTCGTCCGCATCGAAGAGGCCGCCGATCACGGCGATGAGGTCGGCGCCGGCGGCGATCAGCGCACCCGCGTTCGCGGGCGTGATGCCACCGATCGCAACGCGCGGAAGGTCGAACGCGGCGCTGTCGCGCAGCAGTCCGATGCCGGCGCGGCGTGCGCCGGGCTTGGTGCCGGACGGGTGGAACGCGCCGAATGCCACATAGCTGGCGCCGGCGTCGGCGGCACGGCGCGCGCGGTCGAGGTCGTCGTAACAGGACGCGCCGAGTATCGCGTCGTCACCGAGCGAGCGCCGTGCGTCGCGCAGGTCGCCATCGTCCCCGCCGAGGTGCGCGCCATGCGCACCGATCTCGCCCGCGAGCCGCCAGTCGTCATTGACGATGAGCGGGACGCCGTGTGCGCGACACAGCTGCAGCAGCACTTCGGCCTGCTCGCGGCGCAATTCGGCACCGGCGGCCTTGTTGCGGTACTGCAGCACGCTCGCGCCCGCTTCGAGAACGAGTGACACGCGCGCGAGCAGGCGCGACGTGTCGGCGTCGTCGGGCGTGATCGCGTACAGGCCGCGACGCGGCCACAACGGCAGGTGAAGAGGCATGCTTTCCGCGGGCAGGAGCGAATGGGACAATGCGGGCCCGCACATCCGCATTATCCGCCCATGTCGACTCCTGCAGAAAACGCCGTCTACCGCACCTGGATGTGCGTCGTCTGTGGCTACATCTACGACGAGGCGAAGGGCATCCCGGAAGAGGGGATTGCGCCGGGCACGCGATGGGAGGACGTGCCGGACACGTGGACGTGCCCGGACTGCGGCGTGACCAAGGACGACTTCGAGATGGTCGAAGCCTGAGCCGTCACTTCAGGGGCGCAATTCCCGGGCCGAGCTTGAGTTCGGCGCCGTTGTCCAGCTTCAGCTGTTCGGCTTCCCCGGCGTTGAGCTCGAGCACGTAGCGGGCGGGCGCGTTGCTCGGGTAGGGCGGACAGCCATCGCCCAGCGTGCAGGGCGGCACGTCGCGCTGCTGCGCGACCAGCCGACGCCCCGTGTCGAAGTAGAGGATGTCGAGCGGACTCTTGGTGTTCTTCATCCAGTACGCGAGCGGCTCCTCCCGATCGTGCAGGAACAGCATGCCGTGTCCGTCCGCCAGTTCGTCGCGGAACATCAGGCCGCGCGCGCTCGGCGTCGTCGTCGGCGATCTCGACGCTGTAGCGCTTGCCACCCAGTTCCACCCACGGTTCGCGGCCGCTTGCGCAGCCCGACAGCAGCAGTAATGCCAGCGGCAGTATCAATCGGATGTTCATGGCGCGGCCTCTATAACGTGCGCCAGACCTTCGGGCACCGGATCGATCGCGGTCAAGTGTCACTGAACGATTGAAAGGGCGACGAAATTTCCTCTTCCCAAACGTCGTGGGCATGTGCACAATGCGCGCCCCGCTGACGAGAACGCGCTGCCCAGGCAGCCCGGTCGAGGAAACGGAAGCAGAAAAAAATTCGATCACAGGGTGTTGACAGTGATCGAAACTGCCCTAAAATGGGCGGCTCACTCGGACGGACTGAAGTCGGTCCGGGCGGGAAGAAGGGACGAGGCGCTGAGGCCGAAGTCCGAAGATCTTTGACAGTGTGCGCAGGTGACTTGTGCGGGCG
>NZ_SMRQ01000048.1 GCF_004359965.1 Cognatilysobacter segetis | reverse complement strand
CGTCGCGGGCCTGCTGTTCGGCAACATGCTGCTGCCACCGCGACGCAATCTCTGAGCCTGGCGCAGCGCCCGGATGCGACGACGCCGGCGCGGGGCCGGCGTCGGGTCGATCAGCGGATCAGGAAGTCGTCGAGGACGCGGCCCTTGCTGGTATGCGCCTGCAGCCAGCGCGGCTGCTTGCCGCGACCGCTCCAGGTCTCGCTCTCGTTGTCCGGATTGCGGTACTTCGGTGCGACCTTGCTGCCCGCCATCTTCGACGGCTTGCGCGCCGCCTTGGGCGGCGCGCCGGCGGCCGCGCCGCCCGCCGCGCCGCCGCGCGTGCCGAACAGCTCGGCGATCGAATACCCCTCCGCGCGCGCGATCTGCTCAAGGCGCGCGCGCACCGTCGCGACGGGCTTGCGCTTGCTGAGCACGCTGCGCCGCTTCTTGGCCTGGGCGATCAGGGCTTCGAGCTCCTTGGCGGACATGCTGTTGAGATCGAGTGCCATGGAAACCTCCGGGAAAACCAAAAAGAAAATGGGCCGCCCTTCAGCGGACGGCCCATCCTAACCAGCGGCGTTAATCGCGTAAATCGATCGCGATAATCAGACGCCGCGCACGCGCGCGATCGCGGAATCCCGATCGAGCTGCTCGGCCTCGCTGGCGCGGCGGTGCCGGTATTCGTACGTGCCCGCCTGCAGCCCTCGCTCGGAGACGACGATGCGGTGCGGAATGCCGATCAGCTCGATGTCCGCGAACATCTGGCCGGCGCGCAGGCCGCGGTCGTCGAGCAGCGCATCGACGCCGGCCTGCTGGAGGTCGCGATACAGCGCCTGCGCCGCCTCGTTCACCGCCTCCACGCCCTTCGGGTTGATCACGCACACCGCGACCTGCCAGGGCGCGATCGCGTCCGGCCAGATGATCCCGTTGGCGTCGTGGTTCTGCTCGATCGCCGCCGCGACGATCCGCGAGACGCCGATGCCGTAGCAGCCCATCGCCGGCGTGATCGCCTTGCCCGATTCGCCCAGCACGGTGCACTTCATCGCCTCGGCGTACTTGCGGCCGAGCTGGAACACGTGGCCCACCTCGATGCCGCGGGCGATGCCCAGCGTGCCGGTGCCGTCGGGCGACGGATCGCCCTCCACCACGTTGCGGATGTCGGCGACGAGGTCGGGCTCGGGCAGGTCGCGGCCCCAGTTCACGCCGGCAAGGTGGTAGCCGTCGGCATTGGCGCCGACGACGAAATCGGCCATCGCCGCGACGCTGCGGTCCGCCACGACGAACATGCCCCTCGCGGGCGCGACCGGTCCCAGGAAGCCCGGCGAGGCAGCCAGGTGCTCGCGGATCTCGTCCTCGGTGGCGAGGCGGTATTCCGTCATGCCCGGCAGCTTGGCCAGCTTGATCTCGTTGACGACGTGGTCGCCGCGCACCAGCGCGAGCACGAAGCGCGGGTTGTTCTCGGGGTCGACGCCCATCACCGCGACCGACTTCACCGTGCGCTGCAGCGGAATGCCCATGAGCGCCGCGACGTCCTCGCAGGTCTTCTGCGTGGGCGTGTCGATGCGGCGCATCGCTTCGCTTGCCGCGGGGCGCTCGCCCGGCGACACCGCTTCGGCCAGCTCGACGTTCGCCGCGTAGTCCGAACCCGTCGAGAACGCGATCGCGTCCTCCCCCGAATCGGCGAGCACGTGGAACTCGTGCGAGGCGCTGCCGCCGATCGCGCCGGTGTCGGCGAACACCGCGCGGAACTTCAGCCCCAGCCGCGTGAAGATGCGGCCGTAGGTGTCGTACATGTTCTTGTATTCGCGCCCGAGATCCTCGTCGCTCGCGTGGAACGAGTAGGCGTCCTTCATCAGGAACTCGCGCGCGCGCATCACGCCGAAGCGCGGGCGGATCTCGTCGCGGAACTTGGTCTGGATCTGGAAGAAGTTGACCGGCAGCTGCTTGTACGACGACAGCTCCTGGCGCGCGAAGTCGGTGACGACCTCCTCGTGCGTCGGGCCGTACGCGTACCAGCTGTCCTTGCGGTCCTTGATCTTCAGCAGCTGCCCGCCGAACTTCTCCCAGCGCCCGGTCTCCTCCCAGAGCTCGCGCGGCTGGATGGAGGGCATCAGCACCTCGATCGCGCCGGCGCCGGTCATTTCCTCGCGGACGACGCGCTCCACCTTGCGCAGCACGCGCAGCCCCAGCGGGCTCCACGTGTACACGCCGGCGGCGAGCTTGCGGATCATGCCCGCGCGCAGCATCAGCTGGTGGCTGACGACTTCCGCGTCGGCGGGCGTTTCCTTGGTGGTGTGGAGATGGAACTGCGACAGGCGCATCGGCGGGCTTCGGCGCGGAGAAACGCCATTCTGCCATGCGCCCCCGTCGGGGCCGCCGTCGCGCGGGCGGATCAGCTCCTGCGGGTCGTCACCGCGTTCGCCGCGGGCTGCTCGCAGTACAGCTCCACCTGCGCCTCGGCGATCTTCAGGCGCGAGGCACGCTCGGCCGTCGTGATCTCGCGATCGGGCTTGCCGTCGCGGTCCTCGTCGACGCTCACCTTGCCGTTGCCCTGCAGCAGGGTCAGGTTCCCGCGTGCGTTCGAGCAATCCGAATTGGCGACGGGCTTGGGGGCGGCCGGCGTGGCCGGTCGCTCCCCGAAGGCGCGGCCTTTCAGTTTCTGGCCCGCGGGCGGCGCATCGGCGTAGTGCGTGACGCCCTTGGCGTCCTTCCAGGAATAGACCTGTCCCGCCACGACGGGCAGGGCCGCGGCGAAGGCGAAGGGGAGGAGGGCGAAAGCGAAGCGGATGGGGCGGCGCATGGCGCCTCCGGGAGCGGAATCCGGGCCGATTCCAACACCGCGCGGGTGCCGGGGCAAGCGATACACTGCCCAAATGGAATCATTGCCACCGGTCGTTCAGCCGCGGCCGCGCGCGCGCGGCATCTACCTGCTGCCCAATCTCTTCACCACCGGCGGCATGTTCGCGGGCTTCTACGCCATCATCGCCGCCGCCCAGGGGCACTTTCCCGACGCCTGCATCGCGGTCTTCGTGGCCGCGATCCTCGATGGCCTGGACGGCCGCGTGGCGCGCCTCACCAACACCCAGAGCGAGTTCGGCGTGCAGTACGACTCGCTGGCCGACCTGATCAGCTTCGGCCTCGCGCCGTCGCTGCTCATGTACCACTGGGCCCTCGACACGCTGCCCATGGACGGCCCGACGCCCGGCAAGATCGGCTGGATCGTCGCCTTCCTCTACGCCGCCTGCGCCGCGCTGCGGCTGGCGCGCTTCAATGCGCAGGTCGGGCAGGTCGACAAGCGCTGGTTCATCGGCCTGGCGAGCCCGGCCGCCGCTGGGCTGGTGTCCAGCTTCGTCTGGACCTGCGCGAGCTTCGAGCTGTCGGGCCGTGACCTGCGCTACGTCGCGCTCGGGGTGACGGTCGTCGCGGCGCTGCTGATGGTCAGCCGCCTGCGCTACTTCAGCTTCAAGGGCGGCGGTCCGCGCAACGACCGCGTGCCGTTCCTGGCGATCGTCGTCGTGCTGGCCGTGCTGGTGGCAGTCGCCATCGATCCGCCGACCGTGCTGCTCGGCGTGTTCGCGCTGTACGCGTTGTCCGGCCCGGCGTACTGGAGCTGGCGCCGACTGCGCCGCCCGGCGGAGGTCGCGGCATGACCCTGCCGTGGAGCGGCCAGCAGGTCGAATGGCTGCAGGCCATGGGGCTGGACGTGCTGCAGCGCCCGGCCGGGCGGGCAGCCACGCCCGGGCTTGCGGCCGAAGCGACGGGCGACGTGCCCGCGGGCCTGCTGCGCGCCGCGCGCGGCGTCGACCTCGCGCCACTGCTCGCGCGCCTGGGGCTGCCGCGCGACGTCGCGTCGCGCCGGGCCTTCTGGCGCGAGCTGCGCGCGCTCCGCAAGGCGGCGCCACGCGCATGAGCGCGCTGCCGTCGAGCCCCGGCGGAGTCGCCGCGCTGCGGCCGATGCGCGAGCAGGACGTCGACGCGGTGTTCGCGATCGAGCGACGGGCCTACGAATTCCCGTGGACGGCCGGGATCTTCCGCGACTGCCTGCGCGCGGACTACATCGCCTGGGTGCTCGACATCGAGGGCGCCATCGGCGGCTACTTCCTCACCAGCCTCGCCGCGGGCGAGGCGCACGTGCTGAACATCTGCATCGCGCCCGAACGCCAGGGCCAGGGCCACGGCCGGCGCCTGCTGCGCGCGCTGCTGCACCTGGCGCGCGCGCGGCGCGCAGCGGGTGTTCCTCGAGGTGCGGCCGTCCAACCGGGGCGCGATCGCGCTCTACGAACAGGAAGGCTTCAACGAAATCGGCCGCCGGCCGCGTTACTACCCCGCGCGCGACGGTCGCGAGGACGCGATCGTGATGGCCATCGAACTGCTCGCACCCGAGGCGTAGGATCGGCGCACACCCACCGGAAGGGAGTCCCGTGCGCCGTGCCCTCGTGTTGTCGATCGCGTTGTTCGCCCCGCCCGCCATGGCCGACGGGCTGCCCGTCCTCTCGGCCTATCCGGGTTGCGATTACGAACGCCTGGGTACCGTCGCCGCCCGCGACGGGCGCCGCCCGGACGGCAGCGCCGACGACGCCCGGCTGCGCATGGTCGACTACGGACGTACGTTCGAGCGGCTCGGCGTGGCGGGCGCCGAGCGCGGCGCCAACGCGCTGGTGGTGAACCTGCACGAGGCGGCGTTCTACACCACGGGCGGCCGGCGCTCGGCGCGGCCGGTCTACCTGTCGATGACCGCCGCCGCGATCCGGCTGCGCGATCCCGCGGCCTGCGCGGTCGCGGTGATCGACCCGGACGCGCTGCAGCAGCGCGCGCTGCACGGCGAACTCCAGCCGATCACGCTGGAGCCGTGGTCGTCGGGACCCTGAGGGCCGCGTCGCTCAGCCGAGCTTCGCGCGCTGCGACGCCAGCGCCTCGCGCTGCGTCGTCCAGTCGACCAGGCGCTTGCGCTCCTGCTCGACGACGGCCGGCGGCGCATTGCTGACGAACGTCTCGCTGGCGAGCTTGCCCTGCGCCTTGGCGATCTCGCCGTCGACCCGCTTGAGCTCCTTGTCCAGCCGCGCGCGCTCGGCGCCGAGGTCGACGAGGCCCTCGAGCGGCACCAGAAGCTTCAGGTCGCCGACGACGCCCGCTGCCGAGGCCGGCGCCGCGTTCGCATCGTCGATCGTGCGGATCGAATCGACCTTGCACAGGAACCGCAGCTGCGAGTCGAAGCGCGCGGCGCGCGCGCGGTCGTCCGCGTCGCCGCCGGCCATCAGCAGCGCGACCTGCTTCGACGGCGCGACGTTGAGTTCGCTGCGGATGCGGCGCACGGTGGAGATCACCGCCTTCAGCCATTCGACCGCGGCTTCGGCCTGCGCATCGCCCGGCGGCAGCTCCGCGGCGCGCGGATACGGCCGCAGCATGATCGTCGTCTCCGCGACGCCCAGCTTCGGCGCGACCGCCTGCCACAGCTCCTCCGTGACGAACGGAATCAGCGGATGCAGCAGCGAGAGCAGGCGCTCGAGCACGAACAGCAGCGTGTGGCGCGTGCTGTTCGCGGCGTCCACGTCGTCGCCGTTGAGCGCCGGCTTGGCGAGTTCGACGAACCAGTCGCAGAACTGGTTCCAGGCGAATTCGTACAGCGCCTGCGCGAGCAGGTCGAAGCGGTAGTCGGCGAAATGCTGCTCGGCTTCGGCGGCGACGCGCGACAGCTGCGCGAGGATCCAGCGTTCGGCGTCGGTCTTCGGCTGCGGCACGCCCGAGGCGGTGAAGCCCTCGGTGTTCATCAGCACGAAGCGCGTGGCGTTCCACAGCTTGTTGCAGAAGTTCTTGTAGCCCTCGGCGCGGCCGAGGTCGAACTTGATGTCGCGGCCGTGCGTGGCGAGCGCGCTGATGGTGAAGCGCAGCGCATCGGCGCCGAACGCCGGGATGCCCTCTGGGAACTCCTTGCGCGTGGCCTTCTCGATCTTCTCGGCCATCTTCGGCTGCATGAGGCCCGACGTGCGCTTGGCGACGAGGTCGTCGAGCGAGATGCCGTCGATGAGATCGAGCGGGTCGAGGATGTTGCCCTTCGACTTCGACATCTTCTGGCCCTGCGCGTCGCGCACGAGGCCGGTGATGTAGACGTCCTTGAACGGGACTTCGCCGGTGAAGTGGTCGGTCATCATGATCATCCGGGCGACCCAGAAGAAGATGATGTCGAAGCCGGTGACGAGCACGCTCGACGGCACGTAGCGGTCGAAACCGCGCTCGGCCATGAGTTGCTCGTTCGGCCAGCCCTGCGTGCTGAACGGCCACAACGCGGAGGAGAACCACGTCTCCAGCACGTCGGTGTCCTGCGTGAGTGGCATGGACGCTTCGATCGAATGCGTGGCGCGCACTTCGGCTTCATCGCGGCCGACGTAGACGCGGCCCTCGACGTCGTACCACGCGGGGATGCGATGGCCCCACCAGAGCTGGCGCGAGATGCACCAGTCCTGGATGTTCTCCATCCAGTGGCGGTAGGTATTGATCCAGTTCGACGGGACGAAGCGCACGTCGCCGTTCTCGGCGAGCTCGAGGCCGCGCGCGCCGAGCGTGTCCATCTTCACGAACCACTGGTCCGTGAGGTACGGCTCGATCACCTGGCCCGTGCGATCGCCGCGCGGCACCTGCAGCTTGTGCGGCTTCGTTTCGACGAGCAGGTCCTGCGCTTCGAGGTCGGCGAGCACGGCCTTGCGCGCGTCGAAGCGATCGAGCCCGCGATAGGCATGCGGCACGCCCGCCTCGTCGGCGGGCACGCCGTCGAGGATCTTCGCCTCGGGCGTGAAGATGTTGATCAGCGGCAGCGAATGGCGCTGCCCGACCGCGTAGTCGTTGAAGTCGTGCGCGGGCGTGACCTTGACCACGCCGGTACCGAACGCGCGGTCGACGTAGTCGTCGGTGATGACCGGGATGCGGCGGCCGGTGAGCGGCAGCACGACCGACTTGCCGTGCAGCGACGCGTAGCGCTCGTCATCCGGATGCACCATGGCGGCCGTGTCGCCGAGCATCGTCTCCGGGCGCGTGGTCGCGACGACGAGGTAGTCGCGCGTCTCGCGCAGCGTCTCGTTGCCGTCCTCATCGCGCTCGACGTATTCGTACGTGGCGCCGTCGGCGAGCGGATAGCGGATCGACCACAGCGAGCCGTCCTCTTCCTCGTTGACGACTTCGAGGTCGGAGATCGCGGTCTTCAACACCGGATCCCAGTTGACGAGCCGCTGGCCGCGATAGATCAGGCCGTCCTCGAACAGGCGCACGAACGCCTCGCGCACCGCGTCGGCGGCCATCGGGTCCATGGTGAAGACGCTGCGCGTCCAGTCGCCCGACGTGCCGAGCCGGCGCATCTGCCGTTCGATCGTGTCGCCCGACTTCTGCTTCCACTCCCACACTTTCGCGATGAAACCGTCGCGGCCGAGCGTGTCGCGCGATTCGCCCTTGCCCTCGAGCGCGAGGTTGCGCGAGACGACCATCTCGGTCGCGATGCCGGCGTGGTCGGTGCCCATCTGCCACAGCACGTCGAAGCCGCGCATGCGGTGGTAGCGGATTAGCGCGTCCTGCAGCGTGTGCTGGAACGCGTGGCCCATGTGCAGCGTGCCGGTGACGTTCGGGGGCGGCAGCAGGATCGAATAGGGCTCGCCCGTGCCGCGCGGCTTGAAGACGCCGCTCGCCTCCCATTGCTGGTAGAGGCGCGTCTCGAACTGGGTGGGGTCGTAACCGGGGGCGAGGGACATGGCGATCTTGCGTTCGTGATTCGGAAGGGCGTTCGTGTCGCCGCGGGTCGGCGGAGATGCGGGGCCGTCGTCGCGGATCGGTTGCCGATGCGGTCGCGCAACGGCCGCCGTGTTACATATCGTGCTTCTTCAGCTCCAGGCCGCGCGCCTGGTACTGCTTCCAGCGCTCGCGCAGCGGGCCGCGCGCGGATTCGTCGGCAGGCACCACTTCGAGCACGCGGTCGAACGCGCCATCGACCGCGGCGTCGCGCAGGTTGATCACCAGGGGACGCAGGGCGGCATCGACGTCGGGCGCGGCGATCAGCACCTCGGCCTCCTCCTCGTCCTCGTCGGCACCCGCGATCTGGTGCGGGATGTAGACGTCCTCGCCCATGTCCCACAGCAGGTCATCCAGCGCCTCGGCCTGTTCCTGCGAGCGCGCGAGCACGAGCGTGGGCAGGCCGGCGTCGAAGGCCTTGCGCGCGAGCTCGCAGACGAGCCGGAGCGGCTCGCTGCGAAAGCGCGGCGTGGTGACGAGATAGAAGTCGGCGCGCGCCATGGATCAGGCGGCGCCGGCGCGGTCCATCAGCCACTGCGAGAGCAGGCCGACCGGGCGACCGGTGGCCATGCCGCGCTTGCCTTCGTCGTTGGCGACGCCCGCGATGTCCAGGTGTGCCCAGCGCTGGCCCTCGGTGAACCGCGCGAGGAAGCAGCCCGCGGTGATCGCGCCGGCCCAGCGGCCGCCGATGTTGTAGACGTCGGCGAAGGTGGACTCGAGCTGCGTCTGGTACTCGTCCCAGAGCGGCAGCGGCCAGGCGCGATCGAACACCGCTTCGCCGGCGGCCACCAGCTCGGCCGACAGGTCGTCGGTCTTGGACATCAGGCCCGTGGCGTACTTGCCCAGCGCGACGACGCAGGCGCCGGTCAGCGTGGCGACGTCGAGCAGCGCGGCCGGCTCGAAGCGCTGCGCGTAGGTCAGCGCGTCGCACAGGATCAGGCGGCCCTCGGCGTCGGTATTGCCGACCTCGATGGTCTTGCCCGACATCGAGGTGAGCACGTCGGAGGGGCGGTAGGCATTCGCGTCCGGCATGTTCTCGACCGCCGGCACCACCACCACGAGGTTCACCGGCAGCGCGAGGCCGACCGCGGACACGAACGTGCCCATGACCGTGGCCGCGCCGCACATGTCGAACTTCATCTCCTCGACGCCGCCCTGCACCTTGAGGTTGATGCCGCCGGTGTCGAAGGTAATGCCCTTGCCGACCAGGACGTACGGCTTGGCATCGCCGCCGCCGTCGTACTTCATGACGATGAGCTTGGGCGGGTTGGCCGAGCCGCGCGCGACGGCGAGCAGCGAGCCCATGCCGAGCTGCTCCATCTGCTCGCGGTCGAGCACTTCGCAGCTGCAGTTGTCGAAGCGCGAGGCGAACTCCTGCGCCTGCTGCGCCAGATACGCCGGGTTGCAGATGTTCGGCGGCAGGTTGCCCAGCTCGCGCGCGAACTGCACGCCGGCGGCGATGGCCTGGCCCTGCGCGACGGCCTGCGCGTCGCTCGACGCGATGCTCAGGCGCTTGAGGCCCGGCTCGATCTTCGCCTTCGACTTCTCGCCGAGCGTCGCGGTGTAGCGGTAGGCGGCGTGGTCGGTGGCGATGACGGCCTGGCGCACCGCCCAGGCGGCGTCGCGGCCCTTCACCGGCACCTGCGACAGCGTGGTCACGGCATGCGCGACCGGGCCGGCCTTGAGCGCGCGGGCGGCGTCGCCGACCGCCTTGAGGTACTGCGGCACGCCGAACTTGGCGGCGTCGCCCAGACCGACCACCAGCACGCGCGGCGCGGCGACGTCGGGCAGGTCGTGCAGCAGCGCGGTCTTGCCGGTCTTGCCGCTGGCGTCGCCGCGCTCGATCAGGGCCGAAAGGCGTCCGCCGGAGGCGGCATCGATCGCGGCCGCGGGCTCGGTGAGGGTCTTGTCGGCGAATACGCCGACGATCACGCAGTCCGCCGCGACGGTCGCCGCTGCGTCGGAGGTGAGGTCGAATTCGAGGGCCATCCAGGATTCCGGGAGGTCGTGAAGGGGGATTTACGTACAATCGCCGACCCTGTGGGCCGAAGCGCCGGCGCGAGCCGGGGCAGGTACCCGACCGCGCCATGAGGCGCCGCGCCGGGCCGTTGAACGAACGACGAGTCTAGAACAGCCCCCGCGAATGCTGAAATTCGACCGATACCTGCTGTCCGAATTCGTCCAGGCGACCCTCGCCACGACCCTCGTCCTGCTGATGGTGGCGTTCGGCGCGGTCTTCGCCGACGTGCTGCGCGACATCGCGGAGGGGCGGTTCCCGGCCGACATGCTGCTGCCGCAGCTGGGCCTGCTGTTCCTGAACTGGCTGCCGATCATCCTGCCGCTGGCGCTGATGCTGGGGCTGATGCTCGCCGTCGGCCGCCTCTACCGCGATTCGGAGATGCCGGTTCTGGCCTCGGTCGGCATCGGCCCGCGCCGCCTGCTGCGGCCGGTGCTGGGGCTGGTGGTCCCGGTCGTGGTGGTGGTCGCGCTGTGCTCGCTGTGGCTGGCGCCGTGGGCCGAGCGGGTCTCCAAGCAGATGGTGAACGCGGCCACGCGCAACCTGCTGGTGGCGGGCCTGGAACCCGGCCGCTTCACGCCGATCGGCAACGGCGGCGTGGTCTTCGTCAGCCGGATGTCCAGCGACGGCACCCGCTTCGAGCGCGTGTTCATCTACCGCCAGAAGAAGGACCGGCTCGACGTGACGACCGCGAAGTCGGGCCATCTCGAGGCGGACGAGGACGGCCACCGCTTCCTCGTGCTGGACGACGGGTTCGAGGTCGAGGGCCCGCGCGAGGGCGTGGCGCGTGACTACCGCCTGATGCGCTACCGCAGCAACGAGGCCCAGATGCCCGCGACCAAGGGTCGCTACGACCCCGATGACCCGCGCCTGCTGTCGACGGTGAAGCTCGCCGCCGACCCGCGCCGCGAGGCCAAGGCCGAGCTGCATTCCCGCATCGCGCCGCCGTTCCTCGCGCTCGCGTTCGCGCTGCTGGCGGTCCCGCTCGCGCGCACCTCGCCGCGCGAAGGCCGGTTCGGGCCGATCGCGGTCGGCTTCCTGATCTATCTCGTCGCCACGATGCTGTCGATCGCGAGCGTCAACTGGATATCGAAGGGCAAGATCCCGGTCGCGCTGGGCCAGTGGTGGCTGGTGCTGCCGCTGCTGGCGCTCGGCGCGTGGCTCTACCTCAACGACGGCCGCGTGCGTGCGCCGCGACTGCGCGGGGTGACGCGATGAAGCCGTTCCCGAAGATCCACGACGTCTACGTTGCCAAGGTGGTGATCGGCACGATCCTGCTGACGTGGATGGTGCTGCTCGGCCTCGACGTCATGCTCGCGCTGGTTAGTGAGATCGGCGACGTCGGCAAGGGCGACTACGGCTTCGGCAAGGCCGTGGCGCACGTGGCCTACACCGCGCCGCGCCGCGCGTACACGCTGTTCCCGACGTCGGCGGTGATCGGCGCGCTCATGGGGCTGGGCCAGCTTGCCGCATCGTCGGAACTGACGGCGCTGCGCGCGCTCGGGCTCTCGCGCCGTCGCCTCGGCCTCACGGTCGCGGGCTCGGTCGCGCTGCTCACGCTGCTGATGGTGGTGAACGGCGAGACGCTCGGCCCGTGGGGCGATCGCATGTCCAACATCGTCAAGCAGACGGCGACCAACCGCGACACGGTCGTCGCGCGGTACTCGGGCCTGTGGGCGCGCGAGGGCGAAGTGATCCTCAACGCGCAGGGCGGGCAGGAACGCAGCCAGAACGGCCGCACATGGCTCGAGCTGCGCGACGTGCGCCTGTACGAGTTCGAACCCGACGGACGCCTGAAGTCGATCTCGCAGGCGGCGGTCGCCGAGCATCGACCGGGCAGCTGGCTGCTGCGCAACGTCACGCGCACGCTGTTCGAGGGCAAGTCGGTGCGGCGCGAGACCCTGCCCGAGCAGACCTGGGCCTCGAAGCTGGACACCGCGGCGCTCACCGCCGACCTCGACAGCCCGCGCTACCTCGGTTCGGCGGAACTGCGCGAGGCCATGCAGTACCGCGAACGCAACGGCCTCGACGCCAACGAGTTCGAGGAACACTACTGGGGCCGCTGGTTCTATCCGTTCAACGCGTTGGCGCTGTGCATCGCGGCGGTACCGTTCGCGTTCGGCACGCTGCGCAGCGGCGGGCTCGGTCGGCGCCTGTTCCTCGGCATCGTGTTCTCGCTCGGCTTCTGGCTGGTGCAGGAGACGTTCGTTCGCGCGGCCAACGCGTTCCGCCTCGACTACCGGATCGCCTACGTCGCGCCGACCCTGCTGATGCTCGCGCTCTCGACCGTCCTGTTCCGCCGCCGATCGGGGTGAGCAGTGCCTGCTCGCGCGGCATTGCCGCGCAGGCACTGCGAACGCCCGCGCCGCTGGCGCGGGCCGGGGATTTAGGAAGCAAGCAAACGCGAGCCTGCTCGCGCGGCACTGCCGCGCAGGCACTGCGAACGCCCGCGCCGCTGGCGCGGGCCGGGGATTTCGAACGCAAGCAAACGCGAGCCTGCTCGCGCGGGCCGGGGCGTTTGCCAGGCGAGTAGACCCGGCCAGCCTACGGCTAGGTCGCGCGTGAGGTTCATGGCATCCACGCGCCGCGACTGTGGATGAGGCGCCGACGCCGCGTCCGCGCCGGACACGAAGCGACGATCAGCCCGCCTTCGCCGCGCGTTCCAGCCGCGTCCCGCTCGCGCGGTCGTGCCAGGTGAGCCGGTCGCGATCGATCCACGCCCACCAGAAGCCCAATCCGCCGGCGAGCAGCGACAGCGTGCCCACCGCATAGCGCAGCGCAACCGCGCGCCAGGACGGCGCGCCGCCGGGCGCCACCACGCGCAGCCGCCACGGCCGCATGCCGATGGTCTGGCCACCGCGTCGCCAGCTGAGCGTCGCGTATGCGCCGGTCACCAGCCACAGGAGCGCGAGCTCAAGCCAGCCGGCCGGCGTGTCGGCGCGGACGGGTTCGCCGCGATGCAATGCCATCGCGATCGCGCCGGTTGCGAACCACAGCGCGAGCGCGGGGAACAGGTCGTAGACGAGCGCGAGCAGGCGCCAGCCGACGAGCGCGCGCGCAGGAGGTGTCGATGCCATGCGCGAAGGATAGTCGCTAAGCTCCGGCGCATGGATTCGGACACGGCATCGCGTCGCGCGGGTGGCGTCGCGGCGCGGCGACAGGCGGCGCGGGCGATGCCCGAACTCGGCCCGGCCGACGCGCGGCTCATCGATCGCCATCTCGATGCGACCTGGGCCGAGACCGGCCTGACCGCCGCGTCCCGCGAGAGCTACCGGCGCGATCTCGCCGGCTTCGCGCGCTGGCGCGGCCGCGACGATGCGCTCTCGGCCGCAACGCCGTCCGACCTGTCCGACTACTTCGCCTGGCGCGCGCGCGGCGGCTACTCGCCGCGCAGCAATGCGCGCCTGCTGTCGGCGCTGCGCGGGCTGTACGCATGGTGCGTGCGCGAGCGGATCCGCGGCGACGATCCGACCGCGCGGCTGGGCTCGCCCACGCTGCCGCGCCTGCTGCCGAAGGCGCTCACCGAAAGCCAGGTCGCCGCGCTGCTGGCCGCGCCGGACGTCGACAGCCCGACCGGACTGCGCGACAAGGCGATGCTCGAACTCATGTACGCGACGGGGCTGCGCGTCAGCGAGCTCGTCGGCCTGCCGGCACAGGCGGTGAACCTGCGGCAGGGCGCGCTGCGCGTCACCGGCAAGGGCAGCCGCGAGCGGCTGGTGCCGATGGGCGAGGAGGCGCAGCACTGGCTCGAGCGCTATGCCGCGCAGGCGCGGCCGATATTGCTCGACAAGGGCCGCAGCACGCCGTATCTGTTCGTGGGCGCGAACGGCGAGCCGCTCACCCGCCAGCAGTTCTGGTCGACGGTGAAGCGCATGGCTGCGGTCGCGGGGATCGAGCCGTCGCGCATCTCGCCACACGGCCTGCGGCACAGCTTCGCGACGCACCTCCTGAACCACGGCGCCGACCTGCGCGCGCTGCAGATGCTGCTCGGGCACAGCTCGCTGTCGACGACGCAGATCTACACGCTGGTGGCCCGCGAAAAGCTCAAGCAGCTCCATCGCATGCACCATCCGAGAGGGTGAGGCATGCCGTCGCGCGGCGCGGCGGTTTCCCGGTCTCTGCCGGCCCAAAAGCGCAGCTTCCAGGCGCGCTCTGTGCCAGCGGGCTTTCAGCATCGAGCGCCGGGCGGGCTGGACTGCCGACCGTTCCCACCGGCGCCATCGGCCACGTTTCCGCATCGCTGAAGCCCCGCCAACGCCGCTCACGGCCGCTGGCGGGACGCGTGCCACAATCCGGCTCCCTCCCGAATGTCCGGTCGCGATGCGCCCTCTCCGTTCCTCGATCCTCGTCGCCGTGCTCGGCGTCGCCAGCCTCGCGGCCTGCGCGAAGGTGCCGTCGGACGGCGCGCAGTCGCCGAAGACCGACGCCGCGCTCGCGCGCACCGCCGGCTCCAGCGCCGAGGCCAAGCCCGCCGCCGGCACGCCCGAGGCGCGCGCCGTCGATGCCGTGCACCGGCTCGAGCCGCGCGCGGTGGTCGAGCACGTCGGCGCCGCGCCGATCCCGGGCTTCCGCGAAGCCGTGGTGGGCGGGCAGGTGGCCTACGTCAGCGACGACGGCCGCTACATCTTCATCCCCGGCAACGGCGGCGCGCTCTACGACACGGTGAACAAGGGCAACCTCACCGAGGCCTCGCTGTCCACGCTGCGCAAGACGCTGGTGGCGCGGATCCCCGAGAGCGACCGGATCGTGTTCGCACCGGCGAACCCGAAGCACCGCGTCACCGTGTTCACCGACATCAGCTGCGGTTTCTGCCGCAAGTTCCACAGCGAGATCGCCGAGTACAACCGGCAGGGCATCGCGGTGGAATACGTGGCGTTCCCGCGCGCCGGGATCGGCAGCGAGGACTATCGCCAGATGGTCGCCGTCTGGTGCGCGCCGGACCGCAGGAAGGCGCTCACGGACGCCAAGAACGACCGCATGCCGCCGATGCGCAGCTGCAAGAACCCGGTCGACATGGAGTACGACATCGGCCAGCGTGCGGGCCTGACCGGCACCCCGATGGTGATCGCCGAGGACGGCACGCAGCTGGGCGGCTACGTCCCACCGGCCAAGCTCCGCGAGGCGCTCGACCGGCTCCAGGCGCCGAAAAAGGCTGGCTGAGGCCGGCCCCGGGGCGCGGGACGGTACAATCGCGGGCCCTGCCGTCGCACGGTCCCGCCGGACATGATCGTCCTCGAGGGCGCCCCCGCCCTGTCGCCGTTCCGCCTGGAGCGGCTCCAAGCCCGCCTCCGCAGCCTCCACCCCGATGTCCGCCTGACCGGCACCCGGCACGTCTACTGGGTCGTGCCCGAGCCGGGCGCCGCGCCGGACGTCGCCAAGCTCGGCCAGATCCTCGAAGCCGGCACCGACGTCGCGCCGCGCGACGCCGGCAGCGTCTCGCGCTTCACCACGCCGCGGCTGGGCACGCGCTCGCCGTGGTCGAGCAAGGCCACCGAGCTGCTGCGCGGCGCCGCGTTGCCCGTGCAGCGCGTCGAGCGCGGCATGCGCATCGACGTCGCCGGCTGGCCGGCCGACGCGCCGACGCAGGGTCGCCTCGCGAAGGTGCTGCACGACCCGATGACGCAGTCGCTGCTCGAGTCGAGCGACGACGCGATCGCGCTGTTCGAGGCGCCCTCGCGCGGCGACCTCGAGCGCATCGACCTCGCCGACCTCGAGAACGCGAACGTCCGCCTCGGCCTCGCGCTGGCCGACGACGAGATCGCCTACCTGCGCGAGCGTTACGCCGCGCTCGGCCGCGCGCCCGCCGACGTCGAGCTGATGATGTTCGCGCAGGCGAACAGCGAGCACTGCCGCCACAAGATCTTCAATGCGAGCTGGACGATCGACGGCGTCGACGCGCCGAAGACGCTGTTCGGCATGATCCGCCACACGCACGCGACAACGCCGCAGCACACGCTGAGCGCGTACAGCGACAACGCGGCCGTCGTCGCCGGCTATCGCGCCCGGCGCTTCCGGCCGTCCGGCGCGGGGTTCACCTATCGCAGCGAGGGCGAGGTCGAATCGGCCTTCTGCATCAAGGTGGAGACGCACAACCACCCGACCGCGATCGCCCCGTTCCCGGGCGCGTCGACCGGCGCCGGCGGCGAGATCCGCGACGAGGGCGCGACCGGTCGCGGCGGCAAGCCCAAGGCCGGCCTGTGCGGCTTCTCCGTCTCGCACCTGCGCATCCCGACGCTGCCGCAACCGTGGGAAGCCGAGCGCGCGCTCAATCCGCGCATGGCACCGGCGCTGGAGATCATGCTCGACGGCCCGATCGGCGCCGCCGCGTTCAACAACGAGTTCGGCCGTCCGAACCTGCTCGGCTATTTCCGCAGTTTCGAGCTGCCCGAAGGCGACATCGCGCGCGCCTACGACAAGCCGATCATGCTGGCCGGCGGCCTCGGCGCGATCGACCGCATCCAGGTGCAGAAGCACGGCCTGCGGCCTGGCGACGCGATCATCGTGCTCGGCGGCCCGGCGATGCTGATCGGCCTCGGCGGCGGCGCGGCGAGTTCCGTCGCATCCGGCGAAAGCCACGAGGCGCTCGACTTCGCCAGCGTGCAGCGCGACAACCCGGAAATGGAGCGTCGCTGCCAGGAAGTGATCGACCGCTGCGTGGGCCTCGGCGACGACAACCCGATCGCCACGGTGCACGACGTCGGCGCGGGTGGGCTGTCGAACGCGATTCCCGAGCTGCTGCACGACAGCGACCTCGGCGGCGTGATCGACCTCGACCGCGTGCCGAGTGACGATCCGTCGCTGTCGCCGATGCAGCTCTGGTGCAACGAGTCGCAGGAACGCTACGTGCTCGGCCTGCCGCCGGAGCGCGTCGAGGAATTCGCCGCGATCTGCGAGCGCGAGCGCTGCCCGTTCGCGGTGGTCGGCTACGCCACCGCCGAGGAGCGCCTCGTCGTCGGCCACGGCGCGACGCTCGAGACCGTCGCCGCCGGCGAAACCGGCTGGGCGATCGACATCCCGATGGACGTGCTGTTCGGCAAGCCACCGAAGATGCACCGCGACACCGCGCATCCGCCCGCGCCGAAGTGGCCGGTGCTGAAGTGGGCCGGACTCGACCTGCAGGAGGCCGCGCTGCGCGTGCTGGCGCATCCGACCGTCGCGTCCAAGAGCTTTCTCGTCACGATCGGCGACCGCAGCGTCGGCGGCCTGACCGCGCGCGACCAGATGGTCGGCCCGTGGCAGCTGCCCGTGGCCGACTGTGCGATCACCTTCAGCGGCTTCGACACGTTCGCGGGCGAGACGATGGCGCTCGGCGAGCGCACGCCGCTGGCGCTGCTCGATTCCGCCGCCGCCGCGCGCATGGCCGTGGGCGAGGCGATCACCAACCTCTGCGCCGCGCCGGTCGATTCGCTCGACCGCGTCAAGCTGTCGGCCAACTGGATGGCCGCGTGCGGGCATCCCGGCGAGGACGCGCTGCTGTTCGACGCGGTCAAGGCGATCGCGATGGAGATGTGTCCCGCGATGCAGCTCGCGATCCCGGTCGGCAAGGATTCGCTGTCGATGCAGGCGCAGTGGCATGCGGACGGCGAGACGCGCAAGTCGGTGTCGCCGGTTTCGCTGGTGATCACGGCGTTCGCGCCCGTCGAGGACGTGCGCCTGCAGCTCACGCCGCTGCTCGATCGCGAGGTCGACAGCGAGCTGTGGCTGATCGGCCTGGGCGGCGGCAAGCAGCGCCTGGGCGGTTCGGTGCTGGCGCAGTGCCATCCGGAAGCCGGCGGCAACGACGCATTCCCGGCCTTCGCGGCGGCGAGCGAGCGCGACGGCTTCGGCGTGCCGGACGTCGACGATCCGCAGCGGCTCGTCGAGTTCTTCGAGCTGATGCGCGAGGCGCGCCAGTCCGGCCTCGTGCGGGCCTACCACGACCGCTCCGACGGCGGTGCGTTCGCGACGCTCGCGGAAATGGCGTTCTGCTCGCGCACCGGCCTCGACATCGCGCTCGATGCCTGGGGCGACGATCCCTTCCGCTGCTTGTTCAACGAGGAGCTCGGCGCGATCGTGCAGGTCGCGGTCGAGGACCGCGCGGAGTTCGCCGACCTCGTCGCGCAGCACGGCCTGATCGACTGCGCGCAACGCATCGCCAAGCCGACCGCGACGCCGCAGGTGCGCGTGCGCCGCGACGGCGAGCTGCTGGCCGAATGGTCCTGGCAGTCGCTGTTCGATGCCTGGTGGTCGGCCAGCCACGCGATGCAGCGCCTGCGCGACAACCCCGACTGCGCCGACGAGGAGCGCGCGATCGCGCGCGACTTCAACGCGCCGGGCCTGGTACCCGCGTTGACGTTCGACCCCGCCGACGACATCGCCGCGCCGTACGTGAACACCGCGCGTCCGAAGGTGGCGGTGCTGCGCGAGCAAGGCGTCAACGGGCAGATCGAAATGGGCTGGGGTTTCGACCGGGCCGGCTTCACGGCGGTCGACGTGCACATGAGCGACCTCATCGCCGGCCGCGTCGACCTGCGCGAGTTCGCGGGCCTCGCGGCCTGCGGCGGCTTCAGCTACGGCGACGTGCTCGGCGCCGGCCGCGGCTGGGCCACCAGCGCGCTGGAGCGTGCGTCGGTGCGCGAGGCTTTCGAGGCGTTCTTCCAGCGCTCCGACACCTTTGCGCTGGGCGTCTGCAACGGCTGCCAGATGATGGCGTCGATGGCGCCGGCGATCCCGGGCGCGGAGCATTTCCCGCGCCTGCTGCGCAACCGCAGCGAGCAGTTCGAGGCGCGCCTGGGGCTGCTGCAGATCGTCGAGTCGCCGTCGGTGTTCTTGCGCGGCATGGAAGGCTCGCGGATTCCCGTCGCCGTCGCGCACGGCGAGGGCCGCGTGCACTTCGACGATCCGGCCGCGCGCATGGCCATCGACGTCGCGGCGCGTTATGTGGATGGGCGCGGTGAGCCGGCCACGCAGTACCCGCTCAATCCGAACGGCTCCAGCGATGCCATCGCCGGCTTCGCCAGCCGCGACGGTCGCGTGACCCTGCTGATGCCGCACCCGGAGCGCACGCTGCGCACCGCGAACCTGAGCTGGGCGCCGCGCGACTGGCCCGCCGATTCGCCGTGGTTGCGCATGTTCCGCAATGCGCGGGCCTGGGTGGGCTGAAAAAGAAAAAGGGCCGGTATCCCGGCCCTTTTTTTGTCACACCGCCGCGATCAGCGCGCGCAGGCCGGGGTTTCCCGGTAGAGCAACGTATAGGCGCGGATGAGCGAGTTCAGCGTGGCGCCCGAGTTATTGGACTCGCAGATGCTCTTGCACATCTGCAGCTTGTTGCCCGTGTAGCCTTCGGCGGCGCAGGTCGTGAAACCCGGGCCGGCGGCCCAGGAAACGACGTTTGCCAGATACGCCTGCATGCCGGGCGCAGCGACGCTGCCCTGCAAACTGGCGCCCGGAAGATAAGCATCGAGCGGCATGGCGCCGTAGACGACGCGCCCGCGGCCGTAGGCATAGGCGAGCGACACCACCTGATCCGGATTCGCGGTGGTGGTCAGGCGGATGATCCCGACGGGAAGGGTAGAACCAATCGCATAGCCGTGGTTGGAGGACGAGCCGCCGTCGAGGCTGCTGTCGGTCAGCGTGCCGCCCGGGCCGGTCGCGATCGGCGACCCGGCAGCGATATTCATCTGCGAGCCGCCGCTGCCGACGACCTGGATCATCGGTGCCCCGGGCAGCTTCGCCGCGGTGGCAGGGCCGGGAGACCAGTCGTGGATGATCACCGCCATGCCGTTCGAGACGGCAGTGTCGACCGCACCGTTCTGCGTGAAGGTGCAGGAGTCGACAACGAGGGCGGCAAGGCCGGAAAGGCTCGCCGTGTCGGCGGATGCGATCGCGACCGGCGTATGGCCTGCTGCCGTGATCGCCGCGACGGGCGAACCGCCCCAGCAACCCGGGACATATCCGACGTTGGCAGCCGCGCTGTCGCGGCAGTAGGTGCCGCCGGCAACGGCGATGACGGCGAGCACGAGGCGCGCAGCGAACGATGTATTCATGAGCAATGACCTTGTTGAGTGGTTCGGTGAGTCGGGAGCCCGCTGACCAGGCATCGCGATGCCCGTCATGCGGAGAGCGTTCAAGCAACCCGGCGTGCCGCGGCACAACCGGGTGCGTCGGTCGACTGATGGTTCACGGTTGGATGGCGGCCGCATCCGCGGCCGCGCGACATCGGGAAGCGTCTGCTCGGTGCGGAATCAGCGCGCGCAGGCCGGGGTTTCCCGGTAGAGCAGCGTGTAGGCGCGGACGAGCGAGTTCAGCGTGGCGCCCGAGT
>NZ_SMRQ01000047.1 GCF_004359965.1 Cognatilysobacter segetis | reverse complement strand
GGTGGGGCCGCGCGTGGGCAACGACGGCCAGCGCTTCGCCGTCGGCGCGCGCAACGTCGTCACCGCCAGCGCGGAGTACGAGCAGTACCTCAACGACCGCTGGGGCTATGCCGTGTTCGTCGACACCGGCAGTGCGTTCAACCGCCGGCCCGACATGCACACCGGCGTCGGCGTCGGCGTTCGCTGGCGCTCGCCGGTGGGGCCGGTTCGCATCGATGTCGCGCACGGGCTGAACTCGCCCGACTCGCCGTTCCAGATCTACCTCGGCCTCGGAGCGGAGCTTTGAGCCGCCTGCCCGACGCCACGCCGACGCCGGCCGATGCGCCGACGCCCGACGAGCGCGAGGCGCGCATCCGCGAGCTGCGTGCGAAGCGCCGGGCGCGCATGCGCCGGCTCGCGCTGCGCAGCGGCATCGGCACCGGCGTGGTGCTGCTGCTCGTCGGCGTGTTCGCGTACTGGCTGCTCACCACCATCGCCGGGCGCGATCTGCTGCTCGCGCAGATCAAGGCGCGCCTCCCGGCCGATGCGTCGCTGACGTGGACACGCGCGGAAGGCCCGGCTTCGGGCCCGATGACGCTGCACGGCGTGCACTTCCGCTGGAAGAAGCTCGACTTCGTCGCGCGCCGCGTGGTGCTGGACCCCGCGCTGCGTCCGCTGCTCGGCCGCAAGCTGCGACTCGACGCGCTGCAGGTCGACGGCGCGACGCTGGACCTGCCGCCGAGCGATAAGCCCTTCGAGCTGCCGCGCTGGCCCGACTCGCTGCCGCAGATCACCGTGCCGCTGGCGCTGCAGGCCGACGACATCCGCGTCGACGGCCTGCGCATCACGCGCGAGGCCGCGCCGCTGATCGACATCCGCCGGCTGCGTGGCGGGCTGGACGCGTCGACCGGCCGGCTCGCGCTGTCGAACGTCGCCATCGACAGCGACCGCGGGCGCTTCGCGCTGCACGGCACCTATGCGCCGCGCGAGCGCTACCGCACCGACCTGCAGGCCACCGCGCTGGTGCCGGCGAAGAATTCGCGCGCGCCGCTGCGGCTGGGCTTCGTCGCGCGCGGCGACCTCGACGCGATGGACGTCGCGCTTGCGGGCGCCGCGCCGGGCCCGGTGCGCGTGATGCTCACGCTGCGCGGCGCCGATCGCCCGCGCTGGACGTTCGCGGCGAGCGCGCACGACGTCGACACCGCCGCGCTCGGCGGCACGCCCGGCGACCCGCCGCAGACGACCGACATCGACTTCAGCGCGCGCGGCACCGGCGGCGACGGCCGCCTGCAGGGCGCGATCGTGCGCGGCGATTCGCGCATCACCGTGCATCCGTCCGTGGTGCACCTCGAACAGCAGGTGCTCGGCTTCGCGCCGCTCGACGTGGAATTGCTCGGCGGGCGTGTACTCGTGCGCGGGCGCGGCGACTTCGGCGAACGCCACAACGCGCGCGTGGACTATTCGATCGCCGCGCGCGACCTGCACTGGGGCGAGGGCGCGGCGCGCGTGCGCGCCGATGCGGACGTCGGCATCGCGGGCACGCAGTCGCGCTGGGCGGTGAACGGACGCAGCCGGCTCGCGCGCGGGGGCCGGCAGGCCGACGTGTCGCTCGTCGGCAGCGGGCGACAGGCGATGCTCACGGTGCAGCAGCTGCGCGCGCGGATGCCGACCGGCGTGCTCGACGCGAACGGGCGCGTCACGTGGCGCCCGCAGCTGGACTGGAACCTGCGCGCGCGGCTCGCCGGCTTCGATCCGGGCTACTTCGTGCCGGGCTGGGACGGCGCGCTGCGCGGCACGCTCGCTACCACCGGGCGGCGCGTCACGGGGCAACCGCTGCAGGCGCAGGTCGAGCTGCCGAGCCTCGGTGGGCGCCTGCGCGGTCGCCGCATCGGCGGCAGCGGCAATGTCCACGTCAACGACGGGCTGTACCGCGGCGTGCTCGCGCTCACCGTGGACGACGGCCGCCTGCTCGCGCAGGGCGAGGCCGGCTTCGCGCCGCTCGCGCGCTGGAACGGGGACGCGCGCCTGCAGCGCTTCGACCCGTCGTTCCTGTTCGACGGCTGGCGCGGCGCGGTCGATGCGCAGGTGCATACCACCGGCACGCGGCGCGTCGGCGCACCCGGTACGCCCGTGGTGCTCGATGCGACCTTCGACGTGCCGCGCATCGGCGGCACGCTGCGCGGTCGCGCGCTTGCCGGCCACGGCCGCGCGCAGCTGCACGGCGGCGACGTCACCGGCGAGGTGCAGCTCGCCGCCGGCGCGAGCCGCCTCGATGCGCGCGGCCGCATCGGCGACCGCCTCGACATCGATGCACGCCTGATGCCGGTGCAGCTCGCCGACCTTCTGCCCGATGCACGCGGGCTGGTGCGCGGCACGCTGCGCATCACCGGCCCGCGCAACGCACCCGACATCGCCGCCGACCTCGACGGTCGCGACGTGGCCTTCGCGAACTACCGCGTGGGCACGCTGGTCGCGAAGGGCCGCCTGCCCTGGCACGCGGGCGGTGCGCCAGGCGCGCTCACGCTGCGCGGCACCGGGCTGCAGGTGGGCCTGCCGATCGATGCGATCGACGCCGACGCGCGCGGCGCGGTGGAGGCACTGCAGCTGCACGCGACCGGGCACGGCCCCTCGGGTGCGTTCGCGCTCAGCGGCGGCACGCGCAAGGTCGCGAGCGACTGGCAGGCAACGCTCGCCAGCCTGCAGCTCACGCCGACGCGCGGCGCGCCCTGGCAGCTCACGCGCGCGACGCAGCTGCGCTTCGGCGGCGGCCGCCTCGCGCTCGCACCGAGCTGCCTCCGCTCGCCCGCGGGCGGCGAGCTCTGCGGCTCGGCCGACTGGCCGCGCCGCGGCGCCGACATCACCGCGCGCGGCCTGCCGCTCACGCTGGTCGCCGGCTACCTGCCCGCGCGCGCCGACGGCACGCCCTGGCTCGTCGACGGCAACATCGATGCGCAGGCGCAGATCCGCCCCGCCGGCGGCAGCTGGCGCGGCACGGCGCGCGTCACGTCCGCGCAGGGCGGCTTCCGCATGGACGCCTCGCAGCGCGAGCCGCTGCTGCGCTGGCGCACGCTCGACGCGCGCGTGGCGTTCGATCCGCAGCGCCTGCAGGTCGACCTGACCTCGGGCCTGTTCGACCGCGGCCGCGTGCAGGGCCGCGTGGCGATGGGCTGGGCCGCGCACGCGCCGCTGTCGGGCGACATCGCGATCGACACCGACGAACTCACGTGGATGGAGCTGCTGTCGCCCGACATCGTCGAGCCGCGCGGTCGCATCGACGGCCGCATCACGCTGGGCGGCACGCGGCTGGCGCCGCAGCTGGGCGGCCATGCGCAGCTCACGAACTTTTCCACCGAGATGCCGGCGCTCGGCATCGAGCTGACGCAGGGCGTGGCCACGCTCGACGCGCTGCCCGACGGCACCGCGCGCATCGACGGCCGCGTGCGCTCGGGCGAGGGCGTGCTGAACATCAATGGCCGCCTCGGCTGGCGCGGCACCGGCGCACCGCTGCAGCTCACCGTGCGCGGCACCAACGTGCAGATCGCCAACACGCGGCAGCTGCGCGCGGTCGCCAATCCCGACGTGCAGGTGACGACGTCGGCGGGCCAACCGATCCGCGTCACCGGCACGGTCGTGGTGCCATCGGCGCTGCTGATGCTCGAACGGCTGGACAGCGCGGCGAAGACCTCGCCCGACGTGGTCGTGCTCGACCCGATCGATCCCGAGGCCAAGGTCAAGACGCCGGTCGCGCTCGACCTCACGCTGGTCGCCGGCAACGACGTGCGCCTGCAGGGCTTCGGGCTGGACGGCAAGCTCGCCGGCCGCGTGCAGGTGCGCAGCGCACCCGGCGGCGACCTCACCGCGCGCGGCCGCATGGACGTGTCGGGCCGCTACGTCGCCTACGGGCAGCGGCTCGACGTGAGCCGCGGCGCGCTGACCTGGACCGGCGGCGCGATCGGCGATCCGCTGCTCGACATCCGCGCCGAGCGCGACGTCGGCGGCACCACCGCGGGCATCGACGTCACCGGCCGCGCGAAGTCGCCGCGCGCGCACGTGTGGTCGAGCGACGGCGGCACGCAGTCGGAAGCGTTATCGATGCTCGCGCTCGGACGCCCGCTCGGCAGCGTCGGCGGTGAGCAGGGGCGGCAGATCGGCGCGGCCAGCGCGGCGCTGTCGGCCGGCGGCTCACTGCTCGCCTCGGAGCTGGGCGCGCGCCTCGGCCTCGACGATGCCGGCGTGATCGAGAGCCGCACGCTCGGCGGCAGCGTGTTCGGCATCGGCAAGTACCTTTCGCCGCGGCTGTACATCGGCTACGGCGTGTCGCTGTTCGGCGCGGGCCAGGTGCTGACGCTGAAGTACCTGATCCGGCGCGGCGTCGACATGACGTTCGAATCGAGCAGCGTGGAGAGCCGCGCCTCGATCAACTACCGCAAGGAACGCTGACCGCTCACGTCGCCGCACCGCGCCGCGCGCTAGCGTCGAACGACGGCACCCTCCGGAGCGCGATCATGAGCAAGCTGCACGACGACCAGCCCCGCAACGAGGAAGTGCGCTTCGAGCAGGGCGAGCTGCGCAAGCCCGACGATCGCACCGACCAGCCCGGCCAGGGCGCGGACCTCACGCCGCCGAACGACGGCCACATGCGCGACCTGCGCCGCGACCCGGCGGCCGAGCCACGGACCGAGACGGCGCCTGCCGGCACCCGGCCGGCCGACGGCGGCAACGCCGGCCCTCAGGTGCCCTGACGGGTCTCGTCGGCGCTGCGCGCGCTGTCGCGACCGGTTTCGGTATCGCGGCCGGCGGCGCTGCGCAGGCGCGTGCGCTCGGCTTCGGCACGCGTACGGCGTTCGCGGTCGCTCTCGTGGCCGGAAGCGGTGGCGGTGCGTTCGGTGTCGTCGAGGGGACGGCGGTCCATGGCGGGGCTCCTGCGAGGGTCGTGCGAAGCGTCGCGCGTGGCGTGTAAAGGCGCGTGAGTCCGCGCATGAAAAAAGCCCGCGCCGGAGCGCGGGCTTCGTGGCGTGCGACGCGCTGGAATCAGCCCGCGCTGCCGCCGAGCTTGCCCTGGATCTCCTTCGCGCGATCGAGGTGCTTCTGCACGGCATCGCGCGTGGTCTGCAGGTGCTGCTTGATCGCGGCGTCGGTGGCCGCGGGGATCAGCATCGTATCGAGCTTGGTCAGCGCGTCCTGGTGGCCCGCGACCATCGCGTCGATATACGCCTTGGCGTACGCCTCGCCGTCGAGCGCGGCCAGCTGCTGCATCTCGGCCTCGCCCTTGGCCTTCATGTCGGTCATCGCGGCGTTGTCGGCGGGCGCGCCGCCGTTCTTGTCGAGCAGCGCCTTGGTCGCGGTCATGTTCTTGCCGTGCTCGGCCTTCATCATGTCGGCGTACGCGGCGACGTCGCCGGTGACCTTCTTCGACTTCGCCTGCTCGGCCGCCTTGACCTCGTGGTCGTTGACGAGGTTCAGCATCGCCAGCGCTTCCTGCTGGCTCGGCGGCGTGGCGGTGGCGGCCGCGCCGGTGTCGGCGGGCGGCGTCGCGGTCGGCGTGCCCGTGGCGGTCGTGCCGGCGTTCGTGGCGTCGTTGGCGGCCGTGTCGGTGGTGGCGGCCGGCGGGTTGTTAGTGCCGCCGGCGGCATCCTGGTTGCGGTTGCACGCGGTGGTCGCGCACAGCATGAGCGCGGCGGCGGCGAGGGCGAGCGGGGTCTTGGCGTTCATGGGGTCGTCTCCGTCTATGGATACTGCGTCGGGCGCGAGGATCAGCCCGGGAGGGGCCGGACGGCGACGCTAGACCTGTTCAGTGTCACGCTCCGTGAAGGCGTGGCCGCTGCGCGCGGTCGCGCCTGTTGCGCGCCGACGGGCGGCGCGCCGCGCTCGCGCATGGGCATCCCGGTAACGGGTCCGTTACGAATTCCAGCGACCGTCGACGCCATCCGCATCCCGCTGTCGCTGGGTGTTGCAGGCATCACTTGGCTTTGTCGACCGCCGGCATGTCTCGCAGCGCGTGCTGGGCCGAGCCGGTCCGCCAGCGGGACGATGACGCGTTGAATCGCGTGCACACCATCTTAGTTAACGGCGCGGGAACTCGAAGCCAGGTGCTTCCTGTCCCCGGCCGCCAGCGCCAATCGTGTGCTGCGCGTACTGCCCGCGTGCATCCGCCACGCAATGTCCAGCGCAACTCATGAACCTATTCGCTTGCGCGGGACGCGCCGCCCACCGCCTCATGCATGGCGGTGCGCGTGGACGCTACTGATCGCATGGAACGAAGGCTTGCACGCGGACGCGCGCGTCGTATGCATCGCCGTATCTCTCAGCCATGGCGATCTGCACGCAGCGCACGACTATTCGCGCAACTCGATGCGACGTCATGCGTTGCACGGTGACGTAACGTCCACGTCATTGAACGCTTCAGTGAATACAGCCGTTGCACACCTGCTTTCAACGCGTGCGTAACGCCCGAACGGCTTTACTCGATCCCGAAGACAACGACGGATCACGAACACAGACAGCATCGAGGGCGATGCTACCGAGGACGCAAAGGGCCGGCTCCGGCCGGCCCATCCCAATCCCCCCACGGAGATGACACATGAACCAGCAGAACAACAACAACAACGAGCGTCGCGAAGGCCAGGGCCAGCAGAACGAACGCCGCGAAGGCCAGGGCCAGCAGCAGAACCAGCAGCGCCGCGAGGGTGGCTCGCAGCAGCAGAACGAACAGCGCCGCGAGGGCGGCTCGCAGCAGAACAACCGCGACGAGCGCCGCTGAGCGACGCGGGCGGCCACGCACGTGGCTGCCCGTTTCCCTGCAAAAAGCGCCTTGGCCTGTGCCGGGGCGTTTTTCTTTACCGCTATTGGTTGAGCGACGCCGATCGAGAGGTTGCATGCGACCCGTCACCCCGGAGGATGTCTACCAGCATCGCCATCTGCAGGACCTGAGCGGCTCGGCGCGGCATTCCAACGCCGTGTTCGTGATGTCGCGGGCCCATGAAGGCAGCAGCGGCTACCGGTCCACCGCCTGGCACGTGGACACGCGGGATCCGGCGGCACGTGCGCGACGCCTCACCACGTCGCGGTTCAATGCACGCTCCCTTCTGGTATCGCCCAACGGCACGCGCATGGCGTTCCTATCGCAGCGCGACGACGCCAAAGGTCCGCAGGTCCACGTCATCCGGCTCGACGGCGGCGAAGCGCGCGCACTGACCCGCACCGATTCGCAGGCCGCGATCTCGAGCCTGCTTGGCTGGTCGTCGGATGGCCGGCGGTTGCTCGCGCTGCAGGTGGTGAAGTGGCGGGAGGACGACAATGACGATCCAGATGCGAAGAACCGTCCGATCGTGGTGCGCTTCCTGCCCTACAAGATGGACGGCTCCGGCGTGCAGGTCGGCTCGCGCACGCGCCTGGTCGCGATCGACGCGGCCTCGGGCGCTGTGCATCCGCTAGTCGAGGGCGACTTCGACGTCAGCGATGCAACCTGGTCGCCCGACGGACGATGGCTCGCGTTCTCGCGCAAGCGGGACGGCCAGCAGCGCCACCAGGCCGACCTGTGGCTCGCGGACGCGGACGGCGCGAATGCACGGCGGGTCACCGCCGATCTGTATTCGGTCACCGGCCTGCGCTTCTCGCCGGACAGCCGGCGCATCGCGTTCGCCGCCGGCCACATCGAGGGCGACTCCATCGTCGGGCTGTATGTGTACGACATCGAGCGTGGCGCGCGGCGCTGCCCGGGCGGCGACGAGCTGCAGCTCGAAGGCGCGAGCATCGTCTGGCATCCCGACGGCGATCGCGTCGCGACCATCCTCGCGCATCGCGGACTGTTCGCCATCGGAGTCGTCGACGTCGCCAGTGGCGAGGCGCGCGTGCTGCATCGCGGCCTGCGCCACGTGACCGCGCTCGCCCCGAGCGGCGACGGGCTCGCCTTCGTGGCGGCGTCCGTCCGCCGGCCCGACGAGCTGTTCCGCGTGGACTGGTCCGGTGCCGACGAACGACGGCTGACGTCGTTCAACCGCAAGTGGTTCGGCGAGCGCATCCGCCCGCGCGTCTACAAGCGTCGCTTCGACGTGCCCGATGCGAAGGGCGGCACCGAGCGCATCGATGCGTGGGTGCTGTTGCCGCCACGGGGCGGCGGCCCGTTTCCCGCGCTCGTCGACTTCCACGGCGGTCCGCAGAGCGTCACGCTAATCGACTTCGCCAGCCATCTTTACTGGTATCCGCTGATCGCGAAGGGCTACGCGGTGATCGCGCCGAATCCGGTCGGCTCGGGCAGCTACGGCGCGGAGTTCGCGCGCCGGCTGACCGCGCACTGGGGCGAGTACGACCTGCCGCAGGTCGAGGCGGTGATCGCACGGCTGCGCGCGGAAGGCGTCGTGGGCGACGCGCTGGGTTGCTACGGCAAGTCGTACGGCGGTTACCTCAGCGCCTGGAGCGCCGCGATGAGCGACACGTTCCGCGCGGCGGTGGTCAGCGCGCCGGTGACGAACCTGCAGTCGCACGGCGGTACGTCCGACACCGGCTACTACGTCACGCCCTACGCGATGGACGCCGAACTCTACGACTCGGCCGAGCAGTACGCGCGGCTGTCGCCGGTGGAGCATGCCGCGCGGGTCGACACCGCCACGCTGTTCCTCAACGGTCAGGACGACCAGCGCTGCCCGGTCGGCCAGTGCGAGGAGATGTACGCGAACGTGGTGCGTGCCGGCAACACGCGGTCGATGATGGTGATCTACCCGGGCGGCTCGCATTCGCTCGCGGGCAGCGGGACGCCCGCGCACCGCGTCGACTATCACGACCGCGTGGTGAAGTGGATCGAGTCGCACGTGCGTGCCTGAACGCCGTGCCGCGCGCGGACGGACGGCATCGACCGCCTGACGCCGGGATCACGCCGTCGCTGGCACCGTGGGCCGCCTGTTCCCCGTGCGACGGAAGATGCCCATGAATGCGATCGAACTGCTGAAGGCGGACCACGAAAAGGTTCGCGGCCTGTTGTCCCAGCTCACCGATACCACCAAGCGCGCCGAGAAGACGCGCACCCAGCTGCTCGAGCAGATCCGCATGGAGCTCGACGTGCATACGCAGATCGAAGAGGAGATCTTCTATCCGGCGTTCAAGGAAGCGGTCGGCGAGTCGGACGACGAGGCCACGGTGTTCGAAGCGCTGGAAGAGCACCGCGCCGCTGGCGAGCTGGTGCTGCCCGACCTGCTTGCCACCGACGTCACCAGCGATCGCTTCAGCGGGCGTGCGAAGGTGCTGAAGGAACTCGTCGAGCACCATGCCGACGAGGAAGAGAAGGAGATGTTCAAGACCGCGCGCCAGGTGCTCGGCCGTGAGCAGCTCGACGAGCTCGGCGCGCAGATGGCGGCGCGCAAGAAGGAGCTGATGGAGATGGGCCCGGACCGCATCGAGCTGCTGAAGAAGCAGCGCGGTCAGGTCGGCTCGGAGCAGGCACCGCCGCGTCAGTCGCTGCAGTAACCGTCGACCGCGTTTCGAACGATGCACGCCGCATGACGGGCATCGTCGTTCCCGGACTCAGGCCACGCGGCTGCGCGCGTCGCGCATGAGGTGCACCAGCAGCAGCGAGATCGCCGCCGGCGTGACGCCCGGAATGCGTTGCGCCTGCCCCACGGTCTGCGGCCGCACGCGCTCGAGCTTCTGGCGCACTTCGGCCGACAGCCCGCGCACGCAGTCGTAATCGAACGCGGCCGGGATGGCGGTGTCCTCGTGGCGCCGGGCGCGTTCGATCTCCTCGCGCTGGCGATCGAGATAGCCCGCGTACTTCGCACCGATCTCCACCTGGTCCGCGACGGCGACGTCGTCCACCGCGGGGCCGAGCGACGGCACGCGCATCAGCTGCGCGTAGTCGAGCTCGGGGCGGCGCAGCAGGTCGATCGCGTTCGCCTCGCGGCTGACCTCGATGCCGAGCGTGTCGGCGATCTCGCGGCCTAGCGCGTTGTTCGGCGCCGCCCACGTCGACGCCAGCCGCGCGTGCTCGCGCGCGATCGCCTCGCGCTTGGCATCGAAGCGCTGCCAGCGCGCGTCGTCGACCAGGCCGAGATCGCGGCCGACCGGCGTCAGTCGAAGATCGGCATTGTCCTCGCGCAGCTGCAGGCGGTATTCCGCGCGCGAGGTGAACATGCGATAGGGCTCGCTGGTGCCGTGCGTGGTGAGGTCGTCGACCAGCACGCCGAGGTAGGCCTCGTCGCGACGCGGGCTCCAGCCGGCCTCGTCGCGCACGGAACGCGCGGCGTTGACGCCGGCGAGCAGGCCCTGCGCCGCGGCTTCCTCGTAACCGGTCGTGCCGTTGATCTGGCCGGCGAAGAACAGGCCGTCGATCGCCTTGGTTTCCAGCGTGGTCTTCAGCCCACGCGGGTCGAAGAAGTCGTATTCGATCGCGTAGCCGGGCCGCGTGATGTGCGCCTGCTCGAAGCCGCGGATGCTGCGCACGAGTTCGAGCTGCACGTCGAACGGCAGCGAGGTCGAAATGCCGTTCGGATAGATCTCGGCGACGTCGAGGCCTTCGGGCTCGACGAAGATCTGGTGCGAGGCCTTCTCGGCGAAGCGCACCACCTTGTCCTCGATCGACGGGCAGTAGCGCGGGCCGATGCCTTCGATCTGGCCGGTGTAGAGCGGCGAACGGTCGAGCGCGCCGCGGATGATCTCGTGCGTGCGCTCGGAGGTGTGCGTGATCCAGCAGGACACCTGTGCCGGATGGTCGAGGGTGCTCCCCATGAACGACATCACCGGGCGCGGATCGTCGCCGGGCTGCTCGTCCATCACCGCGTAGTCGAGCGTGCGGCCGTCGATGCGCGGCGGCGTGCCGGTCTTCAAGCGGTCGACGAGGAACGGGCCTTCGCGCAGTTTCGCGGCGAGCGTGGTTGCGGGCGGATCGCCGGCGCGGCCGGCCGCGTACGTGGTCGCGCCGATGTGCACCTTGCCGGCAAGGAAGGTGCCGGCGGTGAGCACGACCGCGGGTGCGAAGAAACGCAGGCCGGTCTGGGTGAGCACGGACTCGACGCGACCGTTCGCGAAGCCGATATCGTCGACCGCGGCCTGGAAGAGCGTGAGGTTCGCCTGCGATTCGACCGCGCGGCGGATGTACGCGCGATAGAGCGACCGGTCGGCCTGGCAGCGCGTCGCGCGCACCGCCGGGCCCTTGCTCGCGTTGAGGCGCCGCCACTGGATGCCGGCGGCGTCGGCCGCGCGCGCCATCACCCCGCCGAGCGCGTCGATCTCCTTGACCAGGTGCCCCTTGCCGATCCCGCCGATGGCCGGGTTGCAGCTCATCGCGCCGACGGTTTCGATCGAATGCGTGAGCAGCAGCGTGCGCGCGCCGGAACGGGCGGACGCCAGCGCGGCCTCGGTGCCGGCATGGCCGCCGCCGATCACGATCACGTCATAGCGATGGAAGTCGGAAGGCATGGCTTCGGTTCGTCGGTCCGGTGCCGCGGCCGGCTGCACCGGTGGCGGGCGCACATTCTCGCGCACCGACCGCGGGCGCGCGGCTGAACGGCGGAGTCGCCCGCGTCAGCGCCTGACCGTCGCGGCCGGGCATGGCCGCGCAGCGTCACATCGCGGCCGCGTGCGCGCATCGATTTGTGTGATCGCCGTTGGACTTGCCGCGCCAATGGGCGCGCGCGCGTCGCTGGCACGCTTCGTGCAGTCCCTTTCCTGCACCCAGCGGGGCAGGCGCTTGCGTCGACCGGCATTGGAACAGGGGCTGGTCAAGCGCCCGCGGGGAAGCACGGAGGGCCGGATGTCGGGGGACGTCCGGCCCTTCATCTTTTTTTTAGGGGCGCGGCCGCGCGGTCGCGGGTGCCGGCCCCCGGCGAGGGGGCGGAACAGGGGGGATCCGAAGATCCTCGCCGGGAACCGACGCAGGCGTCGCAAACGCGACCGCCGCGCAAGCGCGGCGGTGCGTCCCTACTGTGCGGCGGCACCGGCGGCCCTGCAAGCCGCCGTCGTCACGCTTTACTCGTCCTGCTGGCTGGTCCGGCGGCCACGGCGGATGAGCTGGCCCATCGCCGAGCCGTCGCCATTGCCGTTGCGGATGCGCGGCGCCACCTGCGGCTGCGGCATCGACGGGGTCGGGATGCTGCTGCTGCCACCGCCGCCGTCCATGCCGCGCCGGCGACGCGTGATCTCGTCGAGGTTGCGCCAGGCGCCGCCGTCGGGGCGATGGTCGCCGTCGCGGTGGTCCGGGCGCGGCGGGCGGTGCGTGTTGCGCGGATAGCCGTAGTACGGGTTGCCGTAATACCCGCCGTACGGATTGCCGTAGTACGGACGCCCGTAATAGCCATAGCCGCCGTAGCCGTAGCTGCCCCAGACCGACAGGCCGGGACGGTACGGGCCGTAGTACGGATAGCCGTAGCCGGGGTACGCGCCGTGATAGCGGTACTCGGTGCTGGGCGCGCCGTAGTAATAGTCGCCCTGGCCGTTGCCGCGATAGCCGTACGGGGCGGTGGTCACGCAACCGGCGAGCAGCGCGGTGGCGGCGAGCGGAACGAGAAGCCTGCGGAACATGTGACACCCCCTGTAACGGACGATGCAGCTTCGGCCGATCGGATTGAACTACCGCTTAACTTTTCCGGCCGGCGCCTCGGCCTGCCTGACGTGTTCAGCCAGCGTCGCGCCCGGGTCGCCCGGGCCGCACACAGCGGTGCGCGAACGCGGATTGCCGGGCATCGATGCGCCTGCGAGCATCGCATGCCCCCGCCCCGGAGTCGCCCATGTCCCGCCTGCACCGCGTCTCGGGACGCTCGCGCCTGGGGCTCACGCTGAGCCTGGTCACCGCGCTGTGCTGGGCAACCCTGCCGGTCGCGCTCAAGGTGACGTTGCAGGCGGTCGATCCGCTGACGCTGACCTGGTTCCGATTCCTCGTCGCCGCGGTGCTGACCGCCGGCTGGCTCGGCGCGCGCGGCCGGCTGGGCGGGCTGTCGACGCTGGGGCGCCGCGGCGGCGCACTGCTCGCGCTGGCCGCGGTGATGCTGGTCGGCAACTACGTCTTCTACCTGCTGGGCGTGGGCCGGACCTCGCCGGGCAATGCGCAGTTGCTGATCCAGCTCGCGCCGCTGCTGATGGCGCTGGGCGGCATCCTGGTGTTCGGCGAGCGCTTCCGCGCGGCGCAGTGGCTGGGCCTGGCGCTGCTCGTCGCCGGCCTCGGCCTGTTCTTCCGCGACCAGCTCGCGCACGTCGACGCCACCCCCGGCCATGCCGGCACCCATGCCTACCTCGTCGGTTCGCTGCTGGTGGTGGTCGCCGCGCTGGTGTGGGCGGTGTACGCGCTGGCGCAGAAGCAGCTGCTGGTGAAGCTGGGGTCGATGCAGATCCTCGGCGTGATCTACGTCGTGGCGACGCTGCTGCTGTGGCCGTTCGCGCATCCCACGCAGCTCGCGCGGCTGGACGGCCTGCAATGGGCGCTGCTGGCGTTCTGCGCACTCAATACCGTGGTCGCCTACGGCGCCTTCGCCGAGGCGCTCGCGCACTGGGAAGCCTCGCGCGTGTCGGCGGTGCTGGCGGTGACGCCGCTGCTCTGCCTCGGCGTGGTCGCGCTCGTGCACGCGGCATGGCCGTCGACGCTCGCACCCGAGCCGATGTCCACCGTGGGCTGGGTCGGCGCGGCGCTGGTGGTCGCGGGCTCGACCACCGTGAGCCTGCTGGGGCGCCGCCGCGCGGCATGACGTCGCCGTAATGCACGCGGCGGGCGTCGAGCCACTACCCTAGTGCGCTGTTTCCCGCCGCGCCCCATCGCATGACCCACCCCGGTTTCGACGACGTCCTCGCCGCGGCCGCGCGCATCGCCCCGCATGCGCACGTGACGCCGGTGCTGACCTCGCGCACCCTCGACGCACTGGCCGGCGCGACGCTGCACTTCAAGGCCGAGCACCTGCAGCGCATCGGCGCGTTCAAGTACCGCGGGGCCTGCAACGCGGTCTGGGCGCTGGACGAGGCCGAGGCGCGACGCGGCGTCGTCACGCATTCCTCGGGCAACCACGGCGCCGCGCTCGCGCTCGCGGCGCGCGGTCGCGGCATCGCCTGCCACGTGGTCGTGCCCGAGGGCGCGGTGCCCGGCAAGCTCGCCGCGATCGAGGCCTACGGCGCCACGCTGCACCGCTGCGCGCCGACCATCGCCGCGCGCGAGGCGATGTGCGCCGAGCTGCAGGCCTCGCTCGGCGCGCGGCTCGTACATCCGTACACCGATCCGCTCGTCATCGCCGGCCAGGGCACCGCCGCGCTCGAACTGCTCGCGACGCAACCGCTCGACGCGATCGTGGTGCCGGTGGGCGGCGGCGGGCTGGCGTCGGGCACGGCACTGGCGATCGCCGGCGCGTCGCCGCGCACGACGCTCTACCTCGCCGAACCCGCCGGCGCGGCGGAAACCGCGGCCTCGCTCGCCACCGGCGAGCGCGTCACCGCCTTCACCCCCGACACGATCTGCGACGGCCTGCGCGGCACGCTCGGCGCGATCAACTTCGAGCTGCTGGAGGCGCACGGCGCGCAGGCGCTGGTGGTGGACGATGTCGCGACGCTCGCCGCGATGCGGCTGGTGTGGACGCGCATGAAGCAGTTGATCGAGCCTTCGTCGGCCGTCGCGC
>NZ_SMRQ01000046.1 GCF_004359965.1 Cognatilysobacter segetis | reverse complement strand
GGTGTTCGTCGACTCGTCGATCGCGATGATGCCCTTGCCCGGGGCGACCATCGCCTGGGCGGTTTCGGCAAGCTGTTCGATGCTCATTCGGGGTCCTTGGCGCGCTGGAATCGGGGGCCGGCATTATACCGGCCGGGCTGCATACGATTTCAGCGGCGGGCGGCCGCCCGCCGAAGCGCCACGGGCTCGCGCGGCCCGTGGCCGCGAGCGGCGCCCCCTACTTGATGAAGGCGCTGGGCTGGCGCTCGTTCTGGGGCGCCGTCCAGTAGCGGCTCTTCGCTTCGTAGAGATCCCGGAGCGCGCGATCCCAGTTCTTGCCCTTGTCGAGCGCACGGGCCAGGTCGCCATTGCCGCAGCGCTGCGCGGAGCCGGTGCCGCCGTCGTCGAACTGCACCGTGGTCGCGGTGAGCGTGCGGCGCGCCTCGCCCTTGGACTGGTACCGCCACTGTGCGACGGCGCCGGCCGCGGCCTGCGCGAACCGCTCGATCGCC
This sequence comes from Cognatilysobacter segetis, assembly GCF_004359965.1. Classification (GTDB taxonomy): domain Bacteria; phylum Pseudomonadota; class Gammaproteobacteria; order Xanthomonadales; family Xanthomonadaceae; genus Cognatilysobacter; species Cognatilysobacter segetis. The sequence continues at coordinate 20,114 of NZ_SMRQ01000046.1, read as the reverse complement.
TGCCGCCGCGCGACGGGCGAGCGCGCACTCGCATCGGCCTCCAGCGTCCGGAACCCCGAGGTGCTGCCGTCCGGCTCCACCATGTAGGCGAGCGTCACGCAGCCGGTCACCTTCCGCGCGGCCAGGTCCGGCGGGTAGGTCACTGCCGAAGCGGGATCGACCGGCGACCAGTAGCTGCCGAGCGCGTCGGGACCGGCGATGCGGATGTCTTTCGACGGGTCCGCGCCTTCGGCCGCGAGCACGGACGAGGCGGGTAGTGCGAGTGCAAGTGCGATAACGAATATACGTTTCATGATCCCGCCTCACGGGCTAAGCACCGATGCGCGCGGATGCGGATCGGGCAGTGATGGGCCTGCGCCGGTTCGTGCTTCAGGACGCCGGACCGCCGGAAACCCGAGGTGACGCCCGAACGGCGGCGGCCGACGGGCGCCACGCGTGCCACTCAGCGGCCGCCAGCAGCGATCGACGGGTCGCCGAGAAAGCGCTGGGTCGTGCCGTTCCAGGGCGAGTCGCTGGCGCGCACGGCGCGCGGAGTCCCGAAGGCGTTGGCCGATGCCAGTCCTTCAGCGCGGCCCGCGCGCAACACCGCGGCGTCCAGCAGCCAGTTCCAGTCGCGACCGCCGTCGAGCATGCGCGCGGTGGAGGTTCCGCTGCAGGCCGCCGCCCCGTCGGATACGGGCTCGCCGAAGTGCAGCGTGGTCGCGGTCAAGGTCGGGTTCGCGTCGCCACGGGCAGCGAAGCGCCAGTCCGCGACCGCCTGGCCGGCCGCTTCGGTGAAGCGATCCAGCGCCACGCGCTCGGCGAGCGGCGAGCGCGGGCTCGCGCGGCCGTCCAGATAGCGCACGTTCGAGGCGCGACCGTCCCGGTCGATCGTGTAGGTGACCGTCACGCAACCGCTGATGCCGCGCTGGGCGAGTTCAGCGGGATAGGTCGGCGGAACGGCGGCGACCGGCGTCCAGGCGGCGCCGAGCGCGTCGGGTCCGAGGACACGCAGATCGCCGGATGAGACATCGCCTGCCCAGACCTGCGTGGCGAACAGAACTGCACCGAACAGCACGAGCTTCCCTTTCATGACGTTCTCCGGTGGTGGGTGCCCCGAATCTAGCGCAGCCGCACCGCGCGGCGGCGGCCTCCGGTCGGCGACCGGGGTCAGAGTTCACCCAGCCCCTCGGCCTTGCCGCCGGGACCGATCTGCAGGAGCCGCAGGGTATTGGTCGCGCCGTGCTGCTGCATGATCTCGCCGCTGGTGAAGATGATGCGATCGCCCTCCTCGAGCAGGCCACGCTCGAACAGCACCTTCGCCGAGGCCCGCGCGGCGACGCCCGCGGTCATGCCGCCGCTCTCGAACGGCAGCGCGGTGACGTCGCGCATGAGCGACATCTTGCGACGTGCGGCTTCGTCGCCCGACAGCGCGATGATCTGCGCCGGCGAGCGGAATCGCGACAGGAAGCGCGGCGTGCCGCCGGACTCGGTGATCGCCACGATCGAACGCACGCCGATGTGCTCGGAGAGGAACATCGCGGCCATGGCGATCGCCTGGTCGGCCCGGTCGAGGCCGCGCGGCGCCTTCTCGAAATCGGTGTCGTGCGAGAACTGGCGCTCGGCGCCGAGGCACACGCGCGCCATCGCCTGCACCGCCTTGAGCGGGTACTTACCGGCCGCGGTCTCCTGCGACAGCATCACCGCGTCGGTGCCGTCGATGACCGAATTGGCGACGTCCAGCACCTCGGCCCGCGTGGGGATCGGGCTGTCGACCATCGACTGCAGCATCTGCGTCGCGGTGATGACGACGCGATTGCACGACAGCGCCTCGCGGATGATCTTCTTCTGCAGGCCGGGAAGCTCCGCGTCGCCGATCTCCACGCCGAGGTCGCCGCGCGCCACCATCACCACGTCGGACGCCTCGACGATCTCGCGCAGGTTCTCGATCGCCTCGGCGCGCTCGATCTTCGACACCAGCGCCGCGTTGCTGCCGGCTTCCTGCGCGATGCGGCGGGCATCGTGCATGTCCTGCGCGTTGCGGCAGAACGACACGGCGATGAAATCGACGCCGATCTGCGCCGCGACCTTGATGATCGCCTCGTCCTTCGGCGTCAGCGCGCCGAGCGACAGGCCGCCGCCCTGCTTGTTCAGGCCCTTGCGATTGGACAGCATGCCGTCGTTGAGCACGGTCGAGATGATGCGCTCGCCTTCGACGCGGTCGACCTGCAGCTGCATCATGCCGTCGTCGAGCAGCAGCACGTCGCCGGGCACGACGTCGCCGGGAAGCCCGAGGTAGCTGACACCGACCTCGCGTTCGTTGCCGGGCGGCGCGTCCTCGCGCGCGACCAGGTCGAAGCGGTCGCCAGCCCTCAGCTCGACGCGGTCGTTCTCGAACTTCTCGATGCGGATCTTCGGACCGGGCAGGTCGGCGAGAATGCCGACCTCGCGACCGACGCGAGCGGCCGCCGCGCGCACCGCGTCCGCACGCTCGACCTGCGCCGACGGATCGCCGTGCGAGAAGTTGAGGCGGACGCAGTCGACGCCCGCTTCGAGCAGCCGGTCGAGCACGCCCGGGGCATCGGTGGCCGGGCCGAGGGTGGCGAGGATCTTGGTGCGGCGCGTGGTATGGGTCATGCGGCGGCTGGTGGCGGAACGATCGCCGAAACCTAGCACGCCGCCGCGACCGCACGCGCGGCAATCGATTTCAGGCGAGCAGCCGTACCAGTGCGTCCGGAGCATCCGCCACGGCCGCTGCACCCGCGCCGCGAAGCTCGGCTTCGTCGCCGAATCCCCACAGCACGCCGACGCCGCGCATGCCGTGGTGCACGGCGCCCTCCATGTCCATGCGGCGGTCGCCGATCATCGTGCAGTCGCCGGCGCCGGCATCCAGCCGCTGCAGCGCCTCGGCGATCAGCTCAGGCTTGTGGCTCAGTCGGCCGTCGAGAGTGGCGCCGACGATCTCGACGAAGCGATGACCGAACGGCAGGCTCGCGAGGATCTTGCGCGCATGCGGCTCGTTCTTCGCGGTGACCACGGCGAGCCGGTGGCCCGCCGCATGCAGCGATTCGACAGCCTCGGGGATGCCGTCGTAGACCGCATGCTCGGACCAGCCATGCGTTTCGTAACGCTCCCGGTACAGCTCGACCGCGCGCTCGACGCGCGCATCGTCGCGCAGCAGAGGCGCGAAGCTCACGCGCAGCGGCGGTCCGATCCAGCTGCGCAGCACCTTGGCGTCGGGCACCGGCTCGCCAAGCGCCTCGAATGCATACGCCGCGCAGCGCGTGATGCCGACGGCCGAATCGATCAGCGTGCCGTCGAGGTCGAAGAGCAGCGTCGCCATCAGCCCGCGCGCGCTTCGAGCGCGGCGACCGCCGGCAGCGTCTTGCCTTCGAGGAATTCGAGGAACGCACCGCCGCCGGTCGAGATGTATGACACGCGATCGGCGATGCCGTACTTGTCGACGGCCGCCAGCGTATCGCCACCGCCGGCGATCGAGAACGCCGCGCTGTCGGCGATGGCATGGGCGAGCGCCTCGGTGCCCTTGCCGAACGCGTCGAATTCGAACACGCCGACGGGACCGTTCCACACCACGGTGCCCGCCTGCTTCACGATGTCGGCGTAGTGCGCGGCGGTCTGCGGGCCGATGTCGAGGATCATGTCGTCTCCCCCAACCGCATCGACCGCCTTCACCGTCGCCGGCGCATCGGCCTTGAACTCGGGCGCGACGACGACGTCGACCGGCATCGGGATTTCCGCGCCGCGCGCCTTCGCCTGCTCGATGATCTGCTTAGCCGTGTCGACGAGATCGCGCTCGACCAGCGACTTGCCGACACCATATTCCATCGCGGCGATGAACGTATTCGCGATGCCACCGCCGACGATGAGCTGGTCGACGCGCGAGACGAGATTGCCGAGCAGCTCGAGCTTGGTCGACACCTTCGAGCCCGCGACGATCGCGAGCAGCGGGCGCGCCGGGTGCTGCAGCGCCTTGGCCAGTGCATCGAGTTCGGCCATCAGCAGCGGGCCGCCGCAGGCGACCTTCGCCTGCCGGATCACGCCGTGCGTCGAGGCCTGCGCGCGATGTGCCGTGCCGAACGCGTCCATGACGAAGACGTCGCAGAGATCCGCATACGCCTTCGATAGCGCCTCGTCGTCCTTGCCCTCGCCGACATTCATGCGGCAGTTCTCGAGCATCACGACCTGACCGGGCTTCACGTCGACGCCGGCGACCCAGTCGCGGACCAGCGGCACGTCGACGCCGAGCAGTTCCGACACGCGCTTGGCGACCGGCGCGAGCGAATCGGCCTCGCTGAAGACGCCTTCCTTCGGCCGACCGAGGTGCGACATCACCATCACCGCCGCACCCTTTTCCAGCGCCATCCGCAGCGTCGGCAGCGCGGCCTGGATGCGCTGCTCGGACGTGATGCGCCCGTCGCTGATCGGCACGTTGAGATCCTCGCGGATCAGCACGCGCTTGCCGGCGAGGTCGAGGTCGGACATGCGGAGGATGGACATGGGGGAACTCCCGGGGAGGCGACGGCGCGGGGCGCGGAGCCCGCTATTGTCGCCGCTCGGAGGATCGCGGAAAACGGCCAGCCCGAAACGACGAAGCCCCGCACGGGGCGGGGCTTCGTGGCACGGCGTCGACCTCAGTCGTCGCGGTAGCCGTCTTCGCTGGCGTCGTACTCGATCTTGATCAGCACCGCCTTGCCGTCGAAGTCGGACTGGTTGGTGAAGACCAGCCGGCCCAGGCCCTTGTAGGCGCATTCGGTGCGGACCTTGTCGCCGCCGAAGTGGAACGGGATGAACGACTTGCCGGTGAAGTACTGGCCGCACTCGGCGTCGTCCTGGCGCTTCTCGCCGACGACGTCCTCGACCTGCTTCTGCGACATGCCGATCTCGAGCTTGGTGAACGGGCTGCCCGGGATCTCGTTGCCGACGATCTCGCCTTCCACGCCCTTGCGGCCGGTGACTTCCCGGCTCGGCGGCTCGTCGGAATCCTTCTTCTTCGCCTCGGCCGAAACGGCCGACAGCGCGACCAGCGCCACCATGCAGGCGGCGAGCGTCTTGCGTGACATGCGATCTCCTTTCAATGTCCCCATGCGCGGCTGCGCAGCGGCAGTATGCCAGCGGCCGCGCGGCCGACAAACCGGGGATTCCCGCGCCCCGCGGTCGGAAAACTCCGACCCCGTAACGACGAACCCCGCCGGTCGGCGGGGTTCTCGTGGCGGGCTGCGGCCGGGATCAGGCGGCGACGACGCGCACCATCTCCAGGCACTTGTTCGAGTAGCCCCATTCGTTGTCGTACCAGCTGACCAGCTTGACGAACGTCGGGTCCAGCGCGATGCCGGCCTCGGCGTCGAAGATCGAGGTGCGGGCGTCGCCGCGGAAGTCGGTCGCCACGACTTTGTCGGTCGTGTAGCCGAGCACGCCCTTGAGCGCGCCTTCCGACTGCGCCTTCATTTCCGCGCAGATCTCGTCGTACGTTGCCGGCTTCTCGAGCTCCACGGTCAGGTCGACCACCGACACGTCCGACGTCGGCACGCGGAAGCTCATGCCGGTGAGCTTCTTGTTGAGCTCCGGGATGACCACGCCCACGGCCTTCGCCGCGCCCGTGCTCGACGGGATGATGTTCTCGAGGATGCCGCGGCCGCCGCGCCAGTCCTTGTTGGACGGGCCGTCGACGGTCTTCTGCGTCGCGGTCGCCGCATGCACCGTGGTCATCAGGCCGCGCTTGATGCCCCACTTGTCGTGCAGCACCTTGGCGAGCGGCGCGAGGCAGTTCGTGGTGCACGAGGCGTTCGAGATGATCGGCTCGCCGGCGTACTTCGCGTGGTTCACGCCGTACACGAACATCGGCGTGTCGTCCTTCGACGGAGCGGACATGATCACCTTCTTCGCGCCCGCCTGCAGGTGCTTGCCCGCGCTGGCCTTGTCGAGGAACAGGCCGGTCGATTCGATGACGACGTCCGCGCCGATGGCGTCCCACTTGAGGTTCGCCGGATCGCGCTCCTGCGTCAGGCGGATCTTGTTGCCGTTGACGACGAGCTGGCCGTCCTCGATCGACACGTCGGCATCGAAGCGCCCGTGGACCGAGTCGTAGCGCAGCATGTAGGCGAGGTAGTCGGGCTCGAGCAGGTCGTTGATGCCGACGATCTGGATGTCGCCACCGAAGTTCTGCACCGCCGAACGCAGCACGTTGCGGCCGATGCGGCCGAAGCCGTTGATGCCAACCTTGATCGTCATGGGGAGCTCCTGCGGAAAAAGGGGCCGGACCGGGCCGGGCGTGGCGCGGATTCTACCAGCGACGCCGGAGCCTCCGCGGCCTCGACGACGGTCGAACGGCCGTTTGAACTTGGGGGGCACGCTGGACATTCGGCCAGGGCGATCCGATGAGGCGTCCGTCGCCACCGCGCAGACGCATGCTGCCGACCCGCAATCCGCCGGGACCGCGCGACGTCGCTCGATGCGTCGACGTCGGGGGCGATCGCGCCACGTGCCGACGCTGGACGGATCGTGCCGATGCCTTGCATCCACCATCGAAGGTGCGCTCGGCGGCATGTCGTACGCACGCACGCGCGGGACGACACCGCGATGCTGGCCGACTCGAACATCGAGCCGCATGTCAACCGCGCGGCCTGCGTGCACCGCCCGTGATTCAGCAAAGGGCGGTGTGCCGTCACGTACGATCGCGCCATGACACGTCGCCTCGTCGCCGCCCTCCTTCTCATCAGCCTCGCCGGCCCGGCCTTCGCGTGGGGCGCGATGGGCCATCGCCTCGTCGCCGACCTGGCGGCGGACGAACTCACGCCCACGGCGCGCAGAGCGGTCGACCGGTTGCTGGCCGGCGAGAAGAACCCGACGCTGTCGGGCATCGCATCATGGGCGGACGACGTCCGTGCGAACGATCGGGTGCTCGGCAAGAAGAGCGCGCCCTGGCATTACGTCGGCATCCATTCGCCGACATGCGCCTACCAGCCACCGGTCGACTGCCCGGACGGCAACTGCGTCGCCGGTGCGATCGATGCGCAGGCGGCGATCCTCGCCGACCCGCGCCAGTCGATCGAGGCGCGCCGGCAGGCGCTCAAGTTCGTCGTGCACTTCATCGGCGACGCGCACCAGCCCCTGCACGCGAACAATCGCGAGGACAAGGGCGGCAACGTGGTGCAGTTGCGCATTCCGGCGCCCAGCGGCGAAAAGGGCGGCAACCTGCATTCGCTGTGGGACAGCGGGCTGATCCAGCATGCCGGCCTCGACGAGGCCGCGTACCACGCGCGCCTGAGGGCCCTGCCGCTGGCGGTGGACGTACCCTCGGCGCCGCTGCCGCCGCACAGCGGGGCCTGGGTGGAAGCGTCGTGTCGCCTCTCGATGCGGGACGGCGTGTATCCGCCGTCGCCGTACATCGACGAGGCGTACTACGCCCGGTGGACGCCGGTCGTGGACGAACAGCTGCGCCGCGCCGGCGCGCACCTCGCGCAGGTGCTGAACGCCGCACTCGACCGCTGACCGGTCGCAGCAGGCAGGTCGCCCGTCGCAGCGCATTTCGCGTCGCGGCCGGTTACTCTTGGCGTCAGGCGCCGACAGGGGAGCGGCCGCCGGGCACGCATGCAGATCGAAGAGCGCGAGATCCAGTCGGACCAGGTGAAGCTCGGCATGTTCGTCTGCCGGCTCGATCGCCCGTGGATCGAAACGCCGTTTCCGCTGCAGGGCTTCTACGTCCGCGAGCCCGAACAGATCGACACCCTGCGCGAGCTGTGCGGCCGCGTGTGGATCGACATCGAGCTCAGTCGCCGCAGCATGGGCGGCAACCTGCGCGGGCTGACGTATGCCGCGGCGGGCCTGGCGACCGCGCCGGCTGCGGCCCCGCCGATGGCCTCGTCCGATCTCGCGGACCCACGCATCGGCAGCGCGCGGTACGACGACAGCGTGGCGCTGGACGATGAGATCCCGGCCGCGCGGCAGGCGCTGGAAGCCGCCGCCTCGACCATCAACGGCATGATCGAGCAGGCCCACGGCGGGCAACCGATCCTGCCGGAGGTCGCGAACACGGCGGCCCGGCCCATCGTCGCCAGCGTGCTGCGCAATGCCGATGCCGTGTTCTGGCTCAACGCGCTGCGGCGTCGCGAAGGCTATGCCTACTCGCACGCGCTCAACTGCGCGGCGCTGGCCGCGGCGTTCGGTCGCCACCTCGGCCTGCCGGAAGACTTCCTCGTCGAACTCTCGATCGGCGCCATGCTGATGGACATCGGCACCACGCAGGTGCCGGAAACCCTGCTGGCGCATCCCGGCCCGCTCGACCCGCTGTCGATGGCGCGCGTGCGCCGGCACGTCGAACTGGGCACGCAGATCCTCGCGACGGGCGCATTCGGCCCGATCGTGCGCGAGATGGTCGGCGGCCACCACGAGCGCGCCGACGGCAGCGGCTACCCGACGCGCCGCGCGGGTACCGACATCCCGCTGCACGTGCGTATCGCCGCAATCGTCGACAGCTTCGACGCGATGACCAGCGAACGCCCCTACGCCCCCGGCATGGCGCGCCACGTCGCGCTGCAGGAGCTCTACCGCGCGCGGCAGACGCGCTACTACCCCGAGCTCGTCGAGCAGTTCATCAGCTGCCTCGGCGTGTATCCGACGGGCTCGCTCGCGGAGCTCAACACCGGCGAGGTGGTGGCGATCATGGCGCAGAACACCGCGCGCCGGCTGCGGCCGCGCGTGCTCGTGCTGACCGCGCCGGACGGCACGCTGCTGCCGGTGTTCCGGTCGCTGGACCTGCTGCAGGCCGCGTCGGACGTCGAGATCCGCCGGCCCCTGCCCGACCGGCACGCCGGCATCGACGTTTCGGAACTCTATCTGTGAACCGGTCGGCCCTCGCCGCGCGCGTCGCCGAGATGGTCGCCCACTGCGGAGGGCGGCAGTTCGCGCTGATGCTCGTGCGCATCCAGCGGTTGCAGGAGTTCCGCCTGGTGCACGGCTACGAGGCGAGCGATGCCGTCGGCCCAGCCGCCGACGCACGCATCCGCGACCTGCTGCGTCCGCAGGACGAACTCGTGCAGGTGTCCGAGAACGAGTTCATCGCGCTGCTGCCCGACCTGCTCAATGCGGGCCACGCGATGCTCGCCGGCACGCGCGTCGTGCGCGCGTTCGAGGCGCCGCTGATGTTCGAGGGCCATGCCGTGATGACGCCCGTGGCGGTCGGCATCAGCCTGCACCCCGAACACGGCGACGACGCCAAGAGCCTGCTGCGCCGCGCCGAGATCGCACTGCGCGACGCCAAGCGCATGAGCGAGCGGTGCGCGGTGTATACCAGCGGCACCGAGCGAATGATGGTCCCCTACGAATGGCTGCACGATGCGCTGCAGACCAATCGCCTGGAAGCGCATTTCGAGCCGATCCTCGACCTGCGCCGCAACGCGGTCTGCGGCTATGAATCGCTCGCGCGCTGGAACGATGGCGACAACGGACCGATCCGGCCCGATGTATTCATCCGGCTCGCGGAAGACACCGGGCTCATCGGCGAGCTCACGCGCTGGAGCCTGAACGCCACGTTCCGGCAAGCCGCCGCCATCCGTGGCCGCAACGAGGCGATGCGCTTCTCCGTCAACGTCTCGCCGCGCGTGTTCGGGCAGCGCGACCTCGTGCAGCAGATCACCGGTGCGCTCGCGGTGTGGGACATGCCGCCCGCCGCGGTCACGCTGGAAGTCACCGAAAGCGCGCTGATGGAGGAGCCGCTGGCGAGCATCGCCATGCTCCATACGCTGCGCGATGCCGGCCTTGGCGTGGCCATCGACGATTTCGGCGCGGGATATTCATCGCTCGCCTACCTCAAGCAGCTGCCCGCGACCGAACTCAAGATCGACCGCAGCTTCGTCGCGGACATGCGCCACGACATCCGGTCCGCGCGCGTGGTGCGGGCGATCATCGACCTCGGCCACCAGCTCGACCTGCAGGTCGTCGCCGAAGGCGTGGAGGACGCGGAGACGCTCGAGGTGCTGCGCGCCCTGGGCTGCGATCGCGCGCAGGGCTACCACATCGGTCGCTCGACGCCGGCCTCGCACCTGCTGCAGCGGATCGCCACGCCGGATTGACCCGCCCGACCCGAACGAAAAACGGCGCCATCCGGCGCCGTTTCCGTTTGCGCGGATCGCCGGTTCAGGGCAGCGCGCGCGCAACCTCCACCACGCGCTCGACCGTGAAGCCGAAATGCGGGAACAGCTTCTCGGCCGGCGCGCTGGCGCCGAAACCGTGCATGCCGATCACCGCCCCGTCGAGGCCCACGTACTTGAACCAGTAGTCCGCGGTGCCGGCCTCGATCGCGACGCGGCGACGCACGGCGTTCGGCAGCACCGACTCGCGGTACTCGGCCGGCTGGCGGTCGAAGATTTCCGTGCAGGGCATCGACACCACGCGCACGCCATCACCCAGCTGCGCCGCGGCGTCCATGGCGAGCCCCACTTCTGAGCCGGTCGCGATCAGGATGACCTCCGGCGCGCCCACCGAATCCTTCAGCACGTAACCGCCGCGTTCGATGTCGGCGACCTGCTGCGCGTCGCGCGCCTGGTGCGGCAGGTTCTGGCGCGAGAAGACCAGGCAGCTCGGCCCGTCGCTACGCACGATCGCGTGCTTCCACGCCACCGCCGACTCCACCGCGTCGCACGGACGCCAGACGTCGTTGTGCGGGATGTAACGCAGGCTCGCCAGGTGTTCGACCGGCTGGTGCGTCGGGCCGTCCTCGCCGAGGCCGATGGAGTCGTGCGTGTACACGTGGATCACGTGCGCGCCCATCAGCGCGCTCATGCGCACGGCGTTGCGCGCGTAGTCGCTGAACACGAGGAACGTCGCGTCGTACGGGATGAAGCCGCTGTGCAGCTCCAGGCCGTTGCAGATCGCGCCCATCGCGAACTCGCGCACGCCGAAGTAGATGTAGTTGGCGTTCGGGTCGTCGCTCGCGACGGACTTCGAGCCCTTCCACAGCGTGAGGTTCGAGTGCGCGAGGTCGGCGCTGCCGCCCACCAGCTCGGGCAGCAGCGGCGCGAACGCTTCGATGGCCATCTGCGAGGCCTTGCGGGACGCGACGACGGGGCCTTCGGCCTGCAGCTTCGCGATGTACGCATCGGCGGCGGTAACGAAGCCCTCGGGCAGCGTGCCGTGGATGCGCCGCGAGAACTCGGCGGCCTCCTCGGGAAAGCGCGCGGAATAAGCCTGGAAGCGGCGATCCCATTCGGCCTCGCGCAGCGCACCGGCGTCGAGGGCGCGCCAGGCCTGGGCGATCGGCCCCGGCACTTCGAACGCCCCGGCGGTCCAGCCCAGCGCGGCGCGCGTGGCGACGATCTCGTCCTTGCCCAGCGGCGCACCGTGGCTCGACTCCTTGCCGGCCTTCGACGGCGAGCCGAAGCCGATCGTGGTGCGGCAGCAGACCAGCGTCGGCCGGTCGCCCGACGCCAGCGCCCGCTCGATGCCCGCCTTGATCGACGCCGCGTCATGGCCGTCGACGCCGCGCACGACGTTCCAGCCGTAAGCCTCGAAGCGCGCCGGCGTGTCGTCGGTGAACCAGCCGTCGGTGTTGCCGTCGATCGAGATGTGGTTGTCGTCCCAGAAGGCGACCAGCTTGTTGAGCCCCCACGTGCCGGCCAGCGACGCGGCCTCGTGCGAGATGCCTTCCATGAGGCAGCCGTCGCCGAGGAAAACCCAGGTGCGGTGGTCGACGATGGCGTGGCCATCGCGGTTGAAACGCTGCGCGAGCAGCTTCTCGGCGAGCGCGAGGCCGACGGCGTTGGCGAAACCCTGGCCGAGCGGGCCGGTGGTGGTCTCCACGCCCGGCGTCATGAAGTTCTCGGGATGGCCCGGCGTCTTAGATTCGAGCTGGCGGAAGTTGCGCAGGTCGTCGATCGAGACGTCGTAGCCGGTCAGGTGCAGCAGCGCGTACTGCAGCATGGAGCCGTGGCCGTTCGACAGGATGAAGCGGTCGCGGTTGAACCAGCCCGGATTGGCCGGGTTGTGGCTCAGGTAATCGTTCCAGAGCACCTCGGCGATGTCGGCCATGCCCATCGGCATGCCGGGGTGGCCGGAGTTGGCGGCCTGCACCGCGTCGATGGCGAGGAAGCGGATGGCGTTGGCGAGTTCGCGTCGGTTCGGCGTGGTCATGGGTGCGGAGGCGGCGTCGGAAGCGGTGGCCGCGACGCGGGTCGCGGCGGATCACCCATTGTCCCATGCCCCGCCGGGCCGCGCCGTCGCGGCATTCCGGACCGCGCGGCTTCACCCAGTGCCGCTTGACGCGACGCCGGATTCAAGCCGTTCGAATCCCACGCGCCGTAGTGCCGACATCACTCGAAGCGACTCCGGTTCCCGCGCGTTTGGCGGCGAACCGCGAATGCCTGGCGTCAGTGCCCCATGCCGCCCGACTGCGGCAGGTTCTCCGGCAGCTCACCTTCGCCACTGCGATGCGAGACCACGACCGCGGTGGCGAGGTCGCCCGTCACGTTGAGCGCGGTGCGGCACATGTCCAGGAACGTGTTGACGCCGAGGATGATGCCGATGCCCTGCGCGGGCAGGCCGATGATCCCGCAGATCATCGCGATCACCGGCAGCGAGCCGGACGGGATGCCGGCCGTGCCGATGCCGCCGAGGATGCACAGCACCAGCACCAGCAGCTGCTTGGCAATCGGCAGGTCGAGCCCGTAGACCTGCGCGAGGAAGAGCACGGTGATGCCCTCGAACAGCGCGGTGCCGTGGTGGTTGGCCGAGGCGCCGACGGTCAGCACGAAGCGCGAGACCTTGCGCGGCAGGCGCAGGTTGTCCTCGGCCACGCGCAGCGTGACCGGCAGCGTCGCCGTGGACGAGGCGGTGGCGAACGCCGTGAGCGTGGCTTCCTGGCTGCCGCGGAAGAAGGTCAGCGGTGACATGCCGCCCATCAGCTTCACCCACAGGGGCAGCACGACGAAGCCGTGCACCGCGAGCGCGATCAGCACCGTGGCGACGAACCAGCTCAGGCCCACGATCACGCTCCAGCCCAGCTGCGCGCAGAGGATGAACATGAAGGCGAACACCGCGTACGGCGCGAGCTTGATGAACATGCCGATCAGGTGCATGCAGATCTCGAACAGGCCGTGCAGCGCGTTCTTGAACGCCTCGGTGCCCGCCGTCGGCCGCATCACCAGGCCGATGCCGATCATCAGTGCGAAGAACACGATGCCGAGCTTCTGTTTGTCGTCGCCCATCGCACCGATGATGTTGTGGGGCACGATGTTGACGATGAGGTCGATGAAGTTGAGCTCGTTGCCCTTGGTGACGATCTCGCCCGCCTTGGCGAGGTTGCTCGCCATCGCCTGCTGCACGAGGTCCGGCGGCAGGTGCGTGCCGGGCTGCATCAGGTTGACCATCAGCAGGCCGATGAGCACGGCCGCGGCGGTCATGCCCGCCGTGTAGATCAGCGTGCGCCAGCCGAGCCGGCCCAGGCTCGCGATGTCGCCGAGTTCCGCGACGCCGAGCACCAGCGCCGAGAACATCAGCGGCACCACCAGCATGAACAGCAGGTTGAGGAAGATCTGGCCGAAAGGCTTCGCGACCCAGGTGATCGCATTGGCGACCCACGCGGCGTCGGGCGAGGTGACGTGCACCACGAGGCCGATCACGGCGCCCAGCACGAACCCGAGCAGGACTTTGACGTGCAGCGGTAGCCCGCGCTTGGCGGTGGTCGTCGTTGCGGCGTGCATGCGGTTCTCCCCGGCGAGGCCGGCGAGCTTAGCAAAGCAGCGGCAGCGCTCCCCCGTTCATGCGCCGGGATAGAGCGGCGGCAGCGGATCGCGATGCGCGGCCGGCGGCGCACGCCAGCGCGGGCCGCGGGCGAACGCGGTGCGCAGGCGCGAACGCGCGAGCGCCGGATCGCCGCCGGCCCAGCGGGCCCGCTGCAGCGCGTCGACCGCCTCGCGCTGCGCTTCGTCGTCGAGGCGTGCCATCACCGCATCGAGGCCGGCCGAGGCATCGCCCGCGAGCGCGCGCAACGCGAGTTCGATTTCGCCGAGGTCGCCCGCCTCGAGTGCGCGCGCGAGCGTGCGCACGGGGTCGGGGCAGCGCGGCGGCGCGGCTGCGGGTGTCGGGGACATCGCCGGGATCGGCGCTGCCGCGTCGTGCACGGGGGCCGTGTCGGCCCGCGCGTACGTCGTGGGTGACGCAGCCGTCGTCGCGGCCGGCACGGTGAACGGTGGCGGCTCGACCGCGCGCGGCGTGCCGCCACGCTGCCGGACGCGCCAGGCCAGGCCCACGGCGATCAGCAGCAGGGCGATGCCCGCCGTCATCGCGAGCATCGTGCGCGACGCCGTCGCGGGCGGATGCGCGTCCTCCGGCGCCGCGGCGGGCACCTCGGCGGCGGCGGCCGGCATCGCGCCCGGCGCGACCTGCAGCGTGATCGGCGGCAACGTCGCGGTGCGCGCCGCACCGGCGCGGCTGTCCCACCAGTCGATGCGAGGGCCGGGTATTGCCCAGCGCCCGGCCCGGGTCGGCACGATCGAGAAGCGCCGTTGCAGCCGCACGTGCGGGCGACCCTCGGCCATCGTTTCGTCCGACTGCGCGCGCTCGGGGAAGACCTGCACGCCGTCGGCGGCCGGCAGCGTCAGTTCGGGAAGCTGGGACGCGGTGGCGCCGTCGGCGACGACCTCGACCACGACGTCGACGGCGCGCCCGACCTGCGCCTGCGCAGGACTCGCCAGATAGCGCATCGACAGCGCGCGCAGCGGCAGCCACGGTTGCGGCGCATTGGCGGGAATCGGACGCACCGTCAGCACGCGCGGCCGGGCCACCGCATGCAGCGCTTCCTGGCCGTCGCCGAAGAGCTGGTCGAGCGCATTGCCGGTGCCGCGGCCCTCGAAGCGCGCGGGCGGGATCACCAGTTCACCGCTGCGCTCGGGGATCAGCAGGAAGCGGCGCTCGGTCACGACGTACGAACGCGAGCCGAGCGTGCGCCGGTACTGCACGTCGTCGCCGATGCGCTGCAGGCTGGCGCCCGTCGGCTCGGGCTGGTCGAGCTCGCCGGCGATCAGCGGCACCGCCGAATAGAGCCGCACCGTCCAGCCGACCGTCTGCTGCACGTACGGATCCTGCGCGTCCGCCTCGCTCTGGATGAAGACGTCGCCATTGCCGGGATCCGACGCCGCCGGCGCGGCGGTCACCAGCAACGTCAGCGGCAGCGTGACGCGACCGCCCACGCGCAACGCCGGAATGCGCAGCAGGCCGTCGCGCTTGGGCCGCAGCGCCACCGCGTACAGGCTCGATGCGCTGACGCTGCCATTGCTCCAGGACAGCTGCCGTCGGCTCGCCTGCCCGCTCAGGTCGAAGTCGGCGAGCAGCGGCGCGTAATCGGGCGCGGCGTTGGCATCGGTTTCGATGTTGAGCGTGGTGGTTTCGCCCAGCGCGATGCGATCGCGGTCGAGCCAGGCGCGTGTCTGCGCACCGGCAACGCCCGCGAACAGGCAGAGCACGACAACCAGCAACCACCGCGTCGCACGGCTCATGGGGGCGAGCCTCCCATCTGCCGGCGTTCGTACTCCAGACGGAACTTCTCGCGCAGCAGGTTGCCAGGCTCGTCGGGCACGCGCATGAGCGCGGCATCGTCGGACAACCTGCGTTCGCGCTGCGCGGGCGTCATGCGCGCCGTCGCCGACTTGGCGGCCTTTGCCTGCGCGTCGCGGATCGCCTTCTGCATGCGTGCACGCTGCGCGGCATCGGCCTGCGCCTGCTTCGAGGCGTCGGCGGGCTTGGGCGGCTGCGCCTGCGAAGGTTGCGAGGCCTTGCCGGTCTGCGGCTGCCGCGGCGTCTGCGGCTTCGTCTGGCAGTTCGCATCGCCCGGCGCGCAGTTGCGCGACTGCTGCGACGACTTCGACGCGTCGCCCTTGTTGCCCTGCTGGCCGTCGCGGCCGCCCTCGCGCCGCTTCAGTGCCGCGAGCACCGCGCGCCGGTTGGCGACCGCATCGGGCATGCCCGGCGCGCGCTTGAGCGCTTCGTCGTACGCCGACACGGCGTCCTCGAGCTTGCCCGCCTTGGCGAGCGCATTGCCGCGGTCGTAGTGCGCGTCGGCGGTGTCGGCGCGGGCGAAGGTCGCCGCGGCGCCGGCGTAGTCACCCCGACGGTACTGCTCGATGCCGCGATCGACCGCGCGGTGCGCACGCTGGTCGGGCCGCAGCCAGAGATCGGCGGCGAGCGAGGGTCGCGGCAACAGCGCGAATACCAGCACCGCGGCGGCGATGCGCGGCCGCCGCACCAGCACGATGAGCGCGAGCAACACCACGAGCGGGAGCAGGCGCGCGCCCTCGTCCGCCCAGGTGCGACCTCCATCGCGACCGCGGCCGGCGCCGGCGCCGCGCGTGGCCGCCGACGCGAACACCGCGTCGTCGGCGCCAGTAAGCGACAGGCGTGCGTAGTCCCCGCCGCCGGCGTCGGCGAGCGCGCGCAGCGAACGCTCGTCGAGCGCAACGCCCACGACGCCACCGCCCGGCGTGCGGACGTTCGCACCCGCAGGCGACCCGAGCCCGATCGCCGATACCACGTCGCCGGCGGCGCGCGCATCGGCGGCGGCGCGGCGCGCCTGCGCGTCGGCATGGTCGGTGATCAGCACGATGCGGCCGTGCGCGAAACCCCCGCGCTCGATCAGGCGTCGCGACCATGCGATCGCGCGCGCCGGCGATTGGCCGTCGACCGGCATGACGGACGGCTCGAGCGCATCCACGAACAGTGCGACGTTCGCCGCGTCGTCGGTAAGCGGCGCGACGGTGAACGCGTCGTCGGCGAACGCGACGAGCGCGATCGGGCCGTCGCGGTGCGTCTGCAGCAGGCGCGTGAGGCGCGCTCGCAGTTGCGCGAGGCGCGTCGGTGCGAGGTCCGCGGCGAGCGTGGCGCTGGACAGGTCGACCGCCACGACCAACGGCTCGCGCGCCTGCCAGGCCGGTGCGTCGGTCTGTCGCCACGCGGGGCCGGCCAGCGCGATCGTCGCCACCGCGAAGGCCAGCGCGGCCGCGACCGCGACGCCGCGGCGCCGCGTGCCGGTACCCGGTTCGAGCAGGTGCGGCAGCAGGTGCGGGTCGATCGCGCGCTGCCAGTCGTCGCCGCGCGCCGCGCGGTGCCGCAGCCACCAGGCGGCGACCGGCAGCACGAGCAGCGCGAGCAGCCACGCCGGGCGGAGGAAATGCAGCGGCCCCAGGTCGATCATGCGCGGCGGCTCCGCACCGCGGCCAGCAGCGCGAGGACCAGCGCGGCCCCGAGTGGCCACGGATAGCGCTCGATGCGCGGACGCACCGCGCGACCGGGTCGCGTGATCGGCTCGAGGCGATCGATCTCCGCGTAGATGCCGGCGAGCTCCGCGGCATCGCGCGCGCGGAAGAAGCGCCCCCCGGTGCCGGTGGCGATCGCGCGCAATGTCGTCTCGTCGATCTCGTCGCCGCCGCCGCTCGGCAGGCGGAAGCCGAACAGCGACATCGAGCCGTCACCGCCGAAGGCGACCGTGTGGATGCGCACGCCGGCGTTCGCGGCGATGCCCGCGGCCTTGCGCGGATCCAGCAGTCCCGCGGTGTTCACGCCATCGGTGAGCAGTACCAGCACGCGCTCGCCGGTGGGCTCGTCGCGCAGGCGCTTCACCGCGAGGCCGATCGCGTCGCCGATCGCCGTCTCCTGTCCCGCGAGGCCGACCACGCTGTCGGCGAGCTGCTCGCGCACGCTTTCGCGGTCGAGCGTGAACGGCGTGAGCACGTGCGCCTGGCGCCCGAACACGAGCAGGCTCAGGCGATCGCCCGCGCGCCGATCGATGAAGTCCGAGAGCACCGCCTTCGCCGCGGTGAGCCGGTCGACGACGTCGCCGCCCAGTTCCATGTCGGGCTCGTTCATGCTGCCCGACAGGTCGAGCGCGAGCATGAGGTCGCGGCCTTTCGCCGGGGGCTGCACCGGCGGGCCCAGTTGCTGCGGGCGGGCCGCGGCGATGCAGAGCAGAAGCCATGCGAGGCCTGCGAGCACGCCGATGCCGCCGCGCACGACGCGGGGCGACGTCGCGCCGACGACCTCGCGGACGCGATCGCCGATCGGCAGCCGCAGCGCCGCGCCGTCGCCGGTGGACGGCGGAGGCCGAAGCGCGCGCAGCAGCCACGGCAGCGGGATCGCGAGCAGCCACGCGGGCCACTGCAGCAGTTCGAACCAGTCGCGCGGCGACAACGTCACCGGCGGCGCTCCATCAGGTCGACGAAGCGCGCGCGGGCCAGATGCAGCGCGGCGTCCGCCTCGTCTTCGGGGACGTCGGGGCGGAACGGGCCCTCCAGCAGCAGGCGCCCGGGTCCCTCGACGAAACGTTGTCGCGGCGTATCGAGGAAGTCGAGCCATGCCTCGCCGTCGAGGCGATCGGCGTCGGCACGACGGCGGCGCGCGGCACGACGCAACAGTTCCGAGGCCGCCGCGAGTCGCGCCGGGGCGTTCGCGGCGCCCGCCAGCCCGGCGTCGAACAGCGCGATGGCCTGCCGACGGCGACGCCCTCGACGCGAGCGGAAATACCACGCGATCGCAGCGATCGCCACGAGCGCGGCGGCGAGCAGCCACCACCCGGGCGCCGGCGGCCAGAGCGAGGGCGCGGGAGGCCTATGGACATCGCGGAGAACGAGGCCGTCCTGCATCAGGCCACCCGTGCCACACGTCCGTCGAGCAGCGCGAGGCAGGCTTCGCTCGGATCGGCGGTGGACAGCCCGGCCACCCGCACGCCGCGACCCGGAAGCACTTCGGTGGCGCGTTGCAGCGGCGCGGCGAAGCGCGCGAGCCAACGCTGGCGCGTGGCCGCATCGTCGAGCGGCACCTCGATGCGCGCGCCCGCCGCCGCGACGGGCAATCGCACCGCCGGCGGCTGCGTTTCGATCGGATCGTGCAGGAGCACGATCGCGACGTCGTGGTGCCGCGCCAGCCCGCTCCATCGGTGCAGCGGCACGGGGTCCAGGCTCGACGGATCCGCGAGCACGATCAGCCTCGCCCCCGGGCGCAGCAGGCGCTGCGCACGTTCCAGTGCAAAGGCGAGGCCCTGGTCGTCGTCGGGCGGTTGCGCATACCAGCGCGCGAGCGCGTCGATCACGCGGAGCGCGCCGCGCGGCCCGCCGGCCGGTGGTACCGGCGCCTCGCGCGGCGCGGCCCGCATGATGGCGACGCGGTCGCCCTCGCCCACCGCGCGCCACGCGATCGCCGCGCCCGCGCGGGCGGCCTGCACGGATTTGAAGCGCACACGCGTGCCGAAATACAGCGCGGCATTCGTATCGGCAACGAGCAGCGTCAGGCGCTCGCGCTCGGCGTGGAAAACTTTCGTATGCGCGCGGCCGGTGCGGGCAGTGAGGCGCCAGTCGACATGACGCGCATCGTCGCCGACGGTGTATTCGCGCGATTCGGCGTACTCCATGCCGCGCCCGCGCATCGGCGACGCGGCGAGGCCGGCGTTCGCATTGCGCACGCGCCTCAGGTGGCGCGGGCTCGACGCGACGGCGCGCAGCGCCACCAGCTCGGCCACCGACGGCACCACGCCGGGAGCGTCGGGATGTTCGCGTCCGCCTGCCATCGCCATCGGCCTTACGGCAGCGGCACCCGCGACAGCAGCTCGGCGACGAGGCGGCCGCCGTCCCAGCCCTCGGCGGTGGCTTCGAAGCTGGGCAGCACGCGGTGGCGCAGCACGTCCGCGGCCACGCTGCGCACGTCGTCGGGGGTCACGTAGTCCCGGCCGGCCAGCCATGCATGCGCACGCGCGCACCGCTCCAGCGCGATCGATCCGCGCGGGCTCGCGCCCCAGGCGATGCGTCGACCGAGCGCCGCGTCGTAGCGCTGCGCGTCGCGCGAGGCGAGCACCAGCTCGACGAGATAGCGCTCCACCGCGGGCGCCACGTGCAGCGACAGCACGTGGCGGCGGGCGGCGAACACGTCCTCGATGGACATGCGCTCGATCGGCGCGACCGGTGCCTCCACGCCCGTCTCAAGCATGCTGCGCGCGCGATCGCGCGCCAGGCGCAGGATCTCCGACTCGACCTCCGCGTCGGGATAGCCGATGCGCACGTGCATGAGGAAGCGATCCAGCTGCGCCTCGGGCAGCGGAAACGTGCCTTCCTGCTCGATCGGGTTCTGCGTCGCCATGACGAGGA
>NZ_SMRQ01000045.1 GCF_004359965.1 Cognatilysobacter segetis | reverse complement strand
TGCGCCCGCACGGGCAGGCTCGCGAGCAGGAGCAGCAGGGCAGGCGGGATCGACTTCAAGCGCAGCTCGCGACGGCCGGGGAGCGGCAATCTAGCAAGCAGCCGTGGAGGTCGCGTGTGCGGTCATCGTCGCCACGGCGGGGTGCCGTGGCGACGGTCGAGCGGATCAGTGCGCGGCGGTCACGGCCATGCGGGCGGATTGGCGGCCCAGGCGGCCTGCACCTCGGCGAGCGTCGCGCGCTCGTCGTCGCGCCACTGCGGCAGCAGCTGCGCGTACTGCGCGGGGGTCGACCACTGCGTCGGCTCGGTGCGCACGGCGGCGGCGTACCAGCGCACCGCCTCGTCGCGGCGGCCGGCCTTCCACAGCGCGATCGCGTAGGACGGCGGCATCCACGCGGCGGTCACGCCGCGATTGCCGATGGCGGCCCACTGCGCGAGCGCACCGGCGGCATCGCCGCTGCGGTAGAGGTCCCAGCCGAAGTTGAACTTGATCGGCTTCCACAGCGCGCTGTTGATGTCGATGCGCGAGAGCGCGCGGGCGTACAGGTCGCGGCCGACGTCGGCCTGGCTGCCCTGCATCGCGTAGTGGGCGAGCTGCGCGGTTTCCAGCACCGCCTCCGGGCGGCGCTCGACAGTGCGGGTCAGGCGCTCGACCGTCGCGGGCGTGCGCTCCTTGAGTTCGAGCACGGGGCGCAGGGTGACGGCATCGGCGTCGAAATAGAACTCGACCTGGCGCGGCAGGTCGACGGTCTGGGCGGAAACGGACGCGGTGAAGGCGAGGCCGGCCGCGAGCAGGGCGGCGAGCAGGGGACGACGGATCATGACGGGGGACCTGGCTGTTTCGGAATGCGGACGCGCCGGCGGACCGGCACCGCCCGGGCCAAGCAAGTCCGATGCCAGCGCGTGCTCGATACGCCACCGAACGGAGGGGTCGGCACCCCGCTGCTAGAATCCGCGCCCTCGCCGGCCCGTGTCCGCTCCGCCGGCGGCCCCCTTCCCCGACGCCACCTCGCGGCCTTCCGGCCGCGCCGGAGCCGCCTGCATGACCAGCACCGCCGAACTTTCGTCGCCCGCCTCGGCCGACACGGGCCTCACGCGCTCGATCGCCGACCCCGACTACACCCTCGACCACACGTACAGCCGCGTCGACGGGCGCATCTATCTGTCCGGCGTGCAGGCCCTCGTACGCCTGCCGCTGATGCAGCGCCTGCGCGACCAGGCCGCGGGCCTCAACACCGGCGGCTTCGTCTCGGGCTACCGCGGCTCGCCGCTGGGCGGGTTCGACCTCGAACTCTGGCGCGCGAAGAAGCACCTCGAGGGCGCGGGCGTGAAGTTCACGCCGGGCCTCAACGAGGACCTCGGCGCGACCATGGTCTGGGGCACCCAGCAGACCGGCCTGTTCCCGGGCGCGACCGTCGATGGCGTGTTCGGCATGTGGTACGGCAAGGGCCCGGGCGTCGACCGCTGCGGTGACGTGTTCAAGCACGCCAACGCCGCCGGCACCGCGAAGCACGGCGGCGTGCTCGCGCTGGCGGCAGATGACCATGCGTGTCGCTCTTCGACCCTACCGCACGGGTCCGAGCACGAATTCGTCAGTGCGCTGATGCCGGTGCTGAACCCGGCCGGCGTGCAGGACATCCTCGACATGGGCCTCGTGGGCTGGGCGATGAGCCGCTACACGGGCCGCTGGGTCGGCTTCAAGACGATCGCCGAGACGGTGGAGTCGTCGGCCTCGGTCGACGCCAATCCGCTGGCGCTCAACATCGTCACGCCCGACGACTTCGAGATGCCGCCGTCGGGCTTGAACATCCGCTGGCCCGATCCGCCGCTGGAGCAGGAAATGCGCCTGCACCAGTACGCGGTCAAGGCGGCGCAGGCCTTCGCGCGCGCGAACCGCCTCGATCGCGTGGTGATCGATTCGCCCGATGCGCGCCTGGGCATCATCACCACCGGCAAGTCGTATCTCGACGTGCTGCAGGCACTCGAGTACCTCGGCCTCGACGAGCGCGCCTGCCGCGATCTCGGCATCCGCGTCTACAAGGTCGGCATGACGTGGCCGCTGGAGCCGGTCGGCCTGCGTGCGTTCGCGCGCGGCCTCTCCGACATCCTCGTCGTCGAGGAAAAGCTGTCCTTCATCGAGAGCCAGATGAAGGAGCAGATGTACAACTGGGCCGAGCGCCCGTCGGTGGTCGGCAAGTACGACGAGAGCGGCGAGTGGATCCTGCCGTCGACGTCGGAACTCACGCCCGCGCGCATCGCCAAGGTCATCGCGCGCCGCATCCAGCGCTTCCACGATTCGTCGCACATCCGCGACGTGCTCGCCTGGATGGAGCAGAAGGAATCCGAACTCGCGCTGCCGCGCGCCGCGTTCCCGCGCGTGCCGCACTACTGCTCGGGCTGCCCGCACAACACGTCGACCGTGGTGCCGGAGGGCTCGCGCGCGATGGCGGGCATCGGCTGCCACTACATGGTCACGTGGATGGATCGGAACACCGACACGTTCACGCACATGGGCGGCGAAGGCGTGACGTGGGCGGGCCAGGCCGCGTTCACCGACACGCCCCACGTGTTCCAGAACCTCGGCGACGGCACGTACTTCCACAGCGGTTCGCTGGCGATCCGCCAGTCGATCGCCGCCGGGGTCAACATCACCTACAAGATCCTCTACAACGACGCGGTCGCGATGACCGGCGGCCAGCCGGTCGACGGCACGCTGTCGGTGCCGCAGATCGCGCACCAGGTGCGGTCCGAAGGCGTGCAGACCATCGTGCTGCTGAGCGACGACATCGAGAAGTGGAGCGATAAGAGCATCTTCCCGGCCGGCGTCGAATTCCTCGACCGCCGCGAACTCGACAACGTGCAGAAGCGCCTGCGCGAGGTGAAGGGCACCAGCGTCCTCATCTACGACCAGACCTGCGCGACCGAAAAGCGTCGTCGCCGCAAGCGCGGCAAGATGGTCGATCCGGCCAAGCGCGTGGTCGTAAACTCGCTGGTCTGCGAGGGCTGCGGCGACTGCGGCAAGAAGTCGTTCTGCGTGTCGGTGCTGCCGAAGGAAACCGAGTTCGGCCGCAAGCGCGAGATCGACCAGAGCAACTGCAACAAGGACTTCAGCTGCGTCGAGGGCTTCTGCCCGAGCTTCGTCACCGTCGAAGGCGGCACGCTGCGCAAGAAGAAGGGCTCGAGCGGCGCGAAGGATCGCCTCGCCGACCTGCCGATGCCGCAGCTGCCGGCGCTCGACAAGCCGTGGAACATCCTGATCACCGGCGTCGGCGGTACCGGCGTCGTCACCATCGGTGCCCTGCTCGGCATGGCCGGCCATCTGGAAGGCAAGGGCGCGTCGGTGCTCGACCAGACCGGCCTCGCGCAGAAGGGCGGCGCCGTCACCACGCACATCCGAATCGCCAGCAAGCCCGCCGACATCCACGCGGTGCGCATCGCCGCGGGTGAAGCGGACCTCGTGCTCGGCTGCGACATGGTCGTCGTCAACGACTACTGGGCGCTGTCGAAGGTGCGCTCGGGTCGCACGCAGGTCGTGCTCAACAGCTACGAGGCGATGCCCGGCACGTTCACCACGCGCCCGGACATGGACTTCCCGGCTGCCGACATCGTCGACGCCGTGCGTCGCGCGCTCGACGGCGGCGAACCGCACGTGGTCGATGCGACGCAGCTCGCCACCGCGCTGCTAGGCGATGCCATCGCGACCAACCTCTTCATGCTCGGCTACGCCTGGCAAAGCGGTTTGGTGCCGGTGTCGTTCGACGCGCTGATGCGCGCGGTCGAGCTCAACGGCGCGGCGATCGAGATGAACAAGACCGCGTTCGCGTGGGGACGCCTCGCCGCGATCGACCCGCAGGCGGTCGCGGAGGCGGCCGGCCTCAAGACGAACCGCCGCACCGCCGCCGAGGCCACGCCGCACGCGCTGCCGATGCTGCCGCCCGCGCAGTGGGAAGGCCACGAGGCCGGCGGCCCGAGCATCCCGCGCGTGATGCCCGACCACGACGACCTCCGCCACGTGCCCTCGCACGGCGACGACAACGTGATCGCGATGCCGCTCGACGACGCGCGCCTGTCGCGTTCGCTGGACGAGGTGATCGCGCGCCGCGTGAAGTTCCTTACCGAGTACCAGAACGCGGCCTATGCGAAGCGCTATGCCGACTTCGTCGCGAAGGTACGCGGTGCGGAAGAGGCGAAGGCGCCGGGCAGCACCGACCTCACCGAGGCCGTCGCACGCTATGCATTCAAGCTGATGGCCTACAAGGACGAGTACGAAGTCGCGCGCCTGTACACCAGTGGCGAGTTCGAGCGCCGCGTGCGCGAGCAGTTCGAGGGCGACTTCAAGCTGCGCTTCCACCTCGCGCCGCCGATGCTGTCGAAGAAGGATGCGGCCGGCCGCGGCGTCAAGAAGGCCTACGGCCCGTGGGTGTTCACCGCGTTCCGCCTGCTCGCGAAGCTGCGCGGCCTGCGCGGCACCGCGCTCGACGTGTTCGGCAAGACGCACGAGCGCCGCATGGAGCGCCAGCTCATCGCCGACTACATGCGCACCGTCGAAGGCCTGCTCGGCAGGCTCGATGCCGGCAACGTCGATCTCGCCGCGCAGATCGCGTCCATCCCGGAACACATCCGCGGCTACGGGCATGTCAAGGAAGCGCACCTCGAGAAGGCCAAGGCGCGCGAGGCCGAGCTGCTGCGCGAATGGGACAACCCGCTGCGCATCCTGCAGGTGGCTTGAACGTTAACCGCACACAAATGTGAACGCGGCGTCACGACACGATCGTGACGCCGCGTCCCCGACACTGCCCCGCTGTCGAGGCACGGTCGTGGGCATGGATCTGCAGGAGGAGGGGCGGCGCGACGAAGGCGTGCTGTCCCGCAGCGAACTCGAACTGGAACTCGCCGCACTGGCGCTCGCCGTCGCGCGCAGCGCGCAGGAACGCGGCCGTCGCCCGCGCAGCGCGGAGCCGTTGCTCGCGGCCAGCGTCGAGGCCTTCCTCGCCGCATCGCTTCGCCTGCTCGCGCGCACGCGCCGCGCGCACCGCGGCTGGCTGGTGGGGCGGCTGACCGAAATCGCCGGTTCGGCCGAACTGGGCATCATCGGTTTCGACGAATGGCTCGCCTCGCAGGAGCCGCAGTGGCGGCGCACGTCCGACCGCATGCCCGTGGCCGTCAGCCGCACCTCGGCCGGCTGACCCTCAGGCCGGCAGCGCGGCCGTGGCGACCACCGCCTCCAGCGCTTCGAAGCAACGCGGGTCGAGCGCCGTGCCGACATGCCCGCGCATGATGTCGAGCGCGCGCCCCACCGGCGTCGGGCCGTGGTACGGGCGCTCGGCGGTGATCGCGTCGAAGATGTCGGCGGTGGTGATGATGCGCGTCTCCAGCGCGATGTCGCGCGCCGACAGGCCCAGCGGATAGCCGGTGCCATCGAGCTTCTCGTGGTGCGCGGCGGCCACGCGCGCGAGCTCGTCGAACGCGGAGATGCGCCCGAGGATCTGGCCGGTGTAGGTCGCGTGGCGCTTCACCGCCTCCCATTCCCGCGCATCCAGCCGGCCGGGCTTGTCGAGGACGGTGTTGCTGACGCCGAGCTTGCCCACGTCGTGCAGCAGTGCGGCGCGGCGCAGCCAGCGCCGGCGGGCATCGCCGATGCCCAGCTCGCGCGCGAGCGCGTCGGTCACCTTGCCCACCCGCGCGCTGTGGCCCGCGGTGAACGGGCTCTTGGCGTCGACCACCGCGCCGAACGCCGCGGCGATGTCGTCGAGGTAGTCGTCGTCCAGCGGCATCGAGCGGCCGGGCGGCTCGAGCGCATTGACCGCGGCCTCCAGCCCGTCGCCCTGCAGCTCCTGCCAGAACGCCGGGCGCCGCGCGACCGTCTCGAAGGCCTCCACCAGGCGCGGGTCGAACCAGCTGCCGGCGCGCGCATGCGCTTCGGCGCGCGCGGCATCCGCGCCGTGCGCGAACTGGAACACGTCGACCACCTGCGCCAGCAGCGCGATGCGCGCGGCCAGCGGAATCGCGTCGCCGGACAGGCCGTCGGGCCGGCCGCTGCCGTCGAAATGCTCGTCGAGCGCGTGGATCCCCTGCGCCACCGATTCGGGGAAACGCAGCCGGCGCGCGATGTCGGCGCCGCGGCTGCAGCGGGTCTGGATCATCTCCTGCGCGATCGCATCGCCGTTGCGCGCGATGTTGACCAGCGCGGCGAGCCGGCGTCGCCAGCCCGCGTGCGCGCCGGTCTGCGAGGCGACGAAGCCCAGCAGGTCGAGCGGACGCGTGCCCACGAGCTTGAAGTCGTGCTTGAACGCGCGATCGTCGGCGAGGTAGAGCTCGCAGATGCGCGCGGCGTTGCTGCTGCAGCCCACGTCCTTCAGCAGCAGCGTGTAGTAGAGCGACCAGCGCGTATCGGCATCCAGCCCGATCGCCTCGCCGATGTGCATGCCGATCCAGCAGGCGCGCAGGCCATGGCCTTCGGGCTGGCCCTCGGTGAGGTCGAGCGCGTGGCTGAGGGCGCCGATGAGTTCGGCGAGCTTGAGGGCGGGCACGGCGGGGTCTACGGGAGTCGGTCGCAGCTCCGGTAACGGCCGCGCGCGGCGAAGATAGAGTCCCTCGACCCCGTGACGCCCGCCCGTGCGTTTGCCCTCCCGACTCCACTCCAGGGCTTGTCCGATGGCCGCGTTCCTCCTCCGTACCCCCGTGCTGGCGCTCGCCGCGGTGCTCGCCGCGTCCCCTGCCCCCGCGTCGACGCTGGCGCCGTTCCGGAGCGAAGCGCAGCTCGCGCGGACCCTCGATGCCTGGCAGGCGCGCGAGCGCGCGTCGCTGCAGCGCCAGCGCCGGGCGATGGCGAAGCTGGCGACGGCGATGCCGTATCCGGCCCCGCCGCCGGCGCCGGTGATGGCCGCACCCGCCGCGGAAGCGCTGCAGATGGCCGACAGCGGCGCGGCCCAGAGCATCACCAACAACCAGGTGCAGGGCGTCGACGAGGGCGACATCGTCAAGCGCCGCGGCGATTACCTGATCGTGCTGCGCCGCGGCCGCCTGTTCACGGTGCGCGTGGGGGGCGACCACCTCGCGCCCGTCGCCGCGGTGGATGCGTTCGGTCCCGACATCGACCCGTCCGGCACCTGGTACGACGAGATGCTCGTCAGCGACGACACGGTGGCGGTGATCGGCTACAGCTACGCGCGCGGCGGCACGGAGGTGGGCGTGTTCGACCTCGACGCGCGCGGCGGCCTGCGCTACCGCGCGACCTACCAGCTGCGCAGCAACGACTACTACTCCTCGCGCAATTACGCGAGCCGGCTGGTCGGCCGCACGCTGGTGTTCTATTCGCCGAGCGACATCGACGGCGCCGACAGCGCGGGCTGGCGCGCATCGCTGCCCGCCTACCGGCGCTGGCAGCGCGGCGCCGACACGACGTCGTTCAAGCGCATGCTGCCGGCCTCGCGCATCTACCGCGGGCTGGACGCGTTGCCCGACCGGCTCACCCTACACACCGTTTCCGTCTGCGACCTCGCCGCGCCGTCGATGCGCTGCGAGGCGACCGCCGTGCTCGGCGGCGCAGGCGGTGTGTTCCACGTGGCCGAGGACGCCGTCTACGTGTGGACGACCGGCACGGCCAATGCGCGCGGCACGCCGGCCGCGAGCGTGCTGCGCCTGCCGCTCGACGGCAGGGCGCCGTCGATGCTGCGCGCCTGGGGCAGCCCGATCGACCAGATGGGGTTCCTGCAGAAGGATGGCTGGCTCAACGTGCTGGTCGCGCGCGAGGGCGACGGCGACCGCATGTGGCGCAGCGGCGCGACCACCGGCGACGTCGCGCTGATGCGCGTGCCGCTCTCGGCCTTCGGCGGCCTCGACGCGCAGGCGTCGCGACGCGACTTCCGCGTGCTGCCCGGCGTGAAGGGCTATCAGTGGCAGCAACGCTTCGTCGGCGACTGGCTGGTCTACGGCGACGGCGCCGCGGAAGGCCGCCCGGTCGCGCACGCGCTGCGCTATGCCTCGCCCGCGCCGGTGCGGACGCTCGCGCTGCCGCATGCGCTGGAGCGCATCGAAGCGCTCGGCGGCGACGGACTTCTGGTCGGCAGCGCCGGCGCCGACCTCGGGTTCACCCCGCTGGGCCTGCGTGGGCCGCATGCGTCGCTCGGCACCACCTACCGCCAGCGCGATGCGCGCCAGGGCGACGCGCGCACGCACGGCTTCTTCTACCGAGCACAGGACGCGGACGCCGGCCTGCTCGGCCTGCCGGTGCTCCGTGGCGACGAGGGCGCATCGGTGCTGTACCTGCGCAATCGCTCGCTCGCGCTGTCCCCGCTTGGCCGCCTCGATGCACGGCGCGGGTCGAACGACGACGGCTGCCGCGCGAGCTGCGTCGACTGGTACGGGAACGCGCGGCCGATCTTCCTCGGTGACCGCGTGTTCGCGCTGATGGGCTATGAACTGGTCGAGGGCACGCTTGCCGGGGGTGCGATCCGCGAGCGCCGTCGCGTGGATTTCGCGCCGCGCGCGCGCATCGCCGACTGACGCCGCCGCGCAAAAAGGCGGCGGCCCTCCAGAGCCGCCGCCGTTCCCTCCGCCCTCGCTTCTCCGTCAGTTGCCGGCGAGCGCCGGTGCCGCGTCGATCGCCTGCGTGGCCGGCGCCGCGCCGAGGCTCGCCGTCGACCCCATCGTGCCGCGCTCGGCACCGGTCCACGGATCGACCGGAATGCGTTCGCCCGGATGCAGCACGGCTTCGCCGAAGTTGGTCTCGTCGGCCACGATCACCCGGCCGCCGCGCTCGGTGACCTCGAACAGCGTCGCCGCGAACTCGCGCGGCAGGCGGACGCAGCCGTGCGAGGCCGGGTAGCCCGGGTTGTGGCCGGCGTGCAGCGCCACGCCGTCCCAGGTCAGCCGCTGCATGAAGGGCATCGGCGCGTTGTTGTACTTGTTGGAGTGGTGGACCTTGCGCTTCTCGAGGATCTCGTACACCCCCGGCGGCGTGTCGTGGCCCGGCTTGCCGCTGCTCACCGTCGAACGGCCGATCAGCTGCTCACCGCGGTAGACGTAGGCCATCTGCTCCGGCAGCGACACCACCACCGTCACGGGGCCGCCGTCGGCCGCGTCGACCGCGCCGGAACGCCATTCGAAGGCGTTGGGCGCAAGGCCGTACGGCGTGGTCACGGCGCGCACGTCGCCGTCCGCGGCGAAGGCAGGCAACGCGAACGCACCGGTCAGCAGCAGCGCGGCGGTGGCATGGGCGGCAGCGCGTTGCAGCCGGCGGGACAGCGTCGAATGGCGGGGCGTCTTCATGGGTTCGACGCTAGCGAGCCGCGCATCACGCCCGATTTGACCAAGCCCGCCGGCAGCTAAACCAAACCGCGTCGAACGGTCCCAAATGCGTCGTTTTCTTGATGCCGCCTGCAGGTCGCCGCACGGCAGGTGAATGCCGCCGCGGAAAGCGCGTTGGCGTCGCGTGCACGCGCGCGCGTGATTCACTCGCCGCACGTCCCCAAGGAGCACTGCGATGACGACGTGGCCCGGCTGGTCCGACGAGAACACCCTGGTGCTTCCGCTGGGCGATGCGCCGCCCGACGGCGCGCTGACGCTCGACGGCCGCGCGTTCGCGCCCAAGGACGAGCTGCACGTGACGCTGGTCGGCCGCGAGCTCGGCGCTGAACTGCGCGCGGTGCTGGGCGACCGGCTCGACGCCGCCACGCGCCCCGCCTTCGAGGCGCTGGACTGGTCGCTCGCGCGCAGCGGGCGGCGCGTGCTGATCGAGAAGCCCGGCCGTACCGACGATGGCGAGCGCGCAAAGGTGGCGAGCGTGATCGAGCTCGTCGAACTGCCCGCGCTCGACTTCTTCTACCGCTGGCTCGGCGAGCTGCTCGGGCGCGAACTCGCGGTGCCCCCGGCGCACGTGACGCTGTACACGCATCGCAAGGCCCAGGGCATCGGCATTCCGAGCCTGCGCAGCCTGCGCGCCTGGTCGCAGGGCGAGGTCGCCGCGGCCTGACGCGTCTCAGCGCCGGCTGGGTCTCACAGGCTGCGACGGCCGTGCGGCCCAATCCGCCCCTCGATCACTGCGGGGCGGACGATGGCGACGACGGGGCGCGAGCTGGCGACACAGGACACCGGGCATCGCCACGACCTCGACGACGCCGACGACGCGCGCGGCGCGATCGCACGGCGGCCGCGCGCATTGAAGAAGGGCGACGGTGCCGGCCTGACCCAGGCGCTGGCGCGCCGCTACGGCGACCGCATCACCGGCCACTTCACCGTGCCCGGCCGCGAGGGCCGCTACGCGGAACTCCCGGCCGACCTGCCCGCGCCGCTCGCGACCGCGCTCAGATCGCGCGGCATCGAGAAGCTCTACAGCCACCAGGCGCAGGCCTGGGACGCCACGCGCCGCGGCGAGCACGTCGTCGTGGTCACGCCGACCGCCTCGGGCAAGTCGCTCTGCTACACGCTGCCGGTGGTCACCGCGGCGATGGAGCGCGGCGCGAAGGCGCTCTACCTGTTCCCCACCAAGGCGCTCGCGCAGGACCAGGTCGCCGAGCTGCTGGAGCTCTCGCGCGCCGGCGACCTCGGGCTCAAGGCCTTCACCTTCGATGGCGACACGCCCGGCGACGCGCGGCAGGCGATCCGCCTGCACGGCGACATCGTGGTCAGCAATCCCGACATGCTCCACCAGGGCATCCTGCCCCACCACACCAAGTGGGCGCAGTTCTTCGAGAACCTGCAGTACGTCGTCATCGACGAGGTCCACACCTACCGCGGCGTGTTCGGCAGCCACGTCACCAACGTGCTGCGCCGGCTCAAGCGCATCTGCGCGTTCTACGGCTCGAACCCGCAGTTCATCCTCTGCAGCGCGACCATCGGCAACCCGCAGCAGCATGCCGAGGCGCTGATCGAGCACGGCGTCACCGCGATTACCGAATCCGGCGCGCCCACCGGCGACAAGCACGTGCTGCTCTGGAACCCGCCGGTGGTGAACCCCGACCTCGGCCTGCGCGCGAGCGCGCGCTCGCAGAGCAACCGCATCGCGCGGCTGGCCATCAAGGCCGGCCTCAAGACGCTCGTGTTCGCGCAGACGCGGCTGATGGTCGAGGTGCTCACCAAGTACCTCAAGGACGTGTTCGACCACGATCCGCGCAAGCCCCCGCGCATCCGCGCGTATCGCGGCGGTTACCTACCGACCGAGCGCCGCGAGGTCGAGCGCTCGATGCGCGCGGGCAACATCGACGGCATCGTCAGCACGTCGGCGCTGGAACTCGGCGTCGACATCGGTGCGCTCGACGTCGTGGTCCTCAACGGCTATCCGGGCTCGGTCGCCGGCACGTGGCAGCGCTTCGGCCGGGCCGGGCGTCGCCAGCAGCCGTCGCTCGGCGTGCTCGTCGCCAACTCGCAGCCGCTCGACCAGTACGTCGTGCGCCATCCCGAGTTCTTCATCGACGCGACGCCCGAGCATGCGCGCATCGCGCCGGACCAGCCGCTGATCCTATTCGACCACATCCGCTGCGCCGCCTTCGAGCTGCCGTTCGTGAGCGATGAGCGCTTCGGCCCGATCGAGCCCGAGCTCTACCTCGAAGCGCTGGCCGAGACCGACGTCGTGCACCGCGAGGGCGACCGCTGGGAGTGGATCGCCGACAGCTACCCGGCGAACGCGGTGAGCCTGCGCTCGGTGGCCGACGGCAACTTCGTCGTCGTCGACCGCACCGACGGCCGCCAGCAGATCATCGCGGAGGTCGACTATTCCGCCGCCGCGCTCACGCTGTACGAAGGCGCGATCCACATGGTGCAGTCGACGCCGTACCAGGTCGAACGCCTCGACTGGGAAGGCCGCAAGGCCTACGTCACGCGCACGTTCGTCGACTACTACACCGACTCGATCGACTACACCAAGCTCAAGGTGCTCGCCGAGTTCGACCGCGCGCCCGCCGGCGACGGCGATGCGCGCCACGGCGAGGTGCACGTGGTGCGGCGCGTCGCGGGCTACAAGAAGATCCGCTACTACACGCACGAGAACATCGGCTACGGCCCGGTGAACCTGCCGGACCAGGAGCTGCACACCACCGCGGCGTGGTGGCAGATCCCGCAGCCGCAGCTGCTGGCGTGGTTCGCGTCGCGGCAGGACGCGCTGGACGGGTTCCTCGGCGCCGGCTACGCACTGCACGTCGTCGCGACGCTTGCCGTCATGGCCGATGCGCGCGACCTGCAGAAGGCGATCGGCAACGGCGACGGCGCGTGGTTCGCCACGGCGGATGCCAACGGCCGCGGCCAGCTGCGCGGCGTCGAGGGCCAGGAACTCGCGCCGTTCGAGCTGCAGCAGTTCGTGCCGACGATCTATCTCTACGACAACTTCCCCGGCGGCGTGGGCCTGTCGGAACCGCTGTGGACGCGGCAGAAGGAACTCGTGGAGCGTGCGATCGAGCTGGTGGCGCGCTGCGACTGCCGCGCAGGCTGCCCGGCCTGCGTCGGCCCGGTGCTCGCCGCCGACGAGGCGCGCGACGGCGCGACGTCCCCGAAGGCACTCGCGCGGCGCGTGCTGACGCTGCTGTCGACGGCGTCGGACGCGGCGCGGCTGCCCGAGGCCGCGCGCGCGCGGGCACACGACGCATGACGCTCACCCTCGACAAGCTGCGCGCGCTCAAGCGGCAGGCGGGTGCCACCGATGCGCCGGCGCCGGTCGCCTCGGCGGTGCCGTCGTCGCTGCGCGAACCCGGGCCCACGGCCCCGGCCCCTGCGCCGTGGGAGGCGGTGCTGTCCGACGATGCGCGGCGCGGCGCCGCCGATGTCGCGCGCACGGCGGCCGCCGCCGATGCAACCACGACGGCGCCCGCGCGCGCTGGAGCCGACTCGCTGCGCCGCCTGCTCGGCCTGCGCGACCGCGCGCCGTCGCAGCGACCGCGCGCGCGCGCGATCGATCGCGCATTGCCCGGCACCGAGATCGACGACGGCCTGTGGCTGATCGAATCCGAGGTCGCGCATGCGTTGCCGGAGGCGCCCCTGCCGCTCGCCTTCGCGCGCCGCGAAGGCCACGTCGACGCGGGCAGCATGCTGTTTTTCGACACCGAGACCACCGGCCTCGCCGGCGGCACCGGCACGCGCGCCTTCATGATCGGCGCGGCGGACTGGTTCGACGGCGCACTGCGCGTGCGCCAGTTGCTGATCGCCAACATGGCCGCCGAAGCGTCGATGCTACGTACGTTCGCCTCGTGGCTGTCGCCGTCCACCGTGCTCGCGAGCTACAACGGCCGCAGCTACGACGCGCCGCTGCTGCGCACGCGCTACCGGCTCGCGCGGCTCCAGGATCCGCTGCACGGCCTCGACCATCTCGACCTGCTGCACCCCTCGCGCCGGCGCTGGCGCGGGCGTTGGGAGAATTGCCGGCTCGCGACGATCGAGCGCGAGGCGCTGCGCATCCTGCGCGAGGACGACCTGCCGGGCTCGCAGGCGCCGGCCGCGTGGCTGTCGTACCTGCGCGGCGGCGATGCGGTGAACCTGCGGCGCGTCGCCGAACACAACCGGCAGGACGTCGCGACGTTGTCTCAACTCCTGCTGCGCCTGTGCAGCGAAACAGACTGACCAGGCTGGAATGCCTTGACATTTCGCTGACAGCATGAAACGCAGCCTGAAGCTCCCATGCCCCTGTCGGGAGCCCGTATGCCGCTGCAAGCAACCGCCCGCGATGCCGAGTGGCCGCGCATGATCGTGCCGGTCGTGGTGCTGCTCGCCTCCATCGGCGCGTGCAGCGCGATGCGCCCCGCCGACGCCGGCACGCCGGCCGCCTGCCGCCCCGGCGCGGCGGATGCGTGGATCGGCCGCGCGGCCAGCGCACCGATCGTCGACCATGCGCGCGCCGCGAGCGGCAGCCGCTCCGTGCGCCTGGTGCTGCCTGACGAGGCCGCGCAGGACGACGTCCCGCGCATCGACCGCCTCAATCTCTATCTCGACGACCACGCGCTGATCGCGCGCACCGCCTGCGGTTGAGGCTTGACGCGGCCTTGTGATGCGATGGGCATGCTGTCGGCGTCCATCCCCCGAGGCCGACCGATGCTCCGTACCCTTCCCGTCGCCGCACTGCTCGCACTCGCCGGTTGCAGTTCGACCGCTCCGCCCATGTCCGATCCCGTGCCGCCCGCCCGCGCGGAATGCCATGCCGATGCCGCGCAGTCGCTCGTGGGCCAGCCGGCCACCGCGCAGAACGTCGAGCTCGCGCGCCAGCGCGCCGGCGCGCAGATCGCGCGCGTGCTCAAGCCCGGGCAGATGGTGACGATGGAGTTCCGCGAAGGCCGGCTCAACATCTACGTCGACGCCGCCAACGTGATCACGCGCATCGCCTGCGGCTGACGGCGCCCGCCCGTTCGCACGGGCCGGCGCATGCGATCGTCAGGCGGTGGTCGCGGCGCGCGCGCTGATGCCGGCGTCGCGGCCCGCGGCGAACGCGGCCATGGTGGCGTGCAGCTCGGCGGCCACGTGGTCGAGCGAGGCCGACGCGGCCGCCACTTCCTCCACCAGCGCCGCGTTCTGCTGCGTGGTCTGCTCGAGGCTCGCCACGGCGTCGTTGACCTGACGCATGCCTTCGCCCTGCCCGCGCGTGGCATGGCTGATCGCCTCGATCAGCTCGGTGCTGCGCGCGACGGAGGCGAGGATCGCCTTCATCGCCTGATCGGCCACCTGCACGCGCTGCCCGCCTTCGGCGACCGCTTCGCCGGATTCGGCGAGCATGCCCTTGATGTCCTTCGCCGACGCCACGCAGCGCTGCGCCAGCGCGCGCACTTCCGAGGCGACGACCGCGAAGCCGCGGCCCTTGTCGCCCGCGCGCGCGGCCTCGACCGCCGCGTTGAGCGCGAGGATGTTGGTCTGGAACGCGATCGCATCGATCGCGCCGAGGATCTCCATCACCCGGCGGCTCGCGTCGCGGATGCGCTGCATCGCCGCGGCCATGCGATCGACCGCCGCGTGCCCGTCGCGCGCGGCCGTGGCCACGCTGCCGGCCAGCTCGTTCGCGGTCTGCGCATTGCGCGCCGTGTCACGCATCGACGCGCCCATCTGCTCCATCGTCGCCGCGGTTTCCTCGAGCGCCGCGGCCTGCTGCCCGGTGCGTGCGGCCAGGTCGTCGTTGCCCAGCGCGATCTCGCGCGCGCCGGCGCTGATCGACTGCGCGAACGTCTCGACCTTCGCCACCAGCGCCTTCAGCGCATTGGCGAGTTCGACCTGCGCGGTGACGTCGGTGGCGTACTTCACCACCTTGTAGGGCCTGCCGGCGCCGTCGAGGATCGGGTTGTAGCTGGCCTGCAGCCACACGGCGCGACCGCCCTTGCCGCGCCGCTCGTACTGGCCGGTGTCGGCCTCGCCGCTGCCCAGGCGCGCCCAGAACGCGCGGTACGCCGCGGATTCACGTTCGGCCGGCACGACGAACATCGAATGGTGGCGGCCGACCACCTCGTCGCGCGCATGCCCGACCGCACGCAGGAAGTTGTCGTTGGCCTCCAGGATGTTGCCCTCGAGGTCGAACTCGATCACCGCCTGCACCTGGTGGATCGCGCGCAGCTGGCTCTCGAAGTCCGCGTTGCGGTTGCGCTGCGCGGTGATGTCGGTGGCGAACTTCACGACCTTGCAGGGCGTGCCGGTGCCGTCGAGGATCGGGGTGTAGCTCGCCTCGATCCAGACGTCGCGACCGCCCTTGCCCACGCGCAGGAACTGGCCCGACCGGAAGCGGCCCTCGCCGAGGTCGCGCCAGAAGTCGCGGTATTCGGCGCTGCCCCGCGTGGCCTCGTCGACGAACATCGAATGATGGCGGCCGACCACCTCGTCGGCCGCGTAGCCCATCGCGGCGAGGACGTTCGCGTTCGCGCGCAGCACGGTGCCGTCCAGCGCGAATTCGATCACCGCCATCGCCTGCTCGATCGCGGCGATCTGGCCGCCGGTGTCGAGGTCGCGCTGCTTCTGCGCGGTGATGTCGCTGGCGAACTTGACCACGCGCACCGGGCGGCCGGCGTCGTCGAACAGCGGGTTGTAGGTCGCCTGCAGCCAGACCTCGCGGCCGTCGGGGCGCAGGCGGCGGACCTGGCCGGACAGGAACTCGCCACGGCCCAGCGCGCGCCAGAACTCGCGATAGCCCTCGCCCGCGGCCTCGTCGGCGTCGACGAACATGCGGTGGTGCCGGCCGCGCACGTCCTCGAGCCGGCA
>NZ_SMRQ01000044.1 GCF_004359965.1 Cognatilysobacter segetis | reverse complement strand
GGAGGCCGCGGCGGTCGCGGCCCTGCCCGCCTCCGGGCCCGACCTCGCCGACGTGCGCGGCCAGGCGCAGGCGCGGCGCGCGCTCGAGATCGCCGCCGCGGGCGCCCACCATCTGCTGCTGATCGGGCCGCCGGGCTGCGGCAAGACGCTGCTGGCCTCGCGGCTGCCCGGCCTGCTGCCCGAAGCGAGCGAGGCGGAGGCGCTGGAGGCGGCGGCGGTGATGTCGATCAGCGGGCGCGGGCTCGACCCGGCGCGCTGGCGCGAGCGACCGTTCCGGACGCCGCATCACACGGCCAGCGCGGTCGCGCTGATCGGCGGCGGCGGACAGCCGCGACCCGGCGAGGTCTCGCTGGCGCACAACGGCGTGCTGTTCCTCGACGAATTGCCCGAATGGCAGCGCCACGTGCTGGAGGTGCTGCGCGAGCCGCTGGAGTCGGGCGTGGTCACCGTGTCGCGCGCGGCGCGCAGCGCGGAGTTCCCGGCGCGCTTCCAGCTCGTGGCGGCGATGAACCCCTGCCCCTGCGGCTGGGCCGGCGACCCGAGCGGCCGCTGCCGCTGCAACAGCGACGCGATCGCGCGCTACCGCGGCCGTATTTCGGGGCCGCTGCTCGACCGCATCGACCTGCACGTCGCGCTGGCGCGCCTGCCGCCGGCCGAACTGCGCACCGACCGGCCCGGCGGCGAATGCACGGCCGACGTGCGCGGGCGGGTCGTCGCGGCACGCCAGCGCCAGCTCGCGCGCGGCGGCACGCCGAACGGCCGCATGACGCAGGCGGAGACGTTCGCCACCTGCCGGCTGGAGGAGCGCGACCAGTCGCTGCTCGAGCAGGCGATGGAGCGCCTGCAGCTGTCGGCACGCTCGGCGGTGCGAATCCTGCGGGTCGCGCGCACGATCGCGGACCTCGCCGGTGCGGAGCGCATCCAGACCCCGCACCTGGCCGAGGCGCTGGCCTACCGGGGCGTCGAGGCGGCGCCCGCTCGCGCGTCGGCCGCGTGATCAAGTGAAACACGCGACCGACGCCGAACATACGGCGGCGGTCGGTCCTCCGCGCCGGAACACTGATGACCGGCGCTGGTGCCGTACCGCAGCTGGCGTGGACCCAGCGCGTCCGATCGTGAGCGTGACGCGGCCCCAATCGATGGGATCGTTCACGCGGCGACGCGCACCGGTGCCGGCACGTCGCCGTGGAACTGCTCCTCCTCCGTCGATCCCTTGAGCGCGACGGTCGACGACTGCGCGCCCTGGATGGTCTGCGTGACCGCGTCGAAGTAGCCGGTGCCGACCTCGCGCTGGTGTTTAACCGCGGTGAAGCCGCGGTCGGCGGCGGCGAACTCGGCTTCCTGCAGCTCGACGAACGCGCTCATCGGGTGGCGCGCGTAGCCGTAGGCGAGGTTGAACATCGAGTAGTTCAGCGCGTGGAAGCCGGCGAGCGTGATGAACTGGAACTTGTAGCCGTACGACGCGATTTCCTTCTGGAACTTCGCGATGGTGGCGTCGTCGAGGTTCTTTTTCCAGTTGAAGCTCGGCGAGCAGTTGTAGGCGAGCATCTTGCCCGGGTACTTCGCGTGGATCGCTTCGGCGAA
This sequence comes from Cognatilysobacter segetis, assembly GCF_004359965.1. GTDB lineage: Bacteria > Pseudomonadota > Gammaproteobacteria > Xanthomonadales > Xanthomonadaceae > Cognatilysobacter > Cognatilysobacter segetis. Next base: position 13,866 of record NZ_SMRQ01000044.1, on the reverse strand, counting down.
CCTGCGGGCGAACTCGAGATCAGGTCTACCGGTTTCGCACCAGACAAGATCCGCGTACGGCGCGTACGCGAGGCCACGGCTGATCGCCTGGTCCAGGCCCTTGTTCGTCTTGTAGAAGCCTTCGACGGTGCGCTCGCCGGTGCAGAACGGCTTGTCGTTGTCGTCGACATCGCTGGTGATGAGGTCGGCAGCTTCGGCATCGGTGCGCGCAACGATCAGCGTCGGCACGCCCATGACGTCGGCGGCGAGGCGCGCCGCGACGAGCTTCTCGACCGCTTCGCGCGTCGGCACCAGCACCTTGCCGCCCATGTGGCCGCACTTCTTCACCGACGCGAGCTGGTCCTCGAAGTGCACGCCGGCGGCGCCGGCCTCGATCATCGCCTTCATGAGTTCGAACGCGTTGAGCACGCCGCCGAAGCCGGCCTCCGCGTCCGCCACGATCGGCTGCAGGAAGTCGATGTCGCCCGCGCCTTCCGCGCACTGGATCTGGTCGGCGCGCAGCAGCGTGTTGTTGATGCGCTTGACGACCTGCGGAACGGAGTTCGCCGGATACAGCGACTGGTCCGGATACATCTCGCCCGCGATGTTCGCGTCGGCCGCGACCTGCCAACCGGACAGATAGATCGCCTTCAGACCCGCCTTGACCTGCTGCATCGCCTGGTTGCCGGTCATCGCGCCGAGCGCGTTGACGAAGTCGGACGTGAGCAGCGAGTTCCACAGCTTCTCCGCGCCGAGCTTGGCGATGGAATGCTCGACCGGAATGCGACCGCGCAGGCGCACGACGTCCTCGGCGGAATACGGACGGGTGATGCCGGCCCAGCGCGGATCGGTGGCCCATTGCTGGCGGAGCTGGTCGGCGGTCGGAAGCGTCGTGGTCATGGCGGATCTCCTGTCTTCGTGTCGTGTCGTGGGCAAAGCAGGGCCGTTCCGGTCGGATCGCGAACGGGCGGGGTCAACGCGGGTTGTCGGGAAACTCAGTCGAGGCGCCGGTACGCGGGCAGCGTCAGGAAGTCCTCGAGTTCATCGCTGTGCGTGAGTCGATCGAGCAGGCCGATCGCCTCGTTGATGCGGCTGGCGCCGGGAATGTCGGTGGCGGCCAGGCGCGGCAGCGTCATCAGCGCGCGCTCGAACAGGGTGTCGTCGACGGGGGTGCCGTCGTCGAGATGCAGGTCGCCGGCGTGCAGCCACTGCCACAGCTGCGCGCGTGCGATCTCGGCGGTGGCGGCGTCTTCCATCATCCCGTGGATCGGCACGCAGCCGTTGCCGTCGAGCCAGGCGGCGAGGTAACGCACGCAGACTTCGACGTTGTTCTCGAAGCCGGCACGCGTGATCGAGCCGATCGGCGGGGTGACGAGGTCGTCGCGCGTGACCAGCACGTCCTCGCGCAGCAGGTGTTTCTGGTGCGCGCCGGGCATGCGCTCGTCGAACACCGCCTGCGCCAGCGGGATCAGCGCGGGATGCGCGACCCACGTGCCGTCGTGACCGGCGGTGACCTCGCGCAGCTTGTCCGCGCGCACCTTGGCGAGGGCCGCGTCGTTGGCGGCGGCGTCGTTCGAAATCGGGATCTGCGCGGCCATTCCGCCCATCGCGTGCGCGCCGCGGCGATGGCAGGTCTGGATCAGCAGCTCCGAATACGCACGCAGGAACGGCTGCGTCATCGTCACCTGGCCGCGCTCGGGCAGCACCTTGTCGCGATGCCGGCGGAACGTCTTGATCCAGGAGAAGACGTAGTCCCAGCGGCCGCAGTTGAGGCCGGCGATGCGATCGCGCAGCGCGTAGAGGATCTCGTCCATCTCGAACGCGGCGGGCAGCGTTTCGATCAGCACCGTCACCTTGATCTGGCCGGCCGGCAGCTTGAGCTCGCGCTCGACGTGGGCGAACACGTCGGCCCAGAGCTGCGCTTCCTCCATGGACTGCAGCTTGGGCAGGTAGAAGAAGGGGCCGCGGTCCTTCGCAGCCAAGGCATGGGCGTTGTGGAAGGCGAACAGGCCGGCGTCGAACAGGCTGCCGGACATCGGCACGCCGTCGACGGCCACGTGCTTCTCGTCGAGGTGCCACCCGCGCGGCCGGACCATCAGCACCGCCTGCTCGGCGAACGGGCGCAGCGCGTAGTGCTTGCCGTTGGGCGCGGTGAACTCGAGGGTGCCAGCGACCGCGGCGCGCAGCGCCTGCTGGCCGGCGATCAGGTTGGCCCAGGTCGGCGACGTCGAATCCTCGAAGTCGGCCATGTAGACCTTGGCGCCGGAGTTCAGCGCGTTGATCACCATCTTCGGATCGACCGGCCCGGTGATCTCGACGCGGCGGTCCTGCAGCGCGTTCGGCAGCGGGGCGACCCGCCAGTCGGCGGCGCGGATCGCGGCGGTGTCGGGGCGGAAGTCGGGCAGCGCGCCGGCGTCGAAGGCGGCCTGGCGAACGCGGCGGGCGGCCAGGCGGCGCTGGCGTTCGGGCTCGAAGTGGCGATGCAGGCCGGCAAGGAAGGTCAGTGCGGCCGGTGTCAGCAGACGGTCCTGTCCCTCGGCCTGGCGCAGGACCTCGATCCCGCGCGTTCCGTCGTCCGACGCCATCAGCACTGCCGACATCGCGTTACCTCGTCGAGTTCCATGGGGAAATCGACCATGCGCCGGCGTCTGGTATTTGACAAACAAGTTTTGGCAATGCGATGTATTTGGAAATCGAATACACGTGGCCGTCATGCCCCGGAAACCGGCGACTCCCCGCTTCGCCTACAAGGCCGACCGCCTGAAGCCGCTGCGCGCCTTCTGCCAGACCGCCCGGCTCGGGTCGGTGTCGCGGGCGGCCGAGGCCATGTTCCTCAGCCAGCCTGCGGTGACGCTGCAGCTGCAGGCGCTGGAGCGCGACCTCGGGGTCACGCTGCTCGAGCGCAACGGCCGCCGGCTCACGCTGACCCGCGAGGGCGAGGCGCTCTACGACCTGGCGCGGCCGCTGGTGGAGGGCCTGGACGGCCTCGACGCCGCCTTCCGCGACCGCATCCGCGGCCTCGATGCCGGCGAGCTGCACGTCGCCGCGGGCAGCTCGACCATCGTCTACCTGCTGCCGCGCATCGTCGAAGCGTTCCGCGCACAGTACCCGGACATCCGCCTGATCCTGCACAACGTCACCGGCGCGCGCGGGCTCAACCTGCTGCGCGACGACGGCGCGGACCTGGCGGTGGGCTCGATGCTCGACGTGCCGGGCGATCTCGCCTGGCAGCCGGTGGTCGCCTACGACCCGATGCTGATCACGCCGCGGGACCATCCGCTCGCGGCGAAGCCCGAGATCGCCCTCGCCGACCTCTCGCCCTACGGGCTGATCCTGCCGCCGCAACGGCAGACGACCTACCGCATGGTCGACATGGTCTTCCAGCGCGCGCACGTGCCGTACACGGTGGCGCTGGAGGTCGGCGGCTGGGAGGTGATCAAGCAGTACGTGGCGATGGGGCTGGGCATCAGCATCGTCACCGCGATCTGCCTGACCGACGCCGACAACGCGCGGCTGGCATCGCGTTCGCTGTCCGCGTTCTTCCCCTCGCGCAGCTACGGCGTGGTGACGCGGCGCGGCCGCGCCCTGAGCGCGCAGGCCCGGGCCTTCATCGAACTGGTGAAGCAGGCCGGCTGACGGCGCTCAGACCGTGCCGCGGTTCTTGCCCTGCCACGGCGCGTACCAGGCGCGGATGCGCGCCATGTCGGCCTCGGGGTCGTCGGTCAGCGGCCACAGCGGGCCGATGCCGATCACGCGGTCGGGATAGTGGAAGTACACCGGCAGCACCGGCACGTCGGCCGCGCGCGCGATCTTCCAGAAGCCGGTCTTCCACTTTTCCACGCGCTTGCGGGTGCCTTCCGGCGCCAGCCCGAACCACAGCGCGTCGGCCGCGCGCAGCATCGCGGCGGCCTGCTCGACGACGCCCTTGGGGTTGCTGCGATCGACCGGGATCACGCCCAGCCGGCGCAGCAGCGCGCCCACGCCCGGCACCTTGAACAGCGTGTCCTTGCCGAGGATGCGGATGTCCAGCCCTAGGGCGAGCTTGGCGGCGAAGCCCCAGATGCCGTCCCAGTTCGACGAGTGCGGCGCGCCGATCAGCACGACCTTCGCGGCATCCGGCAGCTCGCCGACCATCCGCCAACCGCCGAGTTTCAGCACCCAGCGGCCGAAGGCCCGGGTGAAGCGATTGGGCGGCACCTGCGGCACGCGCGGCGGGATCGTCGGGATGCGCCCGGCCGCGCCCTCGTGTCGCGGATACCCGTCGGCCATGCTCAGTCCCAGTCGCGCACGGTGCGCGCCTTCTTGATCGTGCCGCGCTCGCGCTTGGCGCCGAGCCGGCGCTCCTTCGACGCCCGCGTCGGCTTCGTCGCCACGCGCTTCTTCGGCACGTGCAGCCCGGCGTCGACGAAGGCCTGCAGGCGCTCGCGCGCGTCCTCGCGGTTGCGCTCCTGGGTGCGGAAGCGCTGCGCGCTGATCACCAGCACGCCCTCGCCGGTGACGCGGCGGTCGCGGCGCGCGAGCAGGCGCTCGCGCACGTCGTCGGGCAGCGAGGGCGAGTTCGCGATGTCGAAGCGCAGCTCGACCGCGGTCGCGACCTTGTTGACGTTCTGACCGCCCGGCCCGGCCGAGCGCACGAAGCGCTCGACCAGTTCGGCCTCGGGAATCGCGATGGAAACGGGCGACGTCATGCGGCCTATCGTAACGGCCGCTGGCTCGGCGCCCTTGAGGCGGCGGTCACGCGGCCGCGTCGGCTCCGAACAGCGCCAGCGCCTTCGCGAACTCCGCGTCGACCGGCGCCTCCACGCGCATCGCTACGCCCGTGGCCGGATGCGCGAACGCCAGTGCGCGCGCATGCAGCAGCATGCGGTGGATGCCCATCATCCGGAACGCCCGGTTGTGGCGGCCGTCGCCGTGGCTGGTGTCGCCGATCAGGTGATGCGACACGTGCTTGAGGTGCCGGCGGATCTGCCGGAAGCGCCCGGTCAGCGGCTGCGCCTCGAGCCAGGCGTAGCGGGAGGTCGGAAAGCCCGCGGACGGGACGTCGATCTCGGCGGTGGCGAGTCGGCGGAAACGCGTGACCGCCGGCTTCTTCAGCGGCTTGCCCGGCCCGCCGTCGAGCGCGTAGTCGACCTCGAAGGCGTCGTCGGGCCAGCCGCGGCAGATCGCCCAGTAGGTCTTCTCGAATTCGTGCGACATGAGCGTGCGCCCGAGCGCGCCGGCCGTGTCGCGATCGAAGGCGAGCAGCAGGCAGCCCGAGGTCGCGCGGTCGAGGCGGTGCGCGAGGAACACCGGCCGGCCGAACTGCTCGCGCAGGCGGTCGGCGGCGAAGTCGGTTTCGCCGCGCGCCAGCGCGCTGTCGTGGACCATCAGCCCCGCGGGCTTGTTCACCACGGCGAGCTGGTCGTCGCGATGGAGCACGGGCAGGGCGAGGTCGGTCATGGCGGCTCCGGAGGGGCGGGCATTGTCGCAGGCCGCGTCGGCGCGCTCGCTAGAATCGTGCGATGACCACGCCCCTGCCTCCGCTCGATTCCGTCCGCGACTACCTCGCCGGCCTGCAGGACCGCATCTGCGCGGCGATCGAGGGCGCGGACGGCCGCGCACGCTTCGTCGAGGACGCATGGACCAAGGACCCGGCGTCGACGTCGCCGATCCGCGGCGGCGGCCGCACGCGGATCCTGCGCGACGGCGCGGTGTTCGAGCAGGCGGGCATCGGTTTCTCCGACGTGTCGGGCAGCACGCTGCCGCCGTCGGCGACGGCGAACCGCCCCGAGCTGGCCGGCGCGTCCTGGCAGGCGGTGGGCGTATCGCTCGTCTTCCATCCGCGCAATCCGTACGTGCCGACCACGCACGCGAACGTGCGCCACTTCCGTGCGACGCGCGACGGCGAGACCGTCGCCTGGTGGTTCGGCGGGGGCTTCGACCTGACCCCGTTCTATCCGATCGACGAGGACGTGCTGCACTGGCACCGCGTCGCGCGCGCGCTCTGCGAGCCGTTCGGCGGGGAGGCGCGCTACGCCGCGCACAAGCGCTGGTGCGACGAGTATTTCTTCCTGAAGCACCGGGACGAGACGCGCGGCGTGGGCGGCCTGTTCTTCGACGATCTGCACGGCGACTTCGACACCGAATTCGCCTATCTGCGCGCGGTCGGCGACGGCTTCCTCGATGCCTACCTGCCGATCGTGGAGCGCCGCCGCGACATGCCGTACGGGGAGCGCGAGCGCGCGTTCCAGCTGTACCGGCGCGGCCGCTACGTCGAGTTCAACCTGGTCTTCGATCGCGGCACCCACTTCGGCCTGCAGTCCGGCGGCCGCACCGAGTCGATCCTGATGTCGCTGCCGCCGCTGGTGCGCTGGGAATACGGCTACGCGCCGGAGGCGGGCACGGCGGAGGCCCGGCTCGCGGACTACCTGCGCCCGCGCGACTGGCTGGCCGAGCTGGGCTGAGCGCCGGCCCGGATCGCGGGCAATAAAAAGCCCCGCAGGCAGGGGGGGCCGGCGGGGCTGGGGAACGGGGTCTGGGGAGGGACCTTACGTTCCGGGATCGCTCCAGGGGAGGGGAGGATCAGCGTCGGACGTTGCATCCGGCGCAGGTGCATAAGACCACCCTGAACATGCACGCCAAGTGAAGACCCCGGGCCTGCTTCCCGGAAAATTCAGGGGCGATTCACGAAATCGGCGCCGTTCGTCGGCGAACCGTGATGCTCGGCGTAGATCCGCAACGACGGCCACCGCAGTTGTCCGCTGCGCCGCCGCTTTGGCGTTGCCGCTCGCGCCCCACGGTGGTGCAGAACCGGCCTCAATGCGCCTCGTCCCAGTTGCGGCCGACGCCCGCGTCCACCTCGAGCGGCACCTTGAGTTCGGCTGCCGCGGCCATTCGCCGCTTCACCTCGTCGATGAGCTCGGGCACGAAGGCCTCGTCCACCTCGAACACCAGTTCGTCGTGCACCTGCAGCACCATCAGCGCGCGCTCGGCATGCGGCTGCAGCCAGCCGTGGATGTCGATCATCGCCCGCTTGATGATGTCGGCGGCCGTGCCCTGCATCGGCGCGTTGATGGCGGCGCGCTCGGCACCCGAGCGCAGCCCCTGGTTCCGCGCGTTGATGTTCTCCAGGTACAGCCGGCGGCCGAAGACGGTCTCCACGTAGCCCTGGTCGCGCGCCTGCTGGCGCGTGCGGTCCATGTAGTCGCGCACGCCGGGATAGCGGGCGAAGTACAGCGCGATGTAGTCCTGCGCCTCGCCGCGCGAGATGCCCAGCCGCGTCGCGAGCCCGAAGGCGCTCATGCCGTACATCAGGCCGAAGTTGATCGCCTTCGCCGCGCGACGCTCGCCGGGCTCCACGGCATCGACCGGCTTGCCGAACACTTCCGCCGCGGTCGCGGTATGCACGTCCACGCCGGAGGTGAACGCGCGCAGCAGCGCCGGGTCCTCCGACAGGTGCGCCATGATGCGCAACTCGATCTGTGAGTAGTCGCAGGCGACGATGCGGCGGCCTTCCGGCGCGACGAACGCGGTGCGGATGCGCCGGCCGTCCTCGGTGCGGATCGGGATGTTCTGCAGGTTGGGATCGCTCGATGCGAGCCGCCCCGTCGCGGCACCCGCCTGGTGGAAGCTCGTGTGCAGCCGGTGCGTGCGCGGGTTGAGCATCTCCGGCAATTTGTCGGTATACGTCCCGCGCAGCTTCGCGAGGCTGCGGTAGTCGAGGATCAGACGCGGCAGCTCGTGCTGGTCGGCGATCGCCTCGAGCGCGGCCTCGTTGACCGACGGCGCGCCGGTGGGCGTGCGCTCGGTCGCCGGCAGCCCCAGCTCGTCGAACAGCAGCGCGCCGATCTGCTTGGGCGAGTCCATGTTGAAGCTGCGCCCGGCGACTTCCGTCGCGCGCTGCTGGATCTCCAGCATCCGGCGCGCCATGTCCGCCGACTGCCGACGCAGCTCGTCGGCGTCGATCATCACGCCATTGGCCTCGATGCGTTCGAGCACCGGGATCAAAGGGATCTCGATCTCGCGGTACACGCGCTCCAGCGCCGGCACCTCGCGCAGCTTCGGGCCCAGCACGCGGTGCAGGCGCAGGGTGACGTCGGCATCCTCCGCCGCGTAGCGCGTGGCGTCGTCGAGCGCGACCTGCGAGAACGGGATCTGCTTGGCGCCCTTGCCGGCGACGTCGGCGTACTTGACCGTGTCGTAGCCGAGGTACTTCTTCGCCAGCGAATCCATGTCGTGGCGCGTGGCGGTGGCGTTGAGCACGAAGCTCTCGAGCATCGTGTCGTCGGCATAGCCGCGCACGTCGACGCCATGGCAGCGCAGCACGTGGATGTCGTACTTGCCGTGCTGGCCGAGCTTCCGCTTCGACGGATCCTCGAGCAGCGGTGCGAGCGCGCGCAGCACCTCGGCCTTGTCGAGCTGCGCGGGCGCGCCGGGATAGTCGTGCGCCACTGGGATGTAGCAGGCGCGGCCCGGTTCGACGGAAAAGCTCAGGCCGACCAGGTTCGCGCACAGCGCGTCGAGCGAATCGGTCTCGGTGTCGAAGGCGAATTCGTCGGCGGCGCGCAGCGTTTCCACCCAGGCGTCGAGTTGCGCCCGCGTCAGCACGGTCTCGTATTCGCCGGGCGCCGACAGTGCCGGGTCGAGCGCGACCGGGGCGGCCACCTGCGCCGCGACGCCGCGGCTGCCGGACGCGCCGGGTGACGCCGCCGCGCCGCCTTCGAGCTCGCGCAACGCCTGCCGCATGCCGTAGCGCTCGAACAGCACGCGCAGCGCCTCGTGGTCGCGCTCGCGCAATGCGAGGTCCTGCGGACCGAACGCCAGCGCGCAGTCGAGCTTGATCGTGGTGAGCGTGCGGTTGAGCGGCAGGCGGTCGAGCACGCGCGCGAGGTTCTCGCCGATCTTGCCCTTGATGGCGCCCGCGTTCGCCATCACGCCGTCGAGCGTGCCGTATTCGGCGAGCCACTTCGCCGCGGTCTTCGGGCCGCACTTCTCCACGCCGGGGATGTTGTCGACGCTGTCGCCCACCAGCGCGAGGTAGTCGATGATCTGGTCGGGCCGCACGCCGAACTTCTCGACCACGCGCTGCACCGAGTCCATGCGGCTGCCGCTCATGGTGTTGACCAGCGCGATGCCGCGGCCGTCCACCGGCTCGCGCACCAGCTGCGCGAAATCCTTGTCGGACGTCGAGACGGTGACGTCGAGGCCTTCGTCGAAGCCGCGCACGGCGAGCGTGCCGATCACGTCGTCGGCCTCCACGCCCGGCTCGCGCACGATGGTGATGCCGAGCGCATGCACGATGTCGCAGACCGGCTGCACCTGCGCGCGCAGGTCGTCCGGCATCGGCGGGCGATGCGCCTTGTACTGCGGGTCCAGCGCTTCGCGGAACGTCGGGCCCGAATCGTCGACCACGTAGGCGACGAAGTCCGGCTTTTCGGCCAGCACCGACTTCAGCATGTTGACCACGCCGAACAGGGCGCCGGTGGGTTCGCCGTGCTCGTTGGTGAGCGGCGGCAGCGCATGGAAGGCGCGATAGAGGTAACTGGAACCGTCGATCAGCACGAGCTTCTTCATGCGGCGATTGTAGGCCGCGGCCGTCGCGCACCCTGCGCCGCGCGTTCACGGCGGGGCGGCCGTATGCTGGCGGCCCGACCGGAGTCCGCCATGCCCCGCCTCGTCCCGCTGCTCGTCCTGCTCCTGCTCGCCGGTTGCGCCAGCCTGCCGCCGGACGATCCCACGCTCGCGCTGCGGGACGCCGACGTCGTGACCCGCACGATGGACAACGGCGACGTGGTGTCGGAGTACCGCGTCGCCGGCCTGCTGCGGGTGGTGAAGATCGTGCCCAAGGCGGGCCTCACCTACTACCTGACCGACGACGACAACGACGGCCGGCTCGACCGCCGCCGCGGCGACGGGCCGGTGACGCCGGTGCAGTACCGCATCTTCAGCTGGTGAGCGCTCCCGCGGCCGCCCGCTTCCCGATTTCTTCGATGACCAGGAGGTCTGCATGAATGCTGTCGCCGCCGCGCCCCGTGCGCGCTGGGTTCCCGCTGCGTGGCTCGCGCTGGTCGCGGGCTGGATCTGCCTGCTGGTGCCGGGCATGCCGCTGGCGCGGACGATCGGGCTGGTGCTCGTGGCGGTCGCGATCGTGCTGGCGCTCATGGCGATCGTGCGCGGGGGCATGCGGGCGGGCCTCGCGCCGCTGCTCGCCGCGCTGCTCGTCTCGCCGCTGGTGTACTTCGGTGCCGGCATGTGGCGCGGCGGCCCCGTCGAGGGTGCCGGCGACGCGTCGACCCGCGCGCTCGGCACATCGCCGTCGATGACGGGGCCGGCCACCGCGCGCCCGGCGCCGGTGGTGACCGCGCCGCCCGCGCCGCGACCCGACATCGCGATGCGCACCACCGTCACCGCCGTGGAGTTCTCCGGTGCCTACGTCGACGGCGCCGCGGCGGGCGACAAGCAGTTCAAGGGCCAGCGCCTGCTGCTGGCCGGCATGGTCGACCGCCTCGATCCCGACGCCGCGGGTGGCCCCGTGGTGACGTTCAACGCCGGCGAGCTCGCGCCGGTGCAGGCGCTCGGACTAGCGCGCGACACCGCGGCGTCGCTGCGCGTCGGCCAGCAGGTGATCCTCGCCTGCGACGGTGCGGCCGCGGTCGGCGGCAAGCCGACCGTCGAGCACTGCAAGCTCGCGCAGTAAAGGCGGCGGGGCCGCCGCGCGCCGCGCGGTGGCCCGTCGTCAGATCCGCTGCAAATTCGCGAACGCGGCGACCAGCCACTTCGCGCCAACGTCGTCGAAATTCACCTGCACGCGCGCATGCGCGCCGCTGCCCTCGACGTCGATCACGGTGCCCGTGCCGAACGTCGGATGGCGCACCGCCGCGCCGAGCGGCATCGCCGGCGCCTCGGTAAGCCCGTTGTCGAGACGCCGCCCGCCGCCGCCGTAGGCCGGCCGCGACACCTGCACCTTCGGCCGCACCTCGTGCACCAGCGCCGAGGGGATCTCGCGCAGGAAGCGCGAGGGCATGCCGTACATGTCCATGCCGTGGATGCGGCGCGCCTCGGCGTAGCTCAGCACCAGCTTCTCGCGCGCGCGGGTGATGCCCACGTACGCCAGCCGGCGCTCCTCCTCCATGCGCCCGGCTTCCTCGGCCGATTTGCTGTTCGGGAACAGCCCTTCTTCCAGGCCGACCAGGAACACCAGCGGGAATTCCAGGCCTTTCGCGCTGTGCAGCGTCATCAGCTGCACGCCATCCTCGTTGGCACGCGCCTGGCCTTCGCCCGCTTCGAGCGACGCGTAGGACAGGAAGGCGACCAGCTCCGGCAGCTCGGGCTCCTCGTCGTCCTCCTCGCGGTAATTGAAGCGCGAGGCGACCGACACCAGTTCGTCGAGGTTCTCGATGCGCGAGTCGAGCTGGCCCTTCTGCTCGCGTGCGTAGAACTCGCGCAGGCCCGAGCGCAGCAGCACATGGTCGATCTTCTCCGGCAGCGTGCGCTCCATGCACTCGACCTGCAGGTCGTCGATCAGCTTGAGGAAGCCGGCGAGCGCGGTGCGCGCCCGCGCTGCGAGCACGTTGCCGCTGGCGAGCTTGAGCGCCGCGACCGACAGCGGGAAACCTTCGGCGCGCGCGAGCCGGCGCACCTCGTCCAGCGTGCGCTCGCCGATGCCGCGCGCCGGCGTGTTGACCGCGCGCTCGAACGCGGCGTCGTCGCTGCGATTGGCGATCAGGCGCAGGTAGGCCAGCGCGTCCTTGATCTCGGCGCGCTCGAAGAAGCGCAGGCCGCCGTAGACGCGGTACGGCAGCTGCTCGCCGATCAGCACTTCTTCGAAGGCGCGCGACTGCGCGTTGCTGCGATAGAGGATCGCGGTGTCGCGATAGCTGCCGCCCGCCTGCACCCACTGCTTGATGCGTTCGACGACGAAACGCGCCTCGTCGATCTCGTTGTACGCGGCGTAGAGGTCCAGCGGCTCGCCGCCGGCGACCTCGGTCCAGAGCTTCTTGCCCAGCCGGCCGGGGTTGTGCGCGATCACCGCGTTCGCGGCGTCGAGGATATTGGAGGTGGAGCGGTAGTTCTGCTCGAGGCGGATCGTCTTCGCCTCGGGGAAGTCGCGCAGGAACTTCTGCACGTTCTCGACCTTCGCGCCGCGCCAGCCGTAGATCGCCTGGTCGTCGTCGCCGACCACGAACACCTGCCCGGTGTCGCCGGCGAGCACGCGGATGAAGGCGTACTGGATGTCGTTGGTGTCCTGGAACTCGTCGACGAGGATCTGCTTGAAGCGGTTGCGGTAGTGCGAGAGCAGCTGCGTCTGGTCGCGCAGCAGCTCGTGCGCGCGCAGCAGCAGCTCGGCGAAGTCGACCAGGCCCGCGCGGTCGCAGCGCTCCTGGTAGGCCGCGTAGATGCGGCGCATGGTGTCGGTCCACTCGTCCTCGCCGCCCTGGATGTTCTGCGGGCGACGGCCCTCGTCCTTGCGCGCGTTGATCCACCACGCGGCCTGGCGCGGCGGGTAGCGCGTCTCGTCGAGCTCCAGCCCCTGCAGCACGCGCTTGATCAGGCGCAGCTGGTCGTCCGAATCGAGCACCTGGAAGCTCTCGGGCAGGTTCGCCTGCTGGAAGTGCAGCCGCAGCAGCCGGTGCGCGAGGCCGTGGAAGGTACCGAGCCACATGCCGCGCACGCCGCCCGAGAGCTGCATGTCGACGCGATGGCGCATCTCCGCCGCGGCCTTGTTGGTGAACGTGACCGCGAGGATGCCGTGCACCGGCACGCGCTCGACCTCGTTGAGCCAGGCGATGCGGTGGGTGAGCACGCGCGTCTTGCCGGAGCCGGCGCCGGCGAGGACGAGGTAGTGGCCGGGCGGTGCGCAGACGGCCTCGCGCTGCGCGGGATTCAGCGCATCGATCAGGTGGGAGACATCCATGTCGACAGTGTACGGGCGCGCCGTCGCAGCCCGGTCTCAGTGCGCGTGGCGCGCCGGTTCGGTCTGCGGGACGGCTTCGGCCAGGCGCTGCAGCTCGGCTTCGAGTTCGGCGATGCGCGCGTCCAGGCGCTCGCTCGCGCCCGGCTCGAGGTGCGCGAGCCCCTCGAGCATCTGCGACGCCTGGTCGAGCCGCTGGCGGCGGTCGGCCATCGCGACCTGGCGGTGCTGCAGCTCCATCGCCGGCATGTCGGTGCGGGTCTGGATGCGGCGGCGCTGCTCGGCCAGCAACTGGTGCAGCCGCGCCGCGCCGCGGCGGTCGGCATCGCTCCACGGCACGCTGTGGCCGCGCACGCTTTCCCGCCAGACGGAGAAGCTGCGGCGCGGCGCGATGCGCAGGCCGTCGTCGGTGGGCACCAGCGCCTTCGCGGGCTCGCCGGCCCAGCGCACGGTTTCCACCTGCTCGTTGCGGAACAGCAGCAGCCAGTCGTCGGCACCGAGCCGCAGCGCCAGCACGCCGGCCACCGGGTCGCCCTCGACCGGCGGCGCCCATTCGGCCATCGCATCGCTGGCGGTCAGCGAGACCGCGCCCTGCGCCTGCAGCCAGTCGATCAGCTGCACCGCGCGGCGCGGATCGGGCACGTCGCCCGCCGCCTGCCAGCGCGACTGCGCCCACACCGCGACGCCATCCGCGCCGAGGCTGTCGCGCAGCAGCGGCAGCTCGTCGGCGAGCGCCGCGTCGAAGTCGCGTGCGCCTACGAGCCGCTGCGCCAGCGCGTCGCGCACCTGCTGCGCATGCTCGAAGTGCGCGACCGTGCGCTGCTGCTCCAGTGCGGCCACGCGCATCGACACGAACAGGCCGAACAGGTCCGCCGCGGCCCGGATGACCGGCGGCACCAGGCGCGGCGCGCGGTGGTGGCAGGCGATCAGGCCCCAGAGGCGGCCGCCGGCGATGATCGAGATCGACATCGAGGCACCCACGCCCATGTTGCGCAGGT
>NZ_SMRQ01000043.1 GCF_004359965.1 Cognatilysobacter segetis | reverse complement strand
GCGCGCGGCCAGCAGCGCGAGCACGAACACGAGCGTGCCCAGCGAGGCGGCGAGGTGGCGGTGCAGCTGTTCACGCCACGCCTTGTCGGGCTCGGCGACGCGGATCGCGTTGGCGGCGTGCTCCGCCACCTCGTTGGCATGCGTCGGCCACGCGGCGCGGCCGTAGCAGGTCGGCCAGTCGGGGCAGCTCAGGCCGGCGTTGGACAGCCGCACGAACGCGCCGAACACGATCACGCACAGCGCGAGCGCGGCCGCGAGCCAGGCGATGCGGTGGAAATGGCGGTAGGTCGCGCGGACCGTGCCGTTACGCGGAGTCGTGCCCATGGTGCTCACTGCAACTTGAGGAGGCGGACGAGGTCCTGGCGCAGGCCCGCGAGGTCGGCATCGGGCGCGTAGCGCAGCACGACGAAGCCGTTCGGATCCACGACGTATACCGGCACGCCGGCCGGCACGTCCACCCGCGGCAGGCGCGCGCGTGCCGCGTCCGGCGCGATCACGCGCATGGTCGACGGCGCGGGCAGCCCCTGCGGCCAGCCGCAGCCGGCGGCCGTCGCGCACCACCAGAGGATGTCGACGCGCGGCGCGTCCTTGTTGAGCACTTCCCACACCACGCCGATGTCGTGCGCGCGGCGGCGGCAGGCGTCGTCGCAGGTCGCGGGCGCGGCGGCCACGATGCGCCACGTGCGGTGGATCGGCGCCCATTCGTAGGCCGCGCCGTCGAGCGTGTGCAGCTTCGCGTCGCGCAGGTCGGTGTAGGGATCGAGGAGCTCGCCCTTCTGGCGGGTCGCGGCTGGATGGATGTCGGCGAAGCGCAGCACGCCGGCGACCAGCATCGAGCCGAAGAACAGCACGAGGATCGCGAGCAGGGTCAGTCGGTTGCGGCGACGCGTGGCGTCGGACGCGGCAGCGGCGGTCATCGGCGACTCCGGTGGAACGTGAGGACGAGGGCGATCACGAGGAGGGTGGCGGCCAGGCCGAACCATTGCACGGCATAGCCGCGGTGCCGGTCGGGGGGCAGCGTGTTGACGAGCAGCTCCAGGTCGCGCGGGTAGCCGAACGGCAGCGCGGGATCCAGCCGCAGCACGCGCGGCGCGAGCGCCGGCAATCCGAACTCGCGCGCGATGGCGGTGGGCTCGAGGCGCACGACGAGCCAGGCGTCACCCTGGCTCGCCATCGGCGCGCCCATGCGCAGCCCGGCGGACGGCGGCGGCGCGAGCAGACCGCGCACGTCGAGCTCGCCCGGCGGAATCGCCACGGGCGGCAGCGCGCGATCCGCGCCGATCGGCAGCCAGCCCATGTCGACCAGCAGCGGGGTGCCCGCGTCGGGCTGGAACACGCGGTAGGCGCGCACGCCGACGCGGCCGTCGCGTTGCTGGTTGTCGAGCAGCAGCGGGGCGGTGGCGACGAAGCGGCCGCGACCGGCGGCCCAGTCGTAGGCGTGGACACGTTGCGTGTCGGCGGCGGCGGCGAGCGGTCGCGCGCGGCGGGCATCGAGCACCGTCGCCACGTCCGCGAGCAGGCGCTCCTTCTCCACCGCGCGATGCGACTGCCACAGGCCGAGGCGCGCGAAGCCCGCCGCCAGCACGAGCGCGCACGTCCATCCGACCAGCAGCCGCCCGCGGCGGGTCACGACAGCCCCACCACGGCACGCGATAATGCGCAGCGGCCCATCGCCGCGTGACGTCCGGAGACCTGCGTGAACCAATCGCTGAAGACGCTGCTCGTCATTGCGTTCCTGATCGCGATCATCTGGAACCTCGGCGCGGGCCTGTACTACATGCTGGTCGACAAGGGCGAGAGCCGCCGCACGGTGAACGCGCTCACGCGCCGCATCGTGCTGTCCATCGTGCTCATCCTGGCCGTGGTGCTGGCCGCCTGGATGGGCTGGATCGACTTCCACGGCGTCGGTTCCAACCCGCCGCGCTGATACCCCGTTCCAGACGCCAACGGGCCGGCAGGTGCCGGCCCGTCGTCGTATCCCGCGTCCGCGTGATTAGAGGACGTAGACGAACAGGAACAGGCCGAGCCAGACCACGTCGACGAAGTGCCAGTACCAGGCCACCGCCTCGAAGGCGAAATGGTGGTCGCGGTCGAAGTGGCCCTTGGCGCAACGCAGCCAGATGATCGCCAGCATGATCGTGCCCAGCGTCACGTGCAGGCCGTGGAAGCCGGTGAGCATGAAGAACGTCGAGCCGTAGATGCCCGAGCCGAGCGTCAGGTTGAGCTCCTTGTAGGCCTCGGCGTACTCGCTGGCCTGCAGGAACAGGAACGTGCAGCCGAGCACGACGGTGAGGCCCAGCCAGAACAGCAGCGACTTGCGGTGGCCGCTCTTGAGCGCGTGGTGCGCCGCCGTCACCGTGCTGCCCGAGGTAAGCAGGATCAGCGTGTTGATCAGCGGCAGGCCCCAGGCCGGGATCGTATGGAACGGACCGCCGATGCCGGCCGGGCCGTTGTTCGGCCAGCCGGAGCTGAAGCTTTCCCACAGGATCGCGTGGGTCGCGGCGCCGTCGCCCTCGCCGCTGATCCACGGCAACGCGAACGCGCGCGTGTAGAACAGCGCGCCGAAGAACGCCGCGAAGAACATCACTTCCGAGAAGATGAACCAGATCATCCCCATGCGGAACGAGACGTCCACCTGGTTGTTGTAGTTGCCGGCCACCGATTCGCGGATCACGTCGCCGAACCACATGAACAGCACGGCGATGACGAGCGCGACGCCCACGAAGAACACCGGGCGCCCCCAGGCGATCTCGTTGAGCCAGCTGGCGAAGCCGATCATCGTGACGAACAGCGCGATCGAGCCGAAGAACGGCCACTTGCTGCTGTGCGGCACGAAGTAAACGTTGCGATCGATCGGATGGGCTTGGGCCATGTCGGCGTTCCGTAGGTCTTGATTCGAGATTGCCGCGGTCACGGCGCCGCGCCACGGCCGGCGGGCGTCGGGCCCAGGCGCGCGGTCAGCGTATCGTTGCGGAAGAAGGTATAGGACAACGTGATCGTCGAGATGTCCGCCGGCAGGGCGGGATCGACGACGAAGCGGACCGGCATGTCGCGCGACTCACCGGCCGCCAGCGTCTGCGCCGTGAAGCAGAAGCATTCGGTCTTGACGAAGTACTGCGAGGCGCGCGACGGCGCGACCGACGGGGCCGCGCTGCCGACGATCGCCGCCGGCGACACGTTCCGCGCGAAGTAGGTGGTTTCGTACGGCTTGCCCGGCTGCACGCGCATCGTCAGCTGCTGGGGATGGAACTGCCAGTCGAGCTTGGAATTGACGTTGCCGTCGAATTGCACGGTCACCCAGCGGCTGCCGACCGCGCCGCCGCCGCCGGCCGACTGCGGCCCCTTCGCGAGGCGTACGCCGAACACCTTCTCGCAGGCGATCCGGTACAGCGGCACCAGGCTGAAGGTGAACCCGAAGGCCAGCAGCGAGACCACCAGCAGCTTGCCGATGCCGGCATTGCGCGCGGGCGTGCTCATCGGGACATCGCCGTGAAGACCATGAAACCGACGAACACCGCCGCCGCGACCAGCCCGAACACGAGCGCAGTGCGACGCGCCCGCGCGATGCGGGCGGCGTCGTCAGGGCGCGGGGTGCCGGGGACGGTCATGCGCGGCGGCGTCTCAGTGCGTGATGTCGCCGTGGGCGAGGTCGCCGTCGCGGATCACCGGCGGCACGGTGAAGGTGTGGTGCGGCGCCGGGCTCGGCACGGTCCACTCCAGGCCCTTCGCGCCTTCCCACACGCGTGCCGTGGCCGGCTCGCCGTACTTCTTCGAGTGCCACAGGATGAAGAGCATGATGAACGGCGTGGCGAACATGCCGAACGCGCCGATCGAGCTGATCAGGTTCCAGTCCGCGAACACGACGTTGTAGTCCGGGATGCGGCGCGGCATGCCGGCCAGGCCGAGGAAGTGCTGCGGGAAGAACAGCAGGTTCACGAAGAGCATCGACCACCAGAAGTGGAAGCTGGCGAGCTTCTGGCTGTACATGCGGCCCGTCCACTTCGGCCACCAGTAGTAGACCGCGGCGATGATCGAGAACAGCGCGCCGGTCACCAGCACGTAGTGGAAGTGCGCCACCACGAAGTAGGTGTCGTGGTACTGGAAGTCCGCCGGCACGATCGCGAGCATCAGGCCCGAGAAGCCGCCGATGGTGAACAGGATCACGAACGAGATCGCCCACTTCATCGGCGCCTCGAACGTGAGCGAGCCGCGCCACATCGTGGTGACCCAGTTGAAGACCTTCACGCCGGTCGGGATCGAGATCAGCATCGTCGCGAACATGAAGTAGATCTCGCCACCGAGCGGCATGCCGACGGTGAACATGTGGTGCGCCCACACGATGAACGAGAGGAAGGCGATCGCGGCGGTCGCGTACACCATGGCCTGGTAGCCGAACAGCGGCTTGCGGCTGAAGGTCGGGATGATCTCCGACACGATGCCGAACGCCGGCAGGATCATGATGTAGACCTCGGGGTGCCCGAAGAACCAGAAGATGTGCTGGTACATCACCGGGTCGCCGCCGCCAGCGACGTTGAAGAAGCTGGTGTGGAAGTACTTGTCGGTGAGCAGCATCGTCACCGCGCCGGCGAGCACCGGCATGACGGCGATCAGCAGGAACGCGGTGATCAGCCACGTCCAGACGAAGATCGGCATCTTCAGCAGGTCGACGCCCGGGGCGCGCATGTTGAGGATGGTCGCGATGATGTTGATCGCGCCCATGATCGAACTGATGCCCATCAGGTGGATCGCGAAGATCGCGAACGCGACGTTGTAGCCGCCCTGCAGCGACAGCGGTGCGTACATCGTCCAGCCCGCCGCGGGCGCGCCGCCCGGCAGGAAGTACGTCATCAGCAGCAGCGTGAACGCGAACGGCATGATCCAGAAGGACCAGTTGTTCATGCGCGGCAGCGCCATGTCGGGCGCGCCGATCTGCAGCGGGATCATCCAGTTGCCCAAGCCCACGAAGGCCGGCATGACGCCGCCGAAGATCATCACCAGCGCGTGCATGGTGGTGAACGAGTTGAACAGCATCGGGTCGAAGTACTGCAGGCCCGGCTTGGCCAGTTCGGCGCGGATCAGCACCGACAGGAACGCGCCCACGATGAACATCGTGAACGAGAACACCAGGTACAGCGTGCCGATGTCCTTGTGGTTCGTGGAGAAGAACCAGCGCTCGATGAAGCCCTGCTCGTGGCCGTGCTCATCGGTGTGATGGTCGGCGGCGGGATGCGTGACAGCCATGACTACCTCTGCGTGATTCGTGCGATCAGCCGGCGACCGGAGCGGTCGGGGCGTCGGAATTCGGGGCCGCGGCCGTCGTCGGCTGCGCATTCGCGGCCGGGGCGGTCGGGTTGGTGCCGGCGGGCGCGGCGGGGGTCGGCGCGGCGGCGGGCGCGGCCTGGTGGGCGGCCATCCACTGCTGGAACTCGGCCATCGGCACGGCGCGCACGACGATCGGCATGAAGCCGTGGTCCTTGCCGCAGAGCTCGGCGCACTGGCCACGGTAGACACCCGGGCGGTCGATCTTGGCCCAGGCCTCGTTGACCAGGCCCGGGATCGCGTCCTGCTTCCAGCCCAGCGACGGCACCCACCAGGCGTGGATCACGTCGTCGGCGGTGACGACGAAGCGGATCTTGGTGCCGACCGGCACGACCAGCTCGTTGTCGACCTCGAGCAGGTAATTCGGCGACTCGGCCAGCGTCGGCACCTTGCCGCTCTGGCGCAGGTCGTCGCTCTCGCGCTTGAGGCGGCTGGTCAGCGACACGCCCTGGCCGAGGTAGTCGTACTTCCACATCCACTGGTAACCGGTGACCTTGATGGTCATCGCGGACTGGCGGACGTCGTACATGTTGATCAGCTTGCTGGTGGCCGGGAACGCCATCGCGACCAGCAGCACGATCGGGATCACAGTCCACAGGATCTCGAGCTTCGTGCTGTGCGTGAAGTCGACGTCGGCCACCGCGCCCTTGGACTTGCGGAACTTCACCATCGCGACCGCCATGGCGCCGAACACGAGCACGCCGATGCCGACGCAGATCCACAGCGCGAGCATGTGCGCGTCGTAGGCGTTGCGCGAAATCTGGGTCACGCCCTCGCGCATGTTGAGCTGCCAGCGGTGCGGGCTGGTGGGGTCGCCCGGGTGCTGCTGCGCGAACGCGAGGACCGGCAGGGCGAGGGCCACGAGGCCCGCGGCCCACTGCTTGATACGACCGGCTTTCATCAGATGGAGCCCCAGATCAGCGAATGGCGTTGGATGCGGAGTGCCGCCGGCTGCCGTCCGGCGTCGCGCGCTGCGCGATCCACGGAGGACGGGGGAGCCGCCGCAGGCCGTCGTGGCCTGCGTTGCCGGACGAGCCGAGGCATGGCGGAAACCGAGAAATGTTAGCCCCGCGCGAGGGGTCGGGCAAGCCGGCGGCCCGCGCGTGACCTGCGTCGCAACGCATTCCGGCGCGCTGCGTGGCGTCGCGAACATGCGGCGCGGGACGCGTGAACGCCTCGCACGTGCGCCGCGTGCCGGCCCGCGACGACAGGCCTAGACTACGCGCCTTCCGTCGCAGTCGTTGGGATCCGATGTCGACTCCATCCCCCACCGCGCCCGGCACCGCGCCGGCGCGCGCCCTCATCGCGCCCGAGCTGCCGCCGCCGCCGCCCGGCCCCCGTGCCGCCATCACCGCCGGCTGGGTGCGCGACGAGGCGGCCCACGTGCGTCGCCTGCTCGACCAGGCGCGCCTGCCCGACGCGGACCGGCTGGCCGTGCAGGCCGTGGCCGCCGACCTGGTCACCCGCGTGCGTCGCCGCGCCAAGGACCAGGGCGCGATCGAGGCCTTCATGCGCCAGTACGACCTCGGCTCCGAGGAGGGCGTGCTGCTCATGTGCGTCGCCGAGGCGCTGCTGCGCATCCCGGACGCCGAGACCGCCGACCGCCTGATCCGCGACAAGCTCGGCGAGGCCGACTGGAAACGTCACGTGGGCCAGTCGCCGTCGGTGCTGGTCAACGCCTCGACCTGGGGCCTGATGCTCACCGGCCACCTCGTCGACCTCGCCGACGAGACCAAGCGCGACGTGCACGGCGCCTTCAAGCGGCTGCTGGGCCGCGTCGGCGAGCCGGTGATCCGCCTCGCCGTGCGCCAGGCCATGCGCATCATGGGCCACCAGTTCGTCATGGGCCGCACCATCGACGAGGCGCTCGCGCGCTCGCGCAAGGGCGACAACGCGGCCTACCGCTACTCGTTCGACATGCTGGGCGAAGCGGCGCTCACGCAGGCGGATGCGGATCGTTACCTCGAGGCCTACCGCATGGCGATCCACGCCATCGGCCGGCATTCGCGCGGCGAGGGGACGGTGGATCCGTCCAACGCGACGGCGGTGTTCGGCGCGCCGTCGATCTCGGTGAAGCTCTCCGCGCTGCACCCGCGCTACGAGCAGGCCAAGCGCGCACGCGTGCATGCGGAGCTGACGCCGCGCGTGCTCGAGCTCGCGCAGCTGGCGAAGTCCTACGCGATCGGCTTCACCGTCGATGCCGAGGAAGCCGACCGCCTGGAGCTCTCGCTGGACGTCATCGCCGGCGCGTATGCCGATGTCTCGCTCGCCGGCTGGGAAGGCTTCGGCCTCGCGATCCAGGCGTATTCCAAGCGCGCGCCTGAAGTGATCGATTTCATCGCCGACCTCGCGCGTCGCACCGGCCGCCGCATCCCGGTGCGCCTGGTCAAGGGCGCGTACTGGGACGCGGAGGTCAAGCGCGCGCAGATGGACGGCATGCCGGGCTATCCGGTGTTCACGCGCAAGCCCAATACGGACGTCAGCTACCTCGCCAATGCGCGGAAGATGCTCGACGCGTCCGACGCGATCTACCCGATGTTCGCCACGCACAACGCGCAGACCATCGCGCACGTGCACCGCATGGCCGCCGGCCGCGCGTTCGAGTTCCAGAAGCTGCACGGCATGGGCGACGACCTCTACGCCGAGGTGATCCCCGCCGACCGCCTGAACGTGCCCTGCCGCGTGTACGCGCCGGTCGGCTCGCACGAGGACCTGCTGCCCTACCTCGTGCGCCGCCTGCTCGAGAACGGCGCGAACTCGAGCTTCGTCAACCGCATCACCGACGAGTCGATCCCGGTCGACGAGCTCGTGCGCGACCCGACCGAGATCGTGTCGACGTTCGATTCCATTCCGCATCCCCGCATTCCGCTGCCGGTCGACCTCTTCCGCAGCTACGGCCTTTCCAGGAGCAATTCGATGGGCGTGAACCTCGCCAACGACGACGCGCTGCGCATCCTCGCCGACCAGGTCAACGCCGCCGCATCGCAGGCGTGGAGCGCCGAGCCGATCGTCGCCGGTGCTCGCGCCTCGGGCGAACGCATCGCGGTCACCAACCCGGCCGATCGCCGCGAGGTGGTCGGCCATTGGATCGCCGCCGACGCGGCGCTGGTCGAGCGCGCGCTGGCCAACGCGACCGCCGCGCACGACGCCTGGAACACCACGCCCGCCGCGAGCCGCGCCGCGATCCTCGAGCACGCCGCGAACCTGCTCGAGCAGCGCCTGCCGCTGTTCATCGCGATGTGCGCGAAGGAAGCGGGCAAGACGATTCCCGACGGCGTCGCCGAAGTGCGCGAGGCGGTCGATTTCCTGCGCTACTACGCCGAGCAGGCGCGTGTGCTGTTCAAGCCCGAGCCGCTGCCGGGCCCGACCGGCGAGTCGAACACGCTGCAGCTGTCCGGCCGTGGCACGTTCGTCTGCATCTCGCCGTGGAACTTCCCGCTCGCGATCTTCATGGGCCAGGTCTGCGCCGCGCTCGCCGCAGGCAACTGCGTGATCGCCAAGCCCGCCGAGCAGACGAACCTCGTGGGCTTCGCCGCGGTGAGGCTGCTGCACGAAGCCGGCGTGCCGGAAGCGGTGCTGCAGTTCCTGCCGGGCGACGGCGCGACCGTCGGCGCCGCGCTCACGCGCGACGACCGCATCGCCGGCGTCGCCTTCACGGGCTCGACGGACACGGCCCGCGCGATCAATCGCGCGCTCGCCGCCCGTGACAACGCGCCGATCGGCACGCTGATCGCCGAGACCGGCGGCCAGAACGCGCTCATTGCCGACTCGTCGTCGCTGCCCGAGCAGGTGGTGAAGGATGCGATCGGCTCGGCGTTCACCTCGGCCGGCCAGCGCTGCTCGGCCGCGCGCGTGCTGTTCGTGCAGGACGACATCGCCGACAAGGTCACCAAGATGCTCGCCGGTGCGATGGCGGAGCTCGCCGTCGGCGATCCGGGCCTGCTGTCGACCGACGTCGGCCCCGTCATCGACGAGGAGGCGCTGCGCGTGCTGAACGAGCATGCCGCGCGCATGGATCGCGAGGCGGTCGCGAAGATCGCGGAAGTGGGCCTCGGCGAGAACGCGGCGCATGGCAGCTTCTTCGCGCCACGCGCGTACGAGCTGCGTTCGCTCGACCAGCTGCATCGCGAGGTGTTCGGCCCGGTGCTGCACGTGATCCGTTGGAAGGCCGACCAGCTCGACGCGGTGATCGATGCGATCAACGCGACCGGCTACGGCCTGACGCTGGGCGTGCATTCGCGCATCGACGCGACGATCGAGAAGATCGCCAGCCGCATCAAGGTCGGCAACTGCTACGTCAACCGCAACCAGATCGGCGCGGTGGTCGGCGTGCAGCCGTTCGGCGGGCAGGGCCTGTCGGGCACCGGGCCGAAGGCCGGCGGCCCGCACTACCTGCCACGCTTCGCCACCGAGAAGACGATCACGGTCAACACGACCGCGGCGGGCGGCAATGCCTCGCTGCTGACGCTGGGCGACTGACGCGGCAACAACAAGCGACGAAAAAGCCCTGCGAAAGCAGGGCTTTTGTGTGGCCGTCGCCCGCGATGTCGGCGCCAACAAAAAGCCCCGCCGAAGCGGGGCTTTCTGCACTGCATCGACTCGCGTCGATCAGAAGCGGTACTGCGCCGCGATGCCGAACAGGTCGGCATGCGCCTTGAACGTACCGGTCAGCGTCGAGTTGCTCGACGAGTGGATGTTGTTGATGGTCGGGTCGTCGACGTTGATGCGCATGTAGGCCGCATCGACGCTGAAGGCGTCGGTCACGTTCCAGGTCGCGCCGATCGTGAAGATCTTGCGGTCCTTGTCCGGCAGGCGCGGCGTGCGGTACGTGTCGTTGGTCGGCGACTCGTCCTTCGCGATACCCGCGCGCAGGGTCCACGCCGGGCTCAGGTCCCACTCGCCGCCGAGCGAGTAGAAGTTGGTGTCCTTCCACTGGAACGGCTCGTTGCCCAGCACGCCACCGCCTTCGCGGTTGATGCGCACGGCCTGCAGCGAATGCCAGTCGGTCGCCTGGTAGTCGGCCATCAGGCGGAACGCGTCGGTGATGGCGTATTCGACGCTGACCGTGGTCACGCTCGGCGTGGTGAGCGGCGCGTTGATGTCGGTGTCGCGGTAGACCGAACCGACGCTCGGGATCGCGGCGACGGCCGACGGCACCGTGAAGTCGGCGCGACCCTGCAGGTCGTGGTCGATTTCCGAACGGTGCACGGCGCCGATCGTCAGGCGATCGGTCGGGCGCCACTGCATGCCCACGCGCCAGCCGAAGCTGGTGTCGTTGCCGCTCACTTCCACCGTGCCGTCGTTGTTCTGGGGACGGAACGGGTAGGCCGGGTTCACGCAGTTGGCGAGGTTGCCCGACGCGGCGCAGACGGCCGTGCCGAAGTCGATCGCGTTCGACAGGGTCACGTCGGCGTGCTGCACGATGGCGCCGAGGCCGATCGAGAAGCGCTCGGTCAGCGCGATGGCGGCCGAGAGGTTGAGGTCGACCGTCTTCACGTCCGAGGTGATCGCGTTGTAGCGGCCCACCCAGTTCGGGTCGTATTCGGTCTTGAGGCCGAACGGCGCGTCGACGCTGACGCCGACGGTGAGGTTGTCGAGGCTGCCCGACAGCGGGAACACCGCGGCCAGCGCCGGCACCGGCGTCATCTCGCCCGGGTCGCCGCCGTTGCCGCCGTTGAGCGGCGTGCCGATCGCGGTCTTGCCGCCGCCGGTGAACTCGGCGTCGAGGTCGATCAGGGTGACGTCGGCCTGCACCGTGGTGCGGTCGATGTTGACCATCGCGGCCGGGTTGTTGGAGACGACCGAGGCATCCTTCTTCGCCACCGCCGTGCCCGAGTTGGCGCGGCCGAGGTTCTTGACGCTGTTTTCGCGGATCTGGAAGCCCGACGCATGGGCATTGCCCAGCGTCAGCGCGCCGGCGATACCGAGGGCGAGCGCGGTGACGCGCATGAAGCCGTTCTGCATGACTCTCTCCGAAAGGGAATTCGCTGCCGGCGGGCCGGCTGGTGTGGCTGGCCGGCTGTCGCGACCATGCGGCACCGAATATAGCCGTTAACCGTCACGTAACAATAGGCCCGGTCGCCCCGACCGCCGCCTGCGCCGCCGCGCCGGCTGTCGCATGATGGTGGGGCCTGCAAGGAAGCCGCCCGTGTTCGTCCCGATCCCGCCCCGCGACAAGCCGCCCCTGCCTTGGGCGATGCCGACCGTCTTCGTTGCGCTCTGGGGCTGCTTCGTGGTGGCGAGCCTGCTGCCGGACAGCAGCCAGCGCCGACTGCTGGTCGAATGGGGCGCGCTGTCGGGCGACCTGCGCTCGTGGGCGGCGGCGTGGGCCTCGCTGGCCGACGGCCACCTTGCCCGACTGGTCACCGCGCTGTTCCTGCACGCCGACTGGGCGCACCTGATCGGCAACCTGCTGTTCCTGCTGATCTTCGGCGCGCCGGCCGAGCGCGCGATGGGGCCGTGGCGCTTCCTCGCGCTGTTCCTGCTGGGCGGCGCCGTGGCGAACCTCGCCGCGGTGCTGGCGATCGACCGCCCGGACCGCCTGATCATCGGCGCCAGTGGCGCGGTTTCGGCGCTGATCGGCGCTTATCTCGCCCTGTTCCCGTCCGCTCGACTCGGACTGGTGCTGCCGCTCGGGCTGTTCCTGCAGTTCGTGCGCATGCCCGCGGCGGTGCTGATCGGCGTCTGGGCCGGCCTGCAGCTGGTCTACACGTTCGTGGGGCCGGCCTTCGGCGCGGTGGCCTGGTCGGCGCACCTGGCCGGCTTCGCCTTCGGCGGCGCGTTCGCGGTGCTCTCGCGCGGGGCGATCAAACGCCGGATGAAGCGCGGCCACGGCTTCTGAGCCGCGCGTCGCCCGTGGGCGCATGCTGTTGAACCGCGGGGCCCGCGTCCCCACACCGACGCGACCGCAGTCGACGCCACCGCCATGCCCAAGCCGCTCTACAAGGTCACCTTCCTCAACGCCGGCAAGGTCTACGAGCTCTACGCCCGGCACGTCGCCAGCGGCGCGCTGTGGGGCTTCACCGAGGTGGGCGAGCTGGTGTTCGACGTCAACGAAGGGCTGGTCGTGGATCCCACCGAGGAACGCCTGCGCGACGAGTTCGGCAACACGCGCCTGCTGCACCTGCCGATGCATTCGATCGTGCGCATCGAGGAAGTCGAGAAGAAGTCGCAGTCGGCGATCCGCGACGCGGCCACCGGCGAGCGCGTGGTGACGCCGTTCCCGATGCCCGGCAAGCCGCGCTGACGCTCGCGCGCCGCCCGTGACGGGCGACGCGCGTTGGCCTCACTTCTGCGCGGGCGCCGCCGGCACGCCGGCCATGCGCTTGAGCTCGGCCAGCGCCTGCGCGATGTAACCCTCGCCTTCCAGCACGTCGCCGGCGCGGGTGTCGTCGCCGGCCTCGCCCGCGAGGTGGCCCGGCAGGCTCGCCTCCGACAGGCCCGGGCGCACGGTGTCGGCCTTCGGCGCCGCGAACGGCACGTCGGGCACGATGCCCAGCGCCTGGATCGACTTGCCGCTGGGCGTGAAGTAGCGCGCGGTGGTGAGCTTCACCGAGTCGCCGTTGTCGAGCGGAAGCACGGTCTGCACCGAGCCCTTGCCGAACGTGCGGCTGCCGACCACGCGCGCCCGGCCGTTGTCCTTCAGCGCACCGGCGAGCACTTCCGATGCGCTGGCCGAACCGCCGTCGACCAGCACCACCACCGGCGCGCCGTCGAGGCGATCGCCCGGCGTCGCGGCGAACTGCGCGTCGCTGATCGGCAGCCGGCCGCGCGTGCTGACGATGCCGCCCTTGTCGAGCAGGTCGTCGGCGATCTGCACGGCGCTGGTGAGCAGGCCGCCGGGGTTGCTGCGCAGGTCCATGACCAGGCCGCGCAGCTTGCCGCCGGCCTTGAGGCGGTCGAGCGCCTTCTCGAAATCGGCCGCGGTGTCGGCCTGGAACGCGGCGACACGCACGTAGCCGAAGCCCGGCTCGAGCACGCGCGAGCGGATCGACGTGATGCGGATGGTGTCGCGCACCACGGTGATGTCGAGCGGCTTCTTCTCGCCCTTGCGGATGATCGTCAGCAGCACCTTGCTGCCCGCCGGGCCGCGCAGCGGGGCGGAGCTGTCGCCCTCGTCGGGGCGGAAGGGCTTGCCGTCGATCGCGACGATCACGTCGCCGGCCTTGACGCCCGCCTTCGCGGCCGGCGTGTCGTCGATCGCCGCCACGACCTTGAGCGAGCCGTCCTCCTGGCGCTGCAACTCGACGCCGATGCCCTCGTAGGCACCCTGCGCGTTCTGGTTGAAGTCCTCGGCCGCGCTGCGGTCGAAGTAGGTGCTGTGCGGATCGAGGTCGAGCAGCAGGCCGTGGATCGCGGCGCGCATGAGCTTGTCGTCGGTCACCGGCTCGACGTAGGCCTGCTTGACCGCGTTGTAGACGGTGACGAAGCGCCGGATCTCGTCGAGCGGCACCTTGCGCGCGTCGTCGGCGGCCTTCTTCGCTGCATCCGCGGTGGCGGCGGGGGACGGCGGCTTC
Source organism: Cognatilysobacter segetis (assembly GCF_004359965.1). Taxonomy (GTDB): domain Bacteria; phylum Pseudomonadota; class Gammaproteobacteria; order Xanthomonadales; family Xanthomonadaceae; genus Cognatilysobacter; species Cognatilysobacter segetis. The sequence continues at coordinate 7,976 of NZ_SMRQ01000043.1, read as the reverse complement.
GCGGCGGGCGCCTGCGGATCGGCCGCGGGCAGCGGCGTGGCCGGGACGGCCGGCGGTGTCGCGGGTGCCTGTTGCGCCGCCAGCGGGAGCGCGGCGGTGAGCAGGGCGAGGGCGAGCAGGCGACGGCGCATGGCGACTCCGGAAGATTGACGACGGTCGGACCGCCGCGGGACGTGCGAGTTCAGCACGTTAGCCGGCCGTGCGGAAAGGCGTGTCGAGGCTTCAGCGGCGCAGCCAGACGCCCGGGTCGACCGGCGTGCCGCCGCGGCGCAGCTCGAAGTACAGCGATGGCCGGCCCTGCCCGCCCGAGGTGCCGACGGTGGCGACCGGATCGCCGCGCCGTACCTGCGTGCCGGCGTCCTTGAGCAGCGCGTCGTTGTGCGCGTAGAGGCTCATGTAGCCATTGCCGTGGTCGACGATCAGCAACTGGCCGTAGCCGGTCATCCATTCGGCATAGACGACGGTGCCGTCGGCGACCGCGCGCACCGGGGTGCCGGCGCTGGCCGCGATCAGCAGGCCGTCGCTGCGGCGACCGTCGGGCATGAGGCCGCGATACCCCGCGAGCAGGGCGCCCGAGACCGGCCAGCCGAGCCCGCCGACCTGCGGCGCCGGCGCGGTCGCGACCTGCACGGGCGGACGTACGGGCCGCGGAGGCGGTGCGGGTCGCCCTTCGGCCTTGGCGATGCGTGCGGCCTCGGCATTGGCCTTGGCCGCCGCGGCCGCCTCGCGCGCACGCTGCTCGGCGAGGCGCTTCTGCTCGGCGCGCGCCTTCGCCGCGGCGATGCGCAGCTTGGCGAGCAGCTGCTCGAGCGCCTTGGCATCGCGGCCCAGTGCCTGCTCGCGCGCGGCGCGATCCTTGTACCTGGCGTCGAGCTGCGCGACGAGCGCCGCGCGCGCCTCGCGCTCGCGCTGCAGCTGCGCCAGCTGCTCGGCCTGCGCCTTCTGCGCGGCGGTGAGCTCGCCCGTGCGCCGCGCGATCTCCGCTTCGACGCGATCGAGCTCGGCGAGCTGCGCGGTGAGGTCGCGGATGCGCGCGGCGCGCGCCTTCTCGAGGTAGGCGTGGTAGGTGAGCAGGCGCTGCGTGTCCTCGACGCGGTCGCGCGCCAGCAGCGACTTCAGCGGCCCCGCCGCGCCCTGCCGGTCGGCGGCCCGCAGCAGGGTCGCGAGCTCCGCGTGCGCGCCCTTGAGCGTCACGCGCATCGCCGCCTGCCGCGTGCGCAGCTGCGCGAGGCTCGATTTCTCGTTCTCGATCCTCGACTGCGTCTGCCGCAGGGACTTGTCGGTCTGCCCGACCTGCTCGTCCGCCGCGCGCAACTGCTGGCTCGCGCTGCCGCGCTGCGTCTCGATCTTGCGCCGCTCGGCCGCGACGCCCTTGAGCTCGCGCTTGATCGCCTGCAGCTTCTTCTCGGTACCGCGCGTGTCCTGCGCCGCACCGGCCAGGCCGGGCAGCGCGAGCACCATCACCAGCAGCGCGGCGCGGATTCGCATCAGCCTTCGAGCAGGCTCGTGCCGGTCATTTCGACCGGCTTGTCGATGCCGAGCAGGTCGAGCATCGTCGGCGCGACGTCGCGCAGTGCCCCGCCGTCGCGCAGCCGCGCCGCGCGCGGCCCGCAGTACACGAACGGCACGGGCCCGACGGTGTGCGCGGTATGCGCCTGGCCCGTGGCCTCGTCGCGCATCATCTCGAGGTTGCCGTGGTCGGCGGTGACCAGCAGCGCGCCATGGCGCTCGGCGACCGCCGCGCGGATCGCGCCGATCGCGACGTCCACCGCTTCGGCGGCCTTGATCGCCGCCGACAGGATGCCGGTATGGCCGACCATGTCGGGATTGGCGATGTTGCAGATCGCGACGTCGACCCGGCCTGAGCGGATCGCATCACAGAGCCTGTCGGTGACCTCGGGGCAGCTCATCTCCGGCTGCAGGTCGTAGGTGGCCACCTGCGGGCTCGGCACGAGGATGCGCGTCTCGCCCGGGTATTCGTCCTCGCGGCCGCCACTGAAGAAGAAGGTGACGTGCGCGTACTTCTCGGTCTCGGCGATGCGCAGCTGCGTCAGGCCTTGCGCGGCGAGCACCTCGCCCAGCGTGTTGCGCAGGTCGTCGGGACCGAATGCCACCGGGGCCGGCAGCTTCGCGTCGTATTCGGTCAGGCAGACGAAGCGCGACAGCGCCGGACGGCGCGCGTCGAAGCCGTCGAAGGTCGGCAGCACGAACGCCGCGGTGAGCTGGCGCGCGCGGTCGGCGCGGAAGTTCATGAACACCACGGCGTCGCCGTCGTGCATGCCGGTGTAGCCGTCGAGCACAGTGGGCGCCACGAACTCGTCGTTCTCGCCGCGCGCGTACGCGGCCTCGAGCGCGGCGAGCGCGTCGGTCGCGCCATGCGCCGCGCGCGCCTCGACGATCGCATCCCAGGCGCGATGCACGCGGTCCCAGCGCCTGTCGCGGTCCATCGCGAAATACCGGCCGCCGACCGTGGCGATGCGTGCGTTGCCGAGGCGGTCGCAGGCGGCCTGCAGGGCGCGCAGGCTCGGCTCGGCCGAGCGCGGCGGCGTATCGCGGCCGTCGAGGAAGGCATGCACGGCGACCTTCGCCACGCCGGCGCGGTGCGCCAGCTCCAGCATCGCGAAGATGTGCGACTCGTGGCTGTGCACGCCGCCCGGCGAGAGCAGGCCCATCACGTGCAGCGTCGCGCCGGCGGCCTTCGCGGCCTCGCAGGCGGCGCGCAGCTCGGCGGTGTCGAAGAAGCTGCCGTCCTCGATCGCCGCGTCCACGCGCGTGAGGTCCTGGTAGACGATCCGGCCGGCGCCGAGGTTCATGTGGCCGACCTCGGAATTGCCCATCTGCCCTTCTGGCAGGCCCACGTGGCGGCCCTCCGTATGGATCAGCGTGTGCGGGCAGCCCGCGACGAGCGCGTTCCAGTTCGGCAGGTGCGCCTGCGCCAGCGCATTGTCGGTGGGATCGTCGCGATGGCCCCAGCCATCGAGGATCAGGAGGACGACGGGGGATACTGCGGCGTTGGACACGAGGCGGGCCTGTGACTTCGGGCAGGTGCCCGGCGGGGGACGACGCGCGATTGTAGCGGGGCGTCCGCGACGGCCCGCCGGCTGCCGCTTAAACCCCGCGCCCGCCGCGCGCATCCGACCCGTACCACTTCCGAGGAAACGCCATGCGCATCGCCCTGCTTCTCCTGCCGCTCGCCATCGGCCTGTCGCTGGCGACGCCCGCCTTCGCCGACGATGCCGAGAGCATCGACAAGGTCAACGGCAGCATCCATGCCGAGGCCGGCCGCACCTACGGCAGCCTGGAGACCGTCAACGGCAGCATCCATATCGACGACCGCGCGCGCACCGGCTCGGCCGAGACCGTCAACGGCAGCATCAAGGTCGGCGACGGCGCGCAGGTGGGCGAGCTCACCACGGTCAACGGCGGCATCCACGTCGGGCGCGACCTGCGCATCGACGGCGACGTCACCACCGTCAACGGCGGCATCTTCGTCGACCGCGGCGGCCGCGTGGCCGGCGGCATCGAAACGGTGAACGGCGCCATCGGGCTGGTCGGCACCGACGTCGCGCGCGGCATCGAGACGGTCAACGGCGACGTCACCGTCGGCGCCGGCAGCCACGTCCACGGCGGCATCCACGTCGAGAAGCAGCAGATGCGGATGATCAGCTTCCACAAGCGCGACCCGCGCATCGTCATCGGTCCGAACGCGCAGGTCGACGGCCCGCTGGTGTTCGAGCGCCCGGTGACGCTGTACGTGCACGACAGCGCCCGCATCGGCGCGGTCACGGGCGCGACGGCCAAGCGCTACAGCGGGGCGACGCCGCCGGCGCAGTGAGGCATCGCGCGCTGTAACGAAGCCGCCTCCGGGCGGCTTTTTTCATGGCGTCGGAACGGACGAGGCCGCCCGGAGGCGGCCTCGTCGAGTACCGCCGTCGTCGACGGCCTACTTCGTGCGCACGTCGAACGTGCCGTAGGGCGTGAGCTGCTCGGCCACCGCCTTGGGGTCGCCCACCACGACGATCGACTGGTCCTTCGGATCGAAGTACTTGCGGCTCATCGCCTGCACCTGGGCGGCGTCGACGGCGCGGATCTTCGGCACGTACTGGCCGAGGAACTCCGCCGGCAGGCCGACCAGCCAGTTGCCCGCGAGCGTCGCGGCGACGGCGCCCTGCATCTGGTTGTTGAGCAGGTAGCCGCCGGCGACGTAGCGCTTGGTGTCCTCCAGCTCCTGTGCGGGCACCGGCTCGTCGGCCATGCGCTTGTACTCGCCCATGAACTCCTTGATCGCGGCGCCGGTGACCTCGTTGCGCACGTCGGCCGACGCGCTGATGCGGCCGCCCTCGCGCAGGGCGCTGGAACCGCCGCGCGCGCCGTAGGTGTAGCCCTTGTCCTCGCGCAGGTTCTGCATCAGGCGCGAGCTGAAGCCGCCGCCGAGCACGGTGCCCGCCAGTTGCAGCGGCACGTAGTCGGCATCGGTGGCGGCGATGCCCGGACGCCCGAGGCGGATCGCCGACTGCACGCTGCCGTCGCGCTGCACGAGCACGTACTTCGGCGCGGCGGTGCGTGGCGCCGGCGGGGTTTCGGCGATCGCGGCGCCCGTGGCCGTCCAGTCGCCGAACGCGGCCTCGACGGCACGCAGGGCGGCGGCTCGATCGATCGGTCCGGCGATGACGAGCAGTGCGCGGTCCGGGCGGAAGCGTTGCGCATGCGCGGCGCGCAGCAGCTGGGGCGTGACCGACGTGATCGACGCTTCGGTGGGCTGCGTGCGCGCGTACGGATGGTCGCCGTAGATCGCGGCCGACAGCGCGCGCTCGGCCTTGAACCCGGGCTGCGCTTCGGAGGCCTTGAGGTTCTGCAGCGCGTTCGCCTGCGCGAGGCGCACCTCGTTTTCCGGGAAGGTCGGCGTGCGCGCGACTTCGCCGAGCAGCGCGAGCATCTCGCCCGCGTGCGAGGCCAGCGCGTTCGCCGACACCATGACGCCGTCGTTCGTGGCACCCGCCGCGACGCTGCCGCCGAGGCCCTGCGCCGTCTCGGCGATCGCCTTCGAATCGTGCTTCGCCGTGCCCTCGTTGAGCAGGCCGGCCAGGATGTTCGCGAAGCCCGGGTGCTGGGCATCGTCCGCGGCGAGCCCGGCGCCACGCACCGCGAGCACCGCATCGACGCGCGGCAGGCCCGCGCGCGGCACGATCCAGACCTCGAGGCCGTTCGACAGCGTGGTCTTCTGGATGTCCGGCACCGGCAGCGGGCGATCCGGCGCGTACGGCGGCAGGTCCTTCGGCAGCACCGCCTTGGGGCCGGCCACGGCGGCGCCGGCGATCGCCAGCGACACGGCGGCGGCGAGCAGGGAAATCGTCTTCATGCGTCGTCTCCTTACTGGCCGGCGGCCGGTGCGGCCGGCGCGGCTTTCGCCATCGCGGTCGGCACGCGGTCGATGACGGTGCGGTTGGTGCGCGCGAGATAGGTCTTCGCCACGCGCTGCAGGTCGGCGCGGGTCACGCCTTCGATCCATTGCGGGATCTTGTTGACGACATTGGCGTCGCCCCACAGCGTCTGCAGCTTGGCGACGGTGTCGGCGCGATTGATGAACGACTCGAGGCCGTTGTACCAGTCGGCCAGCATCTTGGTCTTGACCCGCGCGAGCTCGGCGTCTGTCACCCCGTCCTTCGCCACCTTCGCGATTTCCTCGTCCATCGCGGCGAGCACCGCGTCGGCGGTGGTGTTGGGCTTGTACAGCGCGAACACGGTGAACAGCGTCGGGCCGTCGTATTCCCACGGGCTGGTCAGGCCATACAGCGACTCGACGTTGAGCGCGAGTTCGCGGCCCTTGACGATGCCCTGGTAGAAGCGCGAGGCGTCGCCGCCGGCGAGCACGTCGCCCAGCACGGCCATCGCGGCCTGGTCCTTGCTGCCGCGGTCGGGCATCTTCCATGCCGCCGCGATGGCCGGCACCTGCGCCAGCGCATCGGTCTGCTGGATGCGCTTTTCCGCAGTGTTCAGGCCTTCCTTCACATCGGGGCGTGTCGGTGCGTTGCGTGCCGGAATGCCGCCGAAGTACTTCTGCGCGAGCGCAAAGGCCTGCGCTGGCGTCACGTCGCCGGCGATGCCGAGCACGGCGTTGTTCGGGCCGTAGAAGTCGCGATGGAAGCTCGACACGTCGTCGAGGCTCGCGCCTTCAAGATCCTTGAAGCTGCCGTAGCCGTCGTGGTTGTTTTCCCACTTGTTGAAGGCCTGCTGGCCGATGTCGATCCACATGAAGCCGCCGTAGGGCTGGTTCTTCACGTTGACGCGGATCTCCTCCTTCACCACGTCCTGCTGGTTCTTCAGCGTGACGGGGTTGAAGTCGAGCGTCTTCATGCGATCGGCTTCGAGCCACAGGATGGGCTCGAGCGCCGACGCCGGCGCCATCTCGATGTAGTTGGTGAAGTCGGGGCGCGTGGAACCGTTGTTGCGGCCGCCGCCACCGGTGATCACCTTGTCGAACACGCCTTCCTTCGCATTCGGCGTGCCTTCGAACATCAGGTGCTCGAACAGGTGCGCGAAGCCGGTGCGGTTCTTCGGCTCCAGACGCATGCCCACGTGGTAGACCATCGACACGCCGACGGTCGGCGAGCTGTGGTCCTCCGACACGACGACGGTCAGGCCGTTGTCGAGCTTCTTGACCGATACCGGCACCTGCCAGCGGTCGGGCGTCGCGGCATGCGCGGACGCGGTGATGAGCAGCCCGCCAAGCAGCGCGGGCAGGATTCGACGACGCATCGGACTTCCCCTTCCGTTCGGAATGCCGAGCCTAGCGCGGAACACCGCGCCCGCCGGCCAGCCGAAAGTCATGGTCGGCACCGCGTCTCAGGCAGTAGGCTGCCGGCATCCCAAGGAGGCTACCCATGACGATCTCGGTCGCGTACTGGTGCGTGCTCGCCGCCGCGCTGCTGCCCTATGTCTGGACCGTGCTCGCGAAATCGCGCGGCCAGCGCTACGACAACCGCGAACCGCGCGCGTGGCTGGCGCGCCAGGACGATCCGCGGGTCCAGCGTGCTAACGCGGCCCAGCTCAATGCCTTCGAGGCGTTCCCGGCATTCGCGGCGGGTGTCGTGCTGGCGGATCTGGCGGGAGTACCGGACGCGCGGATCGCGCTGCTGGCAGTGGTCTTCGTCATCGCACGGGTGCTGCACGGGGTGTTCTACGTCGCCGGCATCGCGCCCGCGCGCAGCCTGGTCTGGTTCGTAGGCTTGGCCTGCGCGATCGGGCTGATCGCACAGGCGGCGACGGCGGTGCACTGACCGGCTTGGCCTGTCGTCGGTACCGAATCGTGTTGGCTTGATCAACGCCGGTGGCGCGCACGTCATCGGACCGGCGGCTTGCTTGAAGCGGCCTACGCGTGCACCGGCCGTGCGGGCGCTGGCGCGCGAAGACCAATGTCCGCGGAATACCAATAAGCGGCTGGGCGCGTGACTGCGTTACGCGGCAGGGTGCCGGCGACACAAAGCTGCGACGCCCCGAAGCCCGACCCGTGAGCCGTGACGTGAGCACGCGTTTGCGGCCAGCGTCGCGAGCCCGGCCTGCCGTAGACGCTAGCGAACAGCACTATGCGAGCCGCCCCTGCTAGCGACGGCGTTAGCCGGTGTCTCTCGTTGAAGTCTGGCGGACGGCTGAGCTCACAGACCTCGCGGACGGCGCCGGGCGCGACAGGCCGCGACTGCCGACCGATGTAACGGCGCGCCGTGCAGCGCGCTCGTACCAAATCGTTCTATGGCCCGTAGAAAGCTCTCGCGGACGCCCCAAATCATCGAACACGTCCTGAGCCGCGTCACAGAAGGAAATATTTCCCGCCGCCGCGGCCAATTTCCAACGCCCCAAAAGCAAACCCCCACCCGTTTGCACGGATGGGGGTTTGGGGATAAAGACCCTGGCGATGACCTACTCTCGCATGGCAAAGCCACACTACCATCGGCGCGGGTGCGTTTCACTTCCGAGTTCGG
>NZ_SMRQ01000042.1 GCF_004359965.1 Cognatilysobacter segetis | reverse complement strand
GCGCCGCCACGGGTCCTCCGGTCCCTCGCGGAACCAGGGCTGCTCGTCGCTGCTGCGGCGGTGCGAGCCGGACGGGACGCTGAGCGGCGGCCACCCGATGCGGGCGATGGGCACGTTTCGAGCCGGCGCGGGCGGCGTGTCGCCGCGCGAATGCAGCGCGTGGCGGATGGCATGGAGGAGTTGTGACATGGCGCCTCCCCGTCCCGGCGTGTTCGACCGCGGGTCGGTCCGGGACGAGGCCACTATGCGCGTCGCACGTCGCGCCGGCGCCGCCGGCCGCCTGTCGAGTTAAGCGGCCAGCCATGCCGCGCGGGCCTGGTGGCGCCTAGCCGCGCCAGTTCGCGTGCGTGTTCCAGAAGTCGACCGCGCGCAGGTACGCATCGCGATCGAGCGGGACGCCCGATCCACCCTCGTCCACGCCCAGTGCGTTGCGCATCATCGTGATGGGCGCCATCGGCGTCTCCACCGGCTCGGCGGTGTACATGCAGCCGACGACGCCCCAGTCCGCGTCGATCGACGTGCCCTCCTTCGCCAGCTGCTCGCGGCTGTAGAGGATCGGGATGAGGTAGGCCGCGACCGGGGGCTCGATCCCTTCGAACCAGCGCACCAGCACGGGCAACTCGTCACGCGTACGCGCCTCGTAGCCCGTTCGCAGCAGGTGGCGGTTCTGCTCGGTGATCGGCACGGCCAAGCAGCGGGTCGACGTCCAGTTCCGGTGCACGTGGAGCTTGCAGAACGGCGCGTAGCCCGCCAGCACCGCGACGGGCGCGACCTCGTTGAGATGGCGCTCGAAGGCCTCGGGCGTGCAGTCCTGCACGGTGTTGCGGCGCGGCTCGCGCGGGAACAGCCGCGGACGGGCGAAGTCGGTGAGGACGATGGACATGCGATCGGGCCGGCGAACGGAACGCGCATTGTGCCGGGCGCGTGCCGTCGGGATCAGGGTTCCGGAACGACGTCCGCGCGCACGCCGTCGCCGTCGAGCACGCGCGCCACGACGACCGCCAGCATCGCGCCCGCCACCTGCGCGGCCACGAAGCCCGGCACGTCGTCCGGCCGGATGCCGGCGAAGGTGCGCGTCATCGCGCGGGCGAGCGTCACGGCAGGGTTCGCGAACGACGTACTGGCGGTGAACCAGTACGCGGCGAAGATGTACGCGGCGACGAGCACGGGGATCGCCCCGGGCCGACGGCGCAGCCCGAGGAGGATGATGAGCACGAGGCCGAACGTCGCGACGCCCTCGCTGAGCCACTGCCCCGCCCCCGCGCGGATGCGGTCGCCGGGCTGCACGACGTCGAGCCCGAACATCAGGTGTGCGAGCACCACGCCCGCGACCGCGCCCGCCACCTGCGCCAGCACGTAGCCCGCCAGCTCGCGCGACGACAGCTCGCGTCGCACGCGTGCGACGAGCGACACCGCGGGATTCATGTGCGCGCCCGACACGGGCCCGAGCAGCGCGATCAGCACGTACAGCATGCCCGCGGTGGCGCCGGCGTTCGCCAGCAGCGCCACGCCGCGGTTGCCCTGGGACAGGTCCATGCCCATCACGCCCGAGCCGACCACGGTCGCGAGCAGGAGCAGCGTGCCGAGGAACTCGGCGAAGAGGCGGCGCGGCAGCGGCATCACAGCGACGCCAGCAGGGTCTTCACCCGCGCCTCGATCCCGTCGCGCACCGCGCGGTAGCCCTCGTCGTCCATGTCGCGCGGATCCGGGAGCGCCCAGTCCTCGCGACGCTTCGCCGGCACCCAGGGGCAATCGTCGCCGCAGCCCATGGTGATGACGGCATCGAACTCGCCGGACACGTCGTCGAGTGATTTCGATGCGTGCGTCGACAGGTCGACGCCGCGCTCGGCCATGACGCGGATCGCCTTGGGATTGATGCGGCCCGAGGGCTTGGAGCCGGCGCTCATCGCCTCGACATCGCCGCCGCCATGCAGCCGTGCGAAGGCTTCGGCCATCTGCGACCGGTTGGAGTTCTCGACGCAGACGAACAGCACGCGATGCGTCATGTCAGGCCCCGCAGCAGGCGGCTTCGGCCGGCGCGGGCGCGCAGCTCGTCGCGCAGCCGGTGTCGCAGGCGCTGCGGGTGTCCTGCTCGCGCAGCGCCTCGGGCGAGAGGTGCTCGAGGACGGTGAACACTTCCCACTCGTTGCCATCCGGGTCGGCCAGCCAGAACTTGTCCTGGCGCGCGTAGCAGCAGCTCACCGACATCTCGTCGCGCGGCACCAGGCCCGCGGCGGTGACGCGCTCCCGGATCGCGATGACATCGTCGGTGGAATCCACCTGCAGGCCGAGGTGCGACAGCGTGCCGCGCGCTTCGAAGCGCGTGCCCGGGATCTGGTTGAGCACGAAATTGAGCGCGGGCGCGTCGAGGTCGAACTTGGCGTAGCCGGTGCGTCGCTGCCGGCTGTCGATGCCGGTGTCGTCCTGCAGGATCGAATGCACCACGGTCTCGTCGTGGTAGTGCTTCGCGGGCGCGGTGCCGAACAGCGCGCGATAGAAGTCGACGGCGGCATCGACGTCGCGCACGTTGAGCGAGAGGTGCGGCTTGCGGACGGCGGTCAGGGCGTTGCTCATGGCGGTCTCCTTGCGTCAGGGCGTGCAGCGGCCTGCGGCCGGCGCGCACGCGGCGCCCTGGCAGCAGTTCTCGGTGAGATAGGCGATCAGTGCGTCCATGCGCGCGTAGTCGGCGCGCACGCGGATGACCCGGCCCTCGCGCGTGTCGGCGACCAGCCCGGCCGCGCGCAGCACGTTCAGGTGGGCGGTGAGCGTGGCGGGCGGCAGGCCCAGCAGGTCGCGCAGCTCGCCGACGGCGAGTCCGTCGGCGCCGGCCTGCACGAGGGCACGGAACGCCGCGAGCCGGCTGTCGTGGGCGAGGGCGCGAAGCGCGCCGAGTGCGAGGTCGGTTTCCATATTTCCATTATTCCGGAATTATGGAATTACGCAACCCCGCCGCGTGCCCGGACGACGAACGGCGGCGCGGATGCCCACGCCGCCGCTGGCCGGCTCCGCGCCGATACCCGCCCCGTCAGCGCATCACGCGGCCTGGCGATACCGCAGGTCGAAGCGGTCCAGCTCCATCACCTTCGTCCACGCGGCGACGAAGTCCTGCACGAAGTGCGCCTCGCCATCGGCGGCGGCGTACACCTCCGACAGCGCGCGCAACTGCGCGTTCGAACCGAAGATCAGGTCGGCCAGCGTGGCCGTCCAACGCAGGGCGTCGGTCGCGCGATCGCGGCCCTCGAACAGCCCCGGCACCGTCTCGGATTTCTTCCATGCGGTGCGCATGTCGAGCAGGTTGCGGAAGAAATCAGGCGTGAGCGTGCCGGGGCGATCGGTGAACACGCCGTGGGGCACGTGGCCGGTGTTCGCATCGAGGGCGCGCATCCCGCCGACCAGCGCCGTCATTTCGGGCGCGGTGAGCATCAGCAGGTTGGCGCGGTCGATGAGCGCGGTCGCGACGGTGTCCTCGGCGCCCTTGCGCACGTAGTTGCGGAAACCGTCGGCCGCGGGTTCGAGCACCAGGAACGACTCGACGTCGGTCTGCTCGGGCGTCGCGTCGGTGCGCCCCGGCGTGAACCGCACCGAGACGTCGTGGCCCGCCGCGCGCGCCGCGGCCTCGACCGCCGCGCCGCCGCCGAGCACGATCAGGTCGGCGAGCGAGAGGCGCTTCCCACCAGACTGCGATGCGTTGAACTCCGCGCGCACGCGTTCGAGTGTGTCGAGCACGCGGGCGAGTTCCTGCGGCTCGTTCGCCTCGAAGTCGTTCTGCGGCGCCAGGCGGATGCGTGCGCCATTCGCGCCGCCGCGCAGGTCGCTGCCGCGGAAGGTCGACGCCGACGCCCAGGCCGTCTTGACCAGTTGCTGCACGCCGAGTCCCGAGTCCAGCAGCGCGGTCTTGAGCCGCGCGATGTCGTCGGCATCGACCAGCGGGTGGTCGACCGGCGGCAGCGGGTCCTGCCAGATGAGGTCTTCCTGCGGCACCAGCGGGCCGAGATAGCGCACCTTCGGGCCCATGTCGCGGTGCGTGAGCTTGAACCACGCGCGCGCGAACGCGTCGGCGAACTTCTGCGGATTCGCCATGTAGTCGCGCGAGATCCGCTCGTAGGCCGGGTCGAAGCGCAGCGCGAGGTCGGCCGTGGTCATCATCGGCTGGTGGAAGCGGCCCGGCACGTGCGCGTCGGGCACGTTGCGGTTAGCATCGCCCTTGGGCTTCCACTGGTGGGCACCCGCGGGGCTCGTCGTCAGCTCCCACTCGTTGCCGAGCAGCGTCTCGAAGTACTCCATGTCCCAGCGCGTCGGCGTCGCCGTCCATGCGCCTTCGAGGCCGCTGGTGATCGTGTGCTCGCCGATGCCGCTCTCGTACGCGCTCTTCCAGCCCAGGCCCAGCTCCTCCACGTTCGCGCCTTCCGGCTCGGCGGAGAGGTGCTTCGCCGGGCCCGCGCCGTGGCATTTGCCGAACGTATGGCCACCGGCGATCAGCGCGACGGTCTCCTCGTCGTTCATCGCCATGCGGCCGAACGTGTCGCGGATGTCGCGCGCGGAGCCGACCGGGTCGGGGTTGCCGTTCGGGCCTTCGGGGTTCACGTAGATCAGGCCCATCTGCACCGCGGCGAAGGGATGCGCCAGCTCGCGCTCGCCGCTGTAGCGCTCGTCGCCGAGCCACGTCGATTCCGGGCCCCAGTCGATCGGCAGCGGCTCCCAGATGTCCTCGCGGCCGCCGCCGAAGCCGAAGATGGGACAGCCCATGGATTCGATGGCCACGTTGCCCGCGAGGATCATCAGGTCCGCCCACGACAGCGACTTGCCGTACTTCTGCTTGATCGGCCACAGCAGGCGGCGCGCCTTGTCGAGGTTGCCGTTGTCGGGCCAGGAGTTGAGCGGCGCGAAGCGCTGCTCGCCCGAGCGGGCGCCGCCGCGACCGTCGAAGATGCGGTACGTGCCAGCCGAGTGCCAGGCCATGCGGATGAAGAACGGACCGTAGTGGCCGTAGTCCGCCGGCCACCAGGGCTGCGAGTCGGTCATCAGCGCGTGCAGGTCGGCGATGACCGCCTGGAGGTCGAGCTTGCGGAACTCGGCCTTGTAGTCGAAATCCTCGACCATCGGATCACCCAGCCGCGCATGCTGGTGCAGCATCGCGAGGTTGAGCTGGTCGGGCCACCACTGTGCGTTGTTGCGCGTCTGACGGCGTTTAGGACCGTGCGCGACGGGGCATCGGGCTTCGTCATTCATTGCGGCGTCTCCTGCGGCGCTTCGTGCGCCGGAATGCGTGGGCGCAGGGGAAAAGTGCGGGCGCGGCGCGATCCGGGACGCATCGCGGGGGCCGTTCGATACCGTACGCGCGGATCGTTAAGCACGGAAATCGAACGTTCGGATGGCAGCGATAGGCGCCGCCGATCGAGGGCGGCCCTTGCCCGCCCATTCACCGTGCGCCGCCTATACAGGCGCTTCCCGCAGAACCGAGCCCGCCATGTCCCGTCCCGCGCCGCCGACCGTTCACGACGTCGACCTGCCCCGCTACCTCGGCACGTGGTTCGAGATCGCGCGCCTGCCCATGCGGCACGAGCCGCCCGACTACACCGACGTGACGGCGCATTACAGCCTCGAGCCCGACGGCAGCATCCGCGTGCAGAACCGCGCCTACGACGGCGAGGGCCAGCTGCAGGAATCGGTCGGCCAGGCGACACCGGCGGAACCGGGCGACAACAGCCGGCTGGAGGTCACGTTCCTGCCGGAAGGCCTGCGCTGGATCCCGTTCACCCGCGGCGACTACTGGATCCTGCGGCTCGACGACGCCTACCGCACCGCGCTCGTGGGCAGTCCGGATTACCGCTACCTGTGGCTGCTGCACCGCGAACCGACGATGGACGCGGGAACGCGCGAGGACTTCCTCGCCACCGCCCGCGAGCTCGGCTACGCGCTGGACGATCTCATCGACACGCCGCATACCGGCCGTCGCACGGCCTGACGTCGTTTCTGCGCTACGGCACGGGCGATTGCGTCGCCGGTTCCGCGGCCTGCGGGGGGCAGCGGCGCACGCCGGGCGCCATCGGCAGCATGCACACCACGCAGCAGGCCTGCGGCGTGGCGGCCGGCGCCGGCACGTTGGCCGCCGGGACCAGCTTCAGCAGCGCGACCCAGTCCTGCCGGTTGAAATTGCACGCGGCGGCGTTGGCCGGGCCGCACTCGGGCTCGGTGGCCGTGCGCCGTGGCAGCGACCAGAACCGTCCCAGCCGATTGAGCGGGAGTACGCGCATCGTGACGCCCTGCAGCACGTTGCCGCCCACCAGCCGTGCGCGGTTGCCGGCCGTGGATACGACGATGTCGCAGTGCATCGGCAACGCACCGCCGTAGGAGCGCTGCAGCCAGTCGCGGAAGCCCTGGACGCCGAACACCTGCGAGGACTGGCGCGAGAAGCACAGCAGGTCGCCCGTCGCCGGCGCCTCCCGGTCCGGATCGGCCATCCGGTACGGGCCCTGTTCGCCGCTGCGGAATGCAGCGCGCACGTAGTCGACGTGGCGGATCGACGACTGGAATCCCGGCACGCCCGCGCGTGTCAGCACGTACGACACGAAGACGGCAGACCACGGCGTGTCGATGAGGAACGTGCGGCACAGCGCCACGCCGACACTGCCATCCGGGCCCTGGCAATCCGCGCCCGCGGGCAGGCCGGGCGCCGGCCACTGCACGCCGCTGCCGAGCCAGTATGCGGCGACCCGACGCCACGCGGGCGTCGCGCGATCGCGCAGGCGCAGGCCTTCGGCTTCGGAAATGCGCAGGTTCGCGAGACGCCCGCTCTCGTCGATGAACGGCGAGTACCAGAGATCGTGCTCCGCGCAGGCGATCGACGCGATGCGCGACGCGGTGTCGGCTCCGCCGGCCGATTCGGGCGAGGCGCAGCCCGAGGCGCGCGCGTGCGGAGCGAAGACGAGGACGGCCGCGAATGCGAAGGCGATCGTCAGGTGGCGCAGTGCGCGCAGGCAGTCCATTCGGATTCCGGCAAGGGAGACGGCGACGACGCTCGCACAGCGGGCGTGTCGCGGAGGTTCACGCGTCGCCCGTGCCGTCGGGGTGCGCAGCGGCCACCGGCGACCCGCGCCCGGCGAGCCAGGCTTCGAGGTCCGGCGCAGCCAGTGGCGCGGTGTACAGGAAGCCCTGCGCGAGGTCGCAGCCTTCGGCGCGCAGGAACGCGGCCTCCGACGTGCGCTCCACGCCTTCGGCCAGCGTCTGCAGGCCGAGGTTGCGCGCCAGCGAGATCACGGTGCGACAGATTTCCTCGTCGTTCGGATCGTTGCCGATGCCGCTGACGAATGCGCGATCGATCTTCAGCAGGTCGACCGGGAGGCGCTTGAGGTACACAAGGCTCGAGTGGCCGGTGCCGAAGTCGTCGATCGACAGCCGCACGCCCTGCGCCTTCAGCGCCTGCAGCACCGAGATCGCGGTTTCGGGGTCGCGCATCAGCATCGACTCGGTGATCTCCAGCTCGAGCCGGTGCGGCGCGACGCCGGTCGCGGCGAGCACGGCGGCCACCTGCACGGGAAGCCGGTCGGCATCGAGCTGCTTGACCGAGCAGTTCACCGCGATGCTCGGCACGTGCAGGCCGACGGCGTCCCAGGCGCGCAGCTGGCGGCAGGCCTCGACCAGCACCCAGAGCCCGATGTCGTCGATCAGGCCGGTCTCCTCCGCCACCGGAATGAACTTCATCGGCGGGACGAGCCCCCATTCCGGGTGCTGCCAGCGAACCAGCGCCTCGACGCCCGACACGCTGCCGTCGCGCAGGTCCAGCTGCGGCTGGTAATGCAGCCGCAGCTCGCGCTCGGCGAGCGCGCGGCGCAGGCCCGTCTCGAGCGTCAGTCGCTGCTCGGCGCCGGTGGCGAGCGCGGCATCGAACACCTGGCGGCGTCCCGGCCCCTGGCGCTTGGCTTCGTAGAGGGCAAGTTCGGCGTGCTTGAGCAGCGTTTCCGCATCGCCGCCGTCGCGCGGGAACAGCGCGATGCCCACGCTGGCGGTAATGACGAGCGGATGCAGCGGCGCGAGCAACGGCCGCGAGAGCGCGACGAGCACGTCCTGCGCAAGCGCCACGGCCTCGTCCTCGGCATGCCCGCCATCGCGCAGCACGACCGCGAACTCGTCGCCACCGAGGCGCGCGAGGAAGCTGGTCGACGGCAGCATGCCCTGCAGGCGCTGCGCCGCCGCGCGCAGCGCCTGGTCGCCGAGCGCCGGGCCGAGCGTCTCGTTGATCGCGCGCAGGCGATCGAGGTCGACTACCAGCACCGCGAGGTCGGCGCCCGCGACGACCGCGTCGCCGAGGTAGAGCTGCAGCAGGCGGCGGTTCGGCAGCCCGGTCAGCGGGTCGTGGTGCGCGATGAAGGCGAGCTGCTCCGCGTGCGCCTTCGCGTCGGAGACATCGGTCCATGTCACCAGCGCGCGCACGGGCTCGCCCGGCGCGGTCGGCACGGCCTGCAGCACCTCGTGGATGTGGCGCACGGCGCCGCGCCCGTCGATGAGGCGGTAGTCGCGCGTCAGCGTGTCGTGCGTGCGGAGGTGGTTCGAGGCGGGCTCCAGCGTCGGCAGGTCCTCGGGATGCACGCGACTGGCCCACCAGCCGGGGCGCTTCATGTCCTCGGCGCTGAAACCGTAGAGGCGATCGGTGTTCGAACTGACCCAGTCGGCGACGAGCCGCTCGCCGTGCTGGTGCGCGAGGAACAGCGTCACCGGGCTCGCATCGAGCACGTATTCGAGCCGCGTGCGCGCGGCATCGGCCTCGGCAGTCGCCGCGCGGATCCGCCAGCGCAGCAGCCCGCTGAAGATCGCCAGCGCGACGATCAGCATCCCGGCCGCCGCGAGCGCGGGCAACAGCCAGTGCGGCGCCACGGTGGACGGCACGGGCGCCAGCGCACGGCTCATCGCGCGGAAATACACCGAGCCGGGATCGTCGTGCCAGCGCGCGATCCAGTGGTCGATGCGCGCGAGTTCCTGCGCATGCCGCCCCTTGCGGGCGGCGACGTACAGCGAGACCGGCTGGAACACGATCGGCGACTCGACCATGCCGTAGCCGCGGGCGGCGCGTCGCCCGAAGAAGGTGTTGGCGACCGCGACGTCGGCCTTGCCGTCGCGCACGCTCTCGAACACCTCCGGATACGTGTCCGACTCCACCGGCTGCCACGGCACGCCGAGCCCGTCGAGCAGCGTATCGAGCCCCTGCCCCTGCACGCTGCCGCGCAGCAGCGCTACGCGGCGGTTGGCGAGGTCGGTCAGGGACTGCACGGGAACGTCGGGCCTGCGGAACACCTGCGACCACGAGTACGTCACCGGGATCGACGGGAAGTCGAATCGCTCGGCGCGGTCGGGCGAATACGCGACGTCCGGCATCAGGTCGAGCTCGCCGGAATCGAGTCGGCGCAGGCATTCGCTCCAGACGCAGCGTTCGTAGCGGAGCTGCCAGCCCTCCTTGCGCGCGACCGCGTCGAGTATCTCGACGAACAGCCCGGCGGGCCGGCCGCGATCGTCCGTGTAGATCTTCGGCGGGTTCTCGTACAGGCCGACGCGCAGCACGCGCGGCTCGCGGCCCTGCGCCCCGCCGCGACAGCCGGGGAGCGCCGCCAGCGCCGCGAGCAACGCCAGTGCGACCGCGATGAGGAACGTCCGAGCCCGCATCGGCCAACTCCATGGACTTGGCCCGAGCATAGCGGAGCCGCGTTTACGGCTGCGCGCGGCCCCGACGACGGGGCCTGGAGGGTCGAACGTGCCGATGCACGGTCGCGGGCGGTCGCCCTACGGGCCGCCGGGCGCGGCCGTCACCGCGCGCCGAGGAAGTCGACGACGGTGTCGACGAAGCGATCGGTCTCCTCGGCGTACGGGAAATGCGCGCTCTCCTCGAACACGACCAGCCGGGCATCCGGCAGGCGGGCGGCGAGCGCCTGCTGCGGCGCCACGCCGACCGCGCGGTCGTGGCGACCGACGACGACGAGCGTCGGCATCGACAACCGTTCCGGCGCCGCGACGCGGTAGCACGGGAAATCGCTCGCGTCGCCGAACACGTACGCGCCGATCTCGCCGGTGTTGCGCAGGCCGCTCGCCGCGTCGAGGCGGCGCTGCTCGGCGAGCGCCTCCACGCGGTGGAACTGCTGGCCGTCGTGGAAGGCCTGGCTGTCGGCCATCTGTTGCTGAGCCGCGCCGACGAACGCCATCCGCGCACGCGACAGCCGGCAGCGATCGCCCGCCTGCGCGGCCTCGCGCAACGCCGCGCCTTCCGCGCCCGCCATCAGGCGCGCGTGGATCGCCGGGTAGCGAACGGCCAGCGTGCCGACCCAGGACGCCATCGCTTCCGGCACGTCGACGGCGGCGTCCACCAGGATCAGGCGCGCGACGTGCTCCGGATGCGCGGCGGCGTAATCGGCCGCCAACGCCCCGCCGAAGCTGTGGCCCATCACGACCATGCGCTCCACGCGGAGCGCACGGCGCAGCGCTTCGACGTCCGCCACCATCCGCGGCATCGCGTAGTCGCCGTTCCAGGGACGCTCACTGGCGCCGGAGCCGCGCTCGTCGAGATAGACCATGGGCACGTGCGCGGCGAGCCGGCGGCCGGCGGTCATGCGGAAGCTGTAGCCGTTGTAGCCGGGGCCGCCGTGCAGGTAGACCACCGGCACGTCGCTGGGCGCGATTGGTCGCGACGTCCAGTACGCGAGCCGGACGCCGTCGGCGACGAGGTCGTGGCGGACGTCGTCGACGGCTGCTTCGGCCCCAGTGGGCAGTGTCGCCGCGGCGGCGCATGCCACGGTGCCCGCAAGGAGCAACAGCGCCGGGAGGAGAAGCGCGGAACCGGGGACGCGTCGGCGCATTGGCGGTCTTGGGACGGACGGGCGCGCAGTGTCCGCGATCGGTGTCGGTGCACGGGACTGCCGGTGGTCATGCACGCTGCACGCAGCGCGCCGTCCACGGGCGAAAATGCAGGCCTACCGCGACGGAGCCCGCGATGCACGACCTCGACCGTCCCGTCTGGGCGAGCCTGACCACGTTCCATGCATCGATCGCCCTCGGCGACGCGCGGGCGCGGCGGTATCCCGACGACGTCAACCTGTTCGCGTCCACGCGCGACGACGAGGCCGCGTCGCTCGACGCGCTCGGCGCCTTGCTCGCGCCGGGCCAGACGGCGTACGTGCTGCAGATGCCGCCCGTGCGCCTGCCGCCGGTGTGCATCGAGACACACCCGGGCCGCGGGGTGCAGATGCTGGCGGAGCGGACGCTCGCGGACGACAGCGGCGGCGACGTGCAGCCGCTCGGCGATGCGGACGCCGCCGACATGCTGGCGCTCGCGCAACTCACCCGCCCCGGACCGTTCCTCGCACGCACGCACACCATGGGAGCGTTCGTCGGCGTGCGCATCGGAGGCCGCCTCGCCGCGATGGCAGGCGAGCGCATGCGGTTTCCGGGCTACACCGAAATCAGCGGCGTGTGCACGCATCCCGATTTCCGCGGTCGCGGCCTCGCGCGTCGCCTGTCGGCGGTGGTCGGCGCTCGCATCCAGGCCCGTGGAGAACAGCCGTTCCTGCATGCCTGGGCGGACAACCGGCCCGCGATCGCGCTGTACGAATCGCTCGGCTTCGCCTTGCGCACGCACGTCCATGCATCGGTGATCGCGCGTCGGTAATCGTCGAGCGGTCGGCGTCGGCGTCGACGCCCGTCCAGCCCCACGCTGCCTGTCGGCGTACAGGTCGCGGCGCCCGGCGCCTGCAGTGCGCCTGAAAACGCCGCTGCGGCCACGGCCGCGGTTGCGCGTGTCCGATCACATGTAGCCGCGGGCGCACGAGTGCGTCGGCGGATGTCAGCGGCCGAAGGGCTGCGTCATCGCACGCAACAGGCTGTGCTGGTCGTCGTCGCCGGTCACTTCCCACATGAAGACGCCCCGCAGCCCGCGCGCTTTCGCGAGCTTCGCGCGGATGCCGATCGACCGTGGATCCTCGTACGAGACGAACAGCTTCTCCTTGGGCTCGAACAGCCACGGCGACTGCGCATCCGGGTGCCAGTAGCGCCGCCAGTTGGGATCGGTCAGCAGGGTCGAGCGGATGGTGCGCCAGTCGCCGGCCTCGTACGGCGCGACCGTCGGCTGGTGCAGCCCGTTGCCCGCATCGCTCGCGACGCGTGCGCCCCGTCCGTAGAACGGCACGCCGAGCACCAGCTTGTCGGCGGGCACGCCGCGGCGCAGGTAATCGTCGATCGCGCCTTCGACCGTGTTCGCGCGACGCAACGGCGGCGCCAGGGGAGCGGCGGGATCCTCGCGCAGCGGCGCGTTGAGCCCGCTGACGCGCAGCACGCCGGTGCCCATGTCGTAGGTCATCAGGTTGATGAAGTCGAGCGTGCGCGCCAGTGCCTTCAGCTCGAAGCTGTTGGCGGGGTCGTAGGCACCGCCGAACTGCAGGCGCCCCGCCGGGAGCGCCGCCGTGAGCAGCAGCGGCCGCCCGCGCGCCTTGCCGAGTGCATCGAGCCGGCGCCGGAATTCCTGCGCCAGCAGCGTCATGTTGCGCCGGTCCTCCGGCCGCGCGGTGATGCCGGGCGGGCCACCGGACACCGGGTATTCCCAGTCGAGGTCGACGCCGTCGAAGGTGTTCTGCGGGTGGTCGAAGAACATCGCCAGGCAGGACGCGACGAAGCGCTCGCGGCTGGCCTGCGTGAGCGCGGCATCGGAGAACCCGCCGGCTTCCCAGCCGCCGATCGAGATCAGCGCGCGCAGGTGCGGATACTGGCGCTTGAGCTGCGCGAGTTCGTAGAAGTGCAGGTCGGCGGTCGGATCCGTGGCGCACTGGCCGTCGTGGATCCGAGCGAAGGCGTAGAAGACGTGGGTGAGGCGATCCGCGGGGATGCGCGTCACCGGATACCGCGGCGCGGCGTAGCCCGGGTAGTAGGCGCCGATCACGGGCGTCGCCGTCGCTTCGCGGCTGCATCCGAGGGCGGCCACTGTCACCGCGACAGGGAGCACGACGGACGCCAGCAACGACAACACCCGGGGCATGACGGACGCTCCTCTTCGCGCACGCGGCTGCGGCGTGCGGTCCCTGATAGAAGCGGCCGCGTTAAGGCGGCGCCGACGAACGGGCCTCGGGCGCGCCCGTCCGACGGATGGCGGTCCGAAGCGGCTGCCCCGCTGCTGCCCCGCCGCGCGGTTCGGCGCGCGTTACCAGATGCGCACGCGGTCCGCCGGCGCACGCCACATCGGCTGGCCGGGCTTCACGCCGAAGGCCTCGTAGAACTCCGGGATGTTCGACATCGGGCCGAGCACGCGCCACTTCGCCGGCGCGTGCACGTCCGACAGCAGCCGCTGGCGCAGGCGTTCCTCGCGCTGCTGGCTCATCCAGCCCAGCGCGTAGCCGAGGAAATAGCGCTGCGTG
Organism: Cognatilysobacter segetis; assembly: GCF_004359965.1. GTDB lineage: Bacteria > Pseudomonadota > Gammaproteobacteria > Xanthomonadales > Xanthomonadaceae > Cognatilysobacter > Cognatilysobacter segetis. Next base: position 17,639 of record NZ_SMRQ01000042.1, on the reverse strand, counting down.
GGCGTCAGGCCGCCGATGCTGCGCCCGGCCCTGTACTGCGCCGTCTTCTTGAACGCCTCGAGGCCCAGCAGCACGCCGCCGTAATCGGCGATGTTCTCGCCGAGGCTGGCCTTGCCGTTGATGTGCAGCCCCGGCAGCGGCTCGTACGCATCGAACTGCTCGACCATTCTCTTCGCCGCGGCATTGAAGCGATCGGCGTCCTGCGCGGTCCACCAGCCCGACAGGTTGCCCCTGGCGTCGAACTGGCGGCCCTCGTCGTCGAAGCCGTGCGTGATCTCATGGCCTATCGTGCTGGCGGCGACGTAGCCGTAGGCCACGGCGTCGTCCACCTGCGCGTCAGGGACCCCGGGCACCATGAAGATCGCCGCCGGCAGCACGATCTCGTTGTTGGACGGGTTGTAGTACGCGTTGTACGTCTGCGGCGTCATGTCCCATTCGGTGCGGTCGACGGGCTTGCCGAACTTGGACAGCGTGTCCTGGAATTGCCAGCGCTGCGCGCTCATCACGTTCGCGGCGTAGGAATCGCGGCCGATCGACAGCGTCGAGAAATCCTTCCAGCGATCGGGATAACCCACCTTCGGCGTCACCGACGCGAGCTTGGCCAATGCCTTGGCCTTGGTGTCGGCACCCATCCAGTCCAGTCGCTCGATGCGCGCGCGGAACGTGTCGCGGATCGCCTCGACCATCGAGGCGTAGCGGTCCTTCGACGCCTTGGGGAAATACTCCGCCACGAAGATGCGGCCGAGCACCATGCCCATCGCGTCGTTCTCCTCGTCCAGCACGCGCTTCCAGCGCGGGCGCTGTTCCTGCTGGCCGGACATCGCGCGGCCGTGGAAGTCGAAGTGCTCGGCATCGAAGCGCGCAGAGAGGTACGGCGAATAGGTGTCGACGAGGTGGTAGCGCAGGTAGTCCTGCAGCACGGCCACCGGCGTCTCGCGCAGCAGGCGGTCCTGGGCGGCGAAGAACTCGGGCTGGCCGACCACGACATACGACGGCGCGAGCTTCCACGCGGCGAGGCGCGCGGTCCAGTCGATCGACGGCGTGTACTTGGCGGTCAGCGCCGCGGGCGACATCCGGTTGTAGTTCTTCTCCGGATCGCGAAGGTCGGCCAGCTTGCGCGATGCCTGGGCCAGCGCGGTCTCGAAGGCCATCACCTTCGCCGCGCCGGCCTTTGCCGCGGCGGGCGAGCGGCCCAGCAATTCGAAGCTGCGCGCGATGTGCGCGACGTACGCGGTGCGCAGCTTCGCCACGCCCGCCTCGGGATTGAAGTAGAAGTCGCGCTCCGGCAGGCCGAGGCCGCCCTGGTGCAGCTGCACCGCCATCGTCCCGCTGTCCTTGCTGTCCTGCCAGACGCCGACCTGGAAGAACGTGCCCACGCCGAGCGGCCGCAGCGCGAACGCGGCGTCGAGCACGCCGGCGCGGTCGCGGATCCCGTCGATGCGGGCGAGTTCCGCGCGCAGCGGGCGCAGGTCCAGCGCGTCGGCCTTCGCCTCGTCCACCGCGGTGGCCCAGAAGTCGCCGATCTTCTGCGAATCGCTGCCGGGCGCGGCGCCGCTCTTCGCCGCCGCCTCGCTGATCGTGCGCAGCCGCGCGTACAGCTCGTCGTCGACCTCGTTGCCGATGCCCCAGCTCGACTCCGAGCGGGGGATCGGATGGGACTTCAGCCAGCCGCCGTTGGCGTACTGGAAGAAGTCGACGCCCGGGTCGACCGATCGGTCGAGATGCGCGGCCAGGAAGTCGACGGCGGCAGCGTCGGGCGCGTCGCCGGGCGCGTTCGCGGCCGCCCCGGCCCCGGTCGAGACCACCAGCCCCGCTACGACCAGGGCACTACGCAGGGAAGAGGCGAGACGGCCCATCGGGCACTCCGGCAGCGGGGGACCGCGCACTGTGTCGTCCACGGCCGCCTGCGCCAAGCGCTGGAAGTCACGGAGGCGCCGCCGCCCATGGCCCGGCGGGCGGCCGCGGGAGCGCCCCGCCCCGGTCCGGATGTCCGAAACCCTTGCCCGGCCTCAACTTCGGGGCCCGCGGGCCGATACGATCTGCGCACTGAACGGGCGGTCAGGACGATATGCCGAGGGGTTTCCAGCAGCGCCTGCGGGCCCTGTCGATGATCGCGTTGCTGGCGATCGCAATGCCGTCGTCGGCCACCGCGCTGGGCGATCGTCTGGCGCGGGCGGACGCCGCCCGCACCGGCGACCCGCAGCGATTCAGCGCGCTGATGGCGCAGGCGCGCGCGCTCCAGCACACCGCCAACGACGAGGAGCGCGACCTCCTCTCGCTGCTGGGCGCCTACGGCGAGTGGCGCGCCGGCCGCTTGGACCGCGCGATCGACGCGGCCCGTCGGCTGTCCGCGACCTCCCGCGTTCCCGACCTGCGCTACCGCGCCACGCTGCTCGTCGCGAACCTGTCGGCGGTGACGCGCGACTACGCGACGGGCGCCGCCTATCTCGCGCGCGCCGCGGCGATGGAGGACCGCGTCAGCGATCCGGAAACGCGTGCGATCGGCCTCGGCGTCGCCGCGACGCTCTACAACCAGTTCGAGCAGCACGAGCTGGCCGAGACCTACGCGAGCCGCATGCTCGACACGGCGCATTCCGACCGCTCGCGCTGCCTCGCCGCCGAGAACCTCGCGCGCGCCCGCGTGCACCTGCACCGGCCCGTCGACGAGGCGCGGGACCTGCTGGCGCCGATGACGACCTGCCGGCGCGCGGGCGAGCAGATCGCCGTGCACCTGCTGCAGACGTCGCAGGCGCGCTTCCTCATGGACCGCGGCCGCCACGCGGACGCCGCCGACCTGCTGCAACGCAACCTGGCCAGCGCCGAGGCGTCGGGCTATACGCGGCTGACGGCCGAGTTCCACAGCCTGATCGCCGAGGCGCGACTGCAGCTCGGCGACCTCGACGCCGCGGAAGTGTCGGCGAACATCGCTCTGCGGTCAGCCCAGGTCGATTCGCACTGGATGCCGCTGCTCGACGCGCGCCGCGTGCTGTACGAAGCGGCCAAGCGACGCGGCAATGCCGGCGAAGCGCTGCGACATCTGGAGGCGCTGGCCGCCGGCGAGCGCGCCGAGCTGACGGACCTGCAGGCCCGCGAGCGCGCCTACCAGGATGGCCAGATCCAGCTGCTGCGCCAACAGCAGCTCGCCGAAGGCCTGCGCCAGCAGAACCGCGTCCTCCAGCTCGAGCAGCGCGTGGCGGCGCAGCGCCGGACGTTGCTGTTCACGGTCGTCGGCACGCTGGCGGTCGTCGTATCGCTCCTGACCTACTGGAGCTGGCGCCTGCTGCGCGTGCAGCGCCGCCTCCGCCACCTGAGCGAACGCGACCCGCTGACCGGCATCAGCAACCGGCGCCACTTCACCGCCCGCGTGCAGGCCAGGCTCGATGCGTGCCGCGGGCGCCGCGAGCCGGTAAGCCTGCTGCTGCTCGATCTCGATCACTTCAAATCAATCAACGACCGCGCCGGCCACGAGGCCGGCGACCGCGTGCTCGTGGCGATCGCGCGGCTAGGGCGTGCGCATGCGGGGGCCGCCGACATGTTCGGCCGCCTCGGCGGCGAGGAATACGGGCTCTGCCTGCCGGGTGCGACGCTGGAGGATGCGCGCGCGGTGGCGATACGGCTGCAGCAGGCCATCCCGGAATCGGTGGGCTACCGGCATCCCGACGGTGGCCACGTCACCGCGAGCATCGGCGTCAGCAGTTCCGAATACAGCGGCTACGAGTACGACGGGCTGATGCGCGCCGCCGACACGGCGATGTACCGCGCCAAGGCGCTCGGACGGAACCGCGTCGAAGTGGCCATGACCGGCGGGGATCGCGACGCAACGTACACGATCGCGGACTGACGCATGGCGCATTCGCCGCCGGACGACGCGACCCACGCCGGCCGCCTCGCCCGCGCCTGCGATAATCCGCGGCCTGCCGTTCGCGTCCGCGGAGAAATCGATGCCCGTCGTCACCATCGTGCTGGTGTTCCTGCTGTCGGTGGTGGTCACGGCCTTCGTTGCGCGGTTGCTGCCCTTCAAGGTGCCGCTGCCGCTGTTGCAGATCGCCGCGGGCGCGCTGCTGTCGGCCGCGGGGTTCGACGTCGAGTTCGATCCGCACCTGTTCCTCCTGCTGTTCATTCCGCCGCTGCTGTTCCTCGACGGCTGGCGCATTCCCAAGGGCGCGTTCTTCCGCGACTGGAAGCCGATCCTCGCGCTCGCGATCGGGCTGGTGTTCTTCACCGTGCTCGGCATGGGCTGGTTCATCGAATGGCTGGTGCCGGCGATGCCGCTCGCCGTGGCGTTCGCGCTCGCGGCGATCCTGTCGCCCACCGATCCCGTCGCCGTGGGCGCGATGACCGCGAATGCGCCGTTGCCGCCGCGCGTCATGCACATCCTCGAGGGCGAGTCGCTGCTCAACGATGCGACGGGCCTCGTCTGCTTCACCTTCGCCGTTGGCGCGGCGATGACCGGCGCGTTCTCGCCGACGGTGGCGTCGCTGAGCTTCCTCAAGGTGGCGGGCGGCGGTGCGCTCGCCGGCGTGGCCGTGGCGGCGCTGATCGGCCGGCTCAACCGCTGGCTGGTGCGCCGCACCGGCGAGGAGCCGGGTACGCAGATCCTGGTCAGCCTGCTGGTGCCGTTCGCGGCGTACCTGGCGGCCGAGCACGTGCACGTGTCGGGCATCCTCGCCGCGGCCGTGGCGGGCATCGCCATGCACTACGGCGAGCTCAGCGGGCGACCGCTCGCGGCCACGCGCATGCAGCGCACGGCGGTCTGGAACACCGTGCAGACCGCGCTCAACGGCATCATCTTCGTGCTGCTCGGCGAGCAGCTGCCGGCCATGGTCCGGCGGCTTCCCGAGGCGGCGTCGGCCAGCGGCACGGGCAACGACGTGACCCACCTCGTCGGCTACGTGGTGGTGATCACGCTGATGCTGGGCGCGCTGCGCTTCGCGTGGGTCTGGATCTCGATCCGCCTGACGATGTTCCGCGCCGCGATCCGCGGCGAGCCCGTGGAAGCACCGCGCACGCGCCTGCTCGCGGTGATCGCGACGGCCGGCGTGCGCGGTGCGATCACCCTCGCCGGCATCCTGACGCTGCCCCTCGCGTTGCCCGACGGCTCGCCCTTCCCCGCCCGCGACGTGGCCGTGTTCATCGCGATGGGCGTGATCCTCCTGTCGCTGCTCATCGCGAGCATCGGCCTGCCGCTGCTGACGCGCGGCCTCGAGGCGCAGTTGCCCGAGCCGGGACGGCGCGATACCGAGGCGCATGCGCGCATGGCCGCGGCGGAAAGTGCACTGCGTCGCCTCGATCGCGTGCTCGCCGAACCGCTTCTCGACGTGCAGGCCGAGGCGGCGCGCGCCGAGGCCGCGGTAACAGTGCGCGACGTCTACCAGCGCCACATCGACTACGGCGACCTGAGCGGCGAACCCGCGGAGGACGTGCAGCGCGTGGCCGAGGCGGAGCGTCGCCTGCGGCTCGTCGCGCTCGATGCCGAGCGCGACACGCTGTACCGCCTGCGCCGCGCGCAGGTCATCGACGACGAGGTGCACCAGAAACTCGTGCACCAGATCGACCTGATGGAAGCCGGGCTGAAGGCTGCGCGCTAGCGCGCCCGCTTGCGCGCCGGTCGCGGCGTCGGTTCCGCCGCATCCGGTGCCGCGATCGCCTTGCTGTAGATGCCGGACCGGTCGAAGCAGCAGACGCGGCGCTTGCCGGCGGCGAGCATGTCGCAGCTGCTGGCGACGCGTCGCTCGCGCGTTGATGCCTGCTTCGCCGACTCCAGCCACTGGATCCAGTCGCGACGCGCCGCGGGCGTCAGCGTGGACCATTGCGCGCGCGCCTGCGGTGCGTCGGCCAGTGCCTTGCGCAGGTCGGGCGGCACGCGCGGCTCGGGCGTCACCGCGGCGGGCACGAGCACCAGCCGCACGACGTCGCCCACGCGCGCGCCCGCGGCCTCGCGCAGTGCGCGGCTCACCTTCAGCCAGTGGCTGCCCTGCCCGTCGGGCTCGAGCGTCGCGCGGAAGGCGTGCCCGGCCAACGTGCCGTCGACGGGGGTCATCGCACGCGTGGGCAGCTTCGCGCTGGCGGCCGCGGGCAGCACCACGAACGACCACGCCGCGTTCTTCGGCGACGCGGGGCGCAGCAGCGTCGCGTCGAAGCGGATCGCGTTACCGGCCATCGTGCCGTCCTCAGCCCGCACGCGACTGGATGAGCTTCCAGCCGTTGCCGGAGGGGTCGCGGAAGCCGGCATCGACCGTGCCGTAGCGCTCCACCGGCGCCTGCGTGAACTCGACGCCGGCGTCGCGAAGGCGCTCGTACGTCGCGCGGCAGTCGTCGACGACCAGCACCAGCGGCGGCATCGCACCCTTGGCCACGGCCTCGCGCAGCGCCTGCGCGGTAGCCGCGTCCACCGTCGGCGGCTGCGGCAGGAACAGGCCGAGCTGGAACGACGGTTGCGCGGGATGCTGCACCGTCAGCCAGCGGTAATCGCCATTGCGCGCATCGGTGTGCACGGTGAAACCGAGCTTGCCTGCGTAGAAAGCGAGCGCCTCGTCCTGGTCGCGAACGTAGATTCCGACGACTGCCACACCCTGGGTCATGCCTGTTCCTCCGCGTTGGGGACATCCAGTGTCGACGCGGCGTCCCGCCGGCGCTTCTCCGAAACTGCGGTCGTGAGGCCGGGCCGCCGGGCGGCACTGAGGTAGCAGCCGGGCACGGGCGCCGGCGCGCGCGGCATGGCCTGCTCGCGCGTGCGCCATTCGCCCGGGCTCTCGCCGGTGACGTCGCGGAACGTGCGGCCGAACGTGCCCAAGCTCTTCCAGCCGGTCCCGAAAGCGATGTCGATGATGGGCAGGTCGCTGTCGCGCAGCAGTGCGGTCGCGCGCTCGATGCGCCGCGTCAGCAGGTACCGGTGCGGCGGCAGGCCGAACGCATCGCGGAAGGCGCGCGCGAAGTGCGCCGTCGAGACGTGGCTCACGGCGGCGAGGCGGCGCACGGGCCAGTCCTCGTGCGAGGCGGCGTCGATGCGGTCCTTCGCGCGCAGCAGGCGACGCAGCAGCTCGGGATCGGCGGGGCGGCGCGGGCGTTCGGTGTCGGCGGGCGTTCCGGTCAAGGCGCGTTCGGGCGACGGGAAACCTCGATGGTCGCGGATTCAGGCGCGGACCGCATCCCCGCGTCCGCCGTCGCGGACGCCTATTTCACCGGCACCATGAGGTGCTGGTACGGCGTGTCCGGCCACATCACGTAGGGCACCGAGGTGTCCGGCGAGGCATCGCGCGGATACGTCGCGTAGAACGCGGGATCCGCGCCGACGATCATGACGTGCGGCCCCGTCTTCACCCAGTGGTTGGACGACGACGGCGCGGTCGCGTACGGATCGGTGTTGCTCGCGTCGGTGCCGCCCTCGAGCATGTACATCAGCCCGACGCGCCCGGTTTTCGGGATGCCGTGCGTCATCCACGCATGCGCCCATTCCATCGCGGCCGCATCCATGCACATCGGATCGGGGCCCGGCGTGGTCGGGTTGTCGGGCATGCAGGTGAAGGCACCGGTGCCCTTGCGCAGCGTGCGCATGCTGCCGTCCTTGTTCGCGACCACGATGGTCGCGGTGTCGGCCACCTTGCGCGGCGCGGCGGACATCGCACTGCGTATCAGCGCGGCTTCGCCGGTGCGGGCCTTGACCTTGGCCGGAGGCGCGGCGTTGGCGGCCGTGGCGACGATGGCCGCCGCGAGCCCGAGGCCGGCAAGTCGATGCGATCGGTTCATGGCGTTCTCCTTGCTCATGCAGGCAAGCGGCCGCGCCCCGCGGGCGGGCCGCGGCCTCACTATCGACCCGCGCCCGCGGCACGGCGCGCTCGGCACGACCTCCCGTCGGCACGCGAACGTCGATGACGACGAATGGCAGCCGTGCGCGCGGTGCAAGCGGCGCTGCAACGCGCGGCCGTGCGGCTCAGCGGCTGCGCACCCAATCGTCCTCGAGCGCGCGCGGACGACAGGCGTGCCAGCCGCCGACCGCCATGACCGCGATGCAGGCCGCGAGGAACGCGACCGGCGTCCGCCATCCGCCCGACGCATCGCGCAATGCGCCGACCACGAGCGGGCCGGCGCAGGCGAGCGTGTAGCCCATCGACTGCACGAAACCCGACAGCCGCGCCGATCCCGCCGGCGTGCGCGTGCGCAGGTTGATCAGCGTGAGCGCGAGCGGAAAGGTCGCGCCCGCGAGGCCGAGCAGCGCGGCCCAGAGATCGGCGAACGCAAGCGGTGCGGCGAGCAGGCCCGCGTAACCGACGGCGTGCAGCAGCACGGCGATCGCGACCAGCCACGCCGGCTGGCGCATGCGCGCGGCGAGCATCGGCACCACGAACGTCGATACCAGCCCCACGCCGGAATAGACGCCCAGCAGCGCACCGCCGCGCGCGGGCGACGCGCCGGCGTCGACGAACCAGCGCGGGATCCACGTGAACATCGCGTACGTCACGAGCGACGTCATGCCCATCAGCGTGCCCAGCGCCCACGCGACGGGCGAGCGCGCCACGCGTGCGCCGTCGGGCGGTGCGACATGCAGCGCATCGCGGCGTCCGTCGCGCGCGCGACGCAGGAGCGGCAGCAGCGGAATCGCCGCGAGCAGCGCCGGCAGTGCCCACGCGCCCAAAGCGACGCGCCAGCCGAACGCCTGCGCCATCGGCACCGCGACGAAGGCCGGCAGCATGGTGCCGAGCTGAAGCGACGTGATGTAGAGCGCGCTCACGCTGCCGATGCGATCCGCGAAATAGCGCTTGACCAGCGGCGGCAGCACCACGTTGCCGATGCCCATGCCCGCCAGCGCGAGGAACGAGGCGGCGACGAGTCCGAGCGGCCCGCCGACGAACGCGCGCACGAGCAGGCCGAGCCCCGCCAGCAGCATGGCGAGCAGCGTCGTGCGTTCGAGCCCGAGGCGCGCGTCGATCCAGGGCGTCAGCACGGCGAACAGCGCGAACGACGCCGGCGCGAGCGTGCCCAGCACCGCCGCCACGGTCGTGCCGAAATGCAGCGATGCGCCGACCATCGCCAGCAGCGGCGTCAGCGACGTGACCGCGGTGCGCAGGTTCAGGGCCGCGAGCACGAGCGCGGCCAGCGCGAGCCGGCGGCCGCGCCAGGCGTGGGGACGGGTCATGGGGGAGGTCCGGACGGGCCGCACGATGCGACCGTCATGCAACGCATTGTCGGCGACGGCGACGACGGCGGATGCAGGCCGTTCGCACCGCTGCGTGCCGTCGGCCGACCGTATTCGACACGCAGGAGATGCCGCGCGCGAAGCGCGGCATCGTGCATTCAGCGACGCGGGCCGTGCATGCGCCCCAGCACCATCGCCAGCGCCATGCCGCCGAGCGACTTCACCAGCACCGGATGCTCGGCATAGAAGCGGCTCATCTGGCCGACGATGCCGGGATCGGCCTGCTGCGCCTGCTGTGCGATCTGCTCGACCTGCGTCGGCGAGACCTGCGCCGCGTGCGGGGTCTCCGGATCGACGCCCGCCTGTCGCAGCGCCGGCTGTGCCGCGCCGCCAAGTCCGCCGAGCAGCGTGCCGAGGATGCCGCTCTTCTGGCGGTCGTCCGCATGTCCGAACAGCTGGCCGACCATCTGCGCGAACGGCGGCGTGCGGTCCGAATCGAACGCCTCCTGCAGCCCCTCGCTCAACGCCTGCGGCGGCGCCGACTGCGCGATGCGCTCGAATTCGTCGCGCTGCTCGTGCGGCACGGGCGCGTTGCCGTGTTGCAGGAGCTGCTGCTGCAGGTTCTCGACCTTGCTGTCCATCGAATCTCCTCGGCCGCCGGGTGCGGCGCGGGCAGCAGCATTCGCCGCGCACCGTGGACGGGGTGCGAACAGCCGGCGCCGGTGGCGCGCCGGTTGCGCAGTTCAGCGACGCCGGGACGTCGCGCGCCGCGTCGCCACCCCGCATGCGTCAGCGCGCGATCCCCTTCACCGCCCGGTCGAGCGCGGCGATGTCGATCTTGCGCATGGTCATCATGGCCTCGAAGGCGCGCGCCGCGGCCTCGCCGCCCTGCCCGATCAGCGCCGTGAGCCGGCGCGGCGTGATCTGCCAGGACAGCCCGAACCGATCGCGACACCAGCCGCAGGCGCTCTCCTCGCCGCCGTTGCCGACGATGGCGTTCCAGTAGCGATCGGTTTCGGCCTGGTCGTCGGTGGCGACCTGGAAGCTCACCGCCTCGTCGAACTTGAACGCCGGCCCGCCGTTGAGGAACAGGAACGGCATCCCGAGGATCGTCGCTTCCACGGTGAGCACGTCGCCGGCCTTGCCGGCCGGGTAGTCGCCCGGCGCGGTGTGCACGGCATCGATGCGGGTGTCGGGAAACGTCTCGGCATAGAACCGCGCGGCTTCTTCCGCATTGCCATCGAACCAGAGGCAGGGCTGGATCTTCGCGACCATCGTGCTCACTCCCGGGGACAGGCAGCCACCCTAGCGCGATCGCAGCGGACGGTCGCGACCGCGTGGCGGCCGCGGCGGTCCGGTCGGTGAGAAGATTGGCGTGTTGCCCGCCGGATGGACTCGATGACCGCACGGAACCCGCGCCGGACCTGGTGGCTCGTCGCCGCGATCGTCGCGGTGCTGCTGCTCGCGAGCTGGGGCGCGATGCGCCTTCGCGGGAGAGCGCTGCCGGGGTACGCGGTCGCCGTGGGCCCGCTGGTGCAGAACGTCGTCGCGACCGGCCGCATCGCGGCCCCGTCGCGCGTGCAGGTCGGGGCCGAGATCACGGCACTCGTGCTCGAGCGGCGCGTCACCGATGGCGACCGCGTGGTGCCGGGCGACGTCCTCGTGGTTCTGCGCGCCCGCGACCTCGAAGCCCGCCGCGACCAGGCGCGCGCGGCGCTGGCCACGCTGCGGCAGGCGGACCGTCCCGATGCCGAGGCACGGCTGCGCGAAGCGCGTGCAAGGCTCGCGCAGGCCGAGCGCGACTACGCACGACGCCGCGCGCTCGGCGCACGCCAGCTCGTCTCGCGCGAGGACGTGGAACTGGCGCGGCAGGCCGTGGTCGCCGCACGCGCGGCTGCCGACCAGGCGGGCGTGGCCCTTGCCGCGCTGGACGGCGGACCGCGCGAGGCGCAGGCGCGCGGGCAGCTCGATGCGGCCGAGGCCGAACTCGCACGCGCGGTGATCCGCGCCACCGTCGCCGGCACCGTGCTCACGCGCGACGTCGAGCCCGGCGACACGGTGCGTCCCGGCGACGCGCTGATGGAGATCGCGCGCGACGCGCCCGGCGAGATCCTGCTGCCGCTCGACGAGAAGAACCTTTCGCGACTGCGCGTCGGACAAGCCGCCACGTGCATCGCCGACGCATTCCCCGGCCGTCCGTTCGCGGCGACCGTCCACCACATCGCGCCGGGCATCGATCCTTCGCGCGGCACGGTCGACGTCCGCCTGCGCATCGATCCGCGCGCGACCTTCGTGCGCCAGGACATGACGGTGACGGCGACGATCCTCACCGGCGCGCGCCAACGGGCGCTCGTCGTGCCGAACGATGCGCTGATCGGCGCGCAGGACGGCGCCGATCGGGCGACGGTGCTCGCCGTGCGCGGCGGCCGCGTGTACCGCGTGCCGGTGACGCTCGGCCTGCGCGGCCTCGCCGCCAGCGAGGTGCGCGACGGCCTGCACGCGGGCGACACCGTCGTCGCGGCCGGCGCGCTCGATGCGACGGCGTGGCCACGCGACGGCGATCGCGTGCGCGTCGATCGCCAGCCGCCTCCCGCCTCCGGCTCGGCCACGCGCCGCGAGCTGCCGGTGAAGTTCGACTGAGCGATGTGGATCGAGGCCACCATCGCGATGCGGTTCCTGCGCCAGGGGCGTGCGCAGTCGCTGCTGATCCTGTTCGGCATCGCGGTCGGCGTGTCCGTCATCGTGTTCGTCACCGCGCTCATCACCGGGCTGCAATCGAACATCGTCGAGCGCACGCTCGGCACGCAGGCGCACATCCGCGTGGAGGCGCCGGACGAATCCAACCGCATCGCAGCGCCGCCACCCGGCACGCTGCAACTCGTGCTCGAGGACCGTCGCGCGCAGGCACTGGGTCCCATCGACAACTGGCCGGAGGTGCGCGACGTGCTGGACCGGCTGCCCGGCATCGCCGCGGTTTCGCCGGTCGTGTCGGGCCCCGCGTTCGGACGGCGTGGCGACGCCGTGGAATCGGTCGCGCTCGTGGGCGTCGACCTGCCGCGCTACCTGCGCGTCATTCCGCTCGACGAGAACATGGTGGACGGCCGCCTGGAGGTCGGCTCCGGCAATGCGCTCGTCGGTCGCCAGCTCGCCGACGACCTCGGCCTGCGGACCGGCGGCAAGCTGCGACTGGATGCGGGCGGCGGGCGCGAGGCCGTCGTCAACGTGGCCGGCATCTTCGAGCTGGGCGTGCGCGAACTGGACGCACGCTACGTCTACCTCGACCTGAAACAGGCGCAGTCGCTGCTGGCGCTGCCCGGCGGCGTCACCGTGATCGACGTGACGGTCGACGAGCTCTTCCACGCCGACCGCACCGCCGCGCGCATCCGGGGGCTGACCGGCCTGAAGGCCGAGAGCTGGATGGAAACCAACGCCCAGCTGATGAACGCGCTCACCTCGCAGAACATGTCGACGCGGATGATCAGCTTCTTCGTCGCGATGTCGGTCGCGCTCGGCATCGCGAGCGTGCTGGCGGTGAGCGTTGCGCAACGCACGCGCGAGATCGGCATCCTGCGCGCGATGGGCACGCGGCGTCGGCAGATGCTGCAGGTGTTCCTCGTGCAGGGCGCCGTGCTGGGCCTGGCCGGCTCGCTGATCGGCGCGCTCGCGGGCTGGGGCCTCGTCGGCGCCTTCAACACCTTCGGGCCTGGTCTTTTCTACATCCCGATGCCGCCGGTGCTGGTGCCGGCGGCGATGGCGCTGGCGACGGTCGCGGGCGTGATCGCGGCCTCGGTGCCCGCCTCGCGCGCGTCGCGGCTCGACCCGGTGGAGGCGATCCGCCATGCCTGAGCGACGCGAGGTGCTGCGGCTCGAGGGCGTGCGTAAGTCGTACAACGTCGGCAGGCCGAACGAGGTCGAGGTGCTGCACGGCATCGACCTGCGGCTGGACAGTGCCGACTTCGCCGCGCTGGTCGGCCCGTCGGGCTCGGGCAAGAGCACGTTGCTCAACCAGATCGGCCTGCTCGATTCGCCCACCGCCGGCGAACTGTTCCTGCTCGGCGAACCCACGCGCCGCATGGACGACGAGGCGCGCACGGCCGCACGCGGGCGACACATCGGCTTCGTGTTCCAGTTCCACCACCTCATCGGCGCGTTCACGGCGTTGGAGAACGTGATGATGCCGGTGATGGTCGCGCGGGGTCGACCGGATCGCGACACGCTCGACACCGCGCGCAGCCTGCTATCCGACGTGGGCCTCGAGCGCTTCGCGGACCGCAAGCCCGATGAACTTTCGGGCGGCCAGCAGCAGCGCGTCGCGATCGCCCGCGCGCTGATGACGCGGCCCGCCCTGCTGCTCGCCGACGAGCCCACCGGCAATCTCGACACGAAGACGGCCGCCGACGTGTTCGAGCTGCTGCGCCGCTTCAACGCGCAGTACGGCTGCGCGGTGCTGGTGGTGACCCACGATCCCCGCCTGGCCGAGACCTGCGACCGCACCATTTCGCTGGTGGACGGGCGCGTCGCCGACGACGTGCGTGCTTTTGCCGCGGCGGACGGCCCCGACCCGGCAGCCCAGCCGCGGTGACGCCGACGCGTCTCAGTCCGCCAGCAGGCGTTCCACGTCCGCGTCCTTCTCGCGCCACAGCGCGTTCATCCACTGCTGGAAGCGGACGCGGAACGCGCGATCGTTCTGGTAGTCGCCGGCCAGCAATTCGTCGGGAATCGCCAGCTCCCGCACGTGCATGCGGACCTCGGGCACGCGGCCAGCCAACAGGTCGACCAGCGACGGTCGCCCTGCCGGATACGCGAGGGTGACGTCGAGGATCGCGTGCAGCCCCTCGCCCATCGCGTCGAGCACGAAGGCCACGCCGCCGGACTTCGGCTTGAGCAGGTGCCGGTAATCGACGCCCTGCTTGGCGTGCTTGTCGGGCGTGAACCGCGTGCCCTCGACGAAGTTCACGATGGTCACGGGGATCGCGCGGAACTTCTCGCAGGCGCGGCGCGTGGCCTCGATGTCCCGCCCGGCGAGCTCCGGCCGCTGCTTGATCTGCCGGGGCGTGTAGCGGCCCATGAACGGGAAGTCCAGCGCCCACCACGCCAGCCCCAGCAGCGGCACCCAGAACAGCTGGCGCTTGAGGAAGAAGCGCATCAACGGGATGCGGCGGTTGAACACCTTCTGCATCACGATGATGTCCACCCAGCTCTGGTGGTTGGCGAGCATCAGGTAATGCCCGTCGCGATGAAGCGTCGCGTCCATCTGCAGGGCGATGCGCGTGCGGGTGAAAGAATCGAGCAGCCGGCCGTTCACCGCGATCCAGCTTTCCGCGATGCCCGTGAGCAACGGATCGCTCGCCCGGCGCACGCGGTCGACAGGCAGCACCGCCTTCACCAGCGACACGACCAGCAGCGGCACCACGTGGGCCACCGTGCTCAGCGCGATCAGCAGGAAGAACAGGGACAGGCGCAGGTAGGCCATGGGGTCGCGGGCGGGATTGGGGCGCCTATTGTGCCGGCACGACGGTCGGTGCTGCCGCGACGGCCGGAACACTCTCGCGCCGATCAGCGTGCCGCCGCGCGACTTATGCGCCCTGCGGCGCGACGCCTTTCGCCAGCCGTCGATGCACGCGCAGCATCGCGTCGACGCTGAGGTCCACGTCCGCCTCGGTCGTGGCCCAGTTGGACACCGAGATGCGCATCGCCGCCAGCCCGTGCCACGTCGTACCGCTGGCCCAGCAGGTGCCGTCGGCCTGCACGCCGGCCACGACGGCTCGCGTCATCGCATCGTCGTCGCCGAATCGCACCAGCACCTGGTTCAGCACCACGTCGTTGAGCACGCGCACGCCCGGCGCGTCGGCCAGCGCACGCGCGAAGCGCCTCGCGTGCGCGCAGCAGCGCTCCACCATCGCCGCCACGCCATCGCGGCCCAGTGCCCGCAGCGCCGCGTACACCGGGATGCCACGCGCGCGGCGCGAGAACTCCGGCACCCAGTCGACCGCGTCGCGCTCGGCGCCGCGGGTCTGTACCAGATAGGCGGCCGACACGGTCATCGCGGCGCGGTGCACGGCCGCGTCGCGCACGATCGCCACGCCGCTGTCGTAGGGCACGTTGAGCCACTTGTGCGCATCGGTGGCCCACGAATCGGCCAGCTCGATGCCGTCCGCGACCCCGCGGGTGTCGGTGCCGGCGCGCGCCCACAGCCCGAACGCGCCGTCGACATGCAGCCACGCGCCGCGCTGGCGCGCCACCCCGGCGATTTCGCGCAGCGGATCGAATGCGCCGGTGTTCACGTTGCCCGCCTGCGCGCAGACGATCACCGGACCGTCGAGGCCGGCCACGACGTCGCGCAGGCGGTCGGCACGCATGCGTCCCTGGTCGTCGGCGTCGACGTGCACGAGGGCGCGCGTGCCGAACCCGAGGTAACGCAGCGCCACGTCCACGGTGACGTGCGCCTCGGCGGACGCCACCACATGGATCCGCGGCGCGCCGTGCAGCCCGTCGGCCTCCACGTCCCAGCCGGCCTGCCGCAGCACGCCATGCCGTGCGGCCGCGAGGCAGGTGAAATGCGCCATCTGGCAGCCGGTGACGAACCCCACCCCGCTGTCGCGCGGCAGGTCGAAGAGCTCCAGCAGCCACTGCGCGGCGATCTCCTCCAACGCGGCCGCGAGCGGCGAGATCACGTGGATGCCGGCGTTCTGGTCCCAGGTGGAAACCAGCCAGTCGGCGGCCAGTGCGACCGGCAGCGCGCCGCCGATGACGAAGCCGAAGTAGCGCGGCGCCGCGCAGGCCTGCGTGCCGCGCGCGGCGTTGGCGGCCAGTCGATCGATCACGCCGTCCGCCGCTTCGCCGTGGCGCGGCAGCGCGCCGCCGAAGGCGGCCATCATCTCGTCGCGGCCCGCCTGTGCTCCCACGAACCGGGACGGCAGTGCGTCGAGGTAGGCCTCCGCATGCGCATGCGCGCGCGACAGCAGCGGACCGAAATCGCGGATGTCCATACGGTCTCCATGCACGGGCGCCCGCAACGGGCGCGCGGCGATTATGCGACGACGCAGCCGCGCCGCCCCGGCCCGCACGTCCGCACGACCGGCGGGCCGCGTCGCCTTCGATCGAGCGCCGGGTACATCGCCTATTCACGCCCGACACTGCGTTCGTTCGCCGCGCGTGATGCCGTGCGGCCGCTGTCGCGCGCAGCGAACATTTGCCTTAGAGCAAGTTCATGCCGCGGCGCCCACTGTCCGCACACCCCGTCGCCAACGCGGCGGGGCCATCCCCAACGGAGTACATGCCATGAAGAACAACAAGCTCATCGCCCTCGCCGCCGGCTTCGCGCTGACCGCCACCCTCGCCCTGCCGGCGATCGCGGCGAAGCCCGTCACGCAGGGACAGGGCGGTGGCGCCTCCGGCCTGGTGGCGGCGGTCGCGCAGGTCGCGGCCAACGACGTCGTCGACGTGCGCGTGGTCGACACCCTGAACAACCTGCAGGCGGTGAAGAACGTGCTCAACAACAGCCCGATCCTCAGCCGCAACAACCCGACCGTGACGGTGGGCGACGTCAACCTGCTCAACGGCCTCAACGTCGATCTCAACGCGCTCGGCGTGACGCTCGACCAGATCAACGGCGTGGTGCTCGCCAAGACCGGCACCGTCACCGACGTCTTCCTGCTGCGCTGAGCGCAGGCCGTCGGCCGCGAGGCCGCGGCGGTTCCGGAGCCCGCGATCCGTCGCGGGCTTCTTTTTGGTTCGTAGGATGCGGGTGCGGGGCGCCGCGGGGCTGCTTCGAGGGCGCGGGGACGCGGCGAGCCGCTGCGCCGGGCCTCGCGTCAGTCGCGGTCCGGGGCACCCAACGGGAACCACGCGCGATAGGGACGCGCCTCTTCGACCGCACGCGCGAACGAGGGCCGCGCCAGCAGGCGCTCGCGATACGCGCGCAGCGTGGGGAACGCCGCGCCGATCGGATGCACCCAATCGGCATAGAAGAGCGACGGCGCGGCCGCGCAGTCCGCGAGGCTGAAGCGCTCGCCGGCCGCCCAGGTCCGGCCCTGCAGGCGCTGCTCGAGCCAGGCATATGCGATGTCGAGCCGCGCCGCTGACTCGCGCAGCGCCACTTCGGTGCGACCGTCGGTGCGCAGCGCCTCGGCCACCGGCGCCTGCATCGGGGTCATCACGTAATGGTCGAAGAAGCGGTCCATGAAGCGCACGTCGAGCGCCTCGACCGGGTCGTCGGGCAGCATCGGCACGGGACCCGGATGGGCCTGGTGCAGGTGCTCGATGATGATGCTGGTTTCCACCACGGTCCGCTCGTCGTCGACCAGCACGGGCATCTTCTTCAACGGCCACAACGCGTTCCACTGGGCGTCGATGGCGGCGTTGCCGGGCTGCAGTTCGCGGTACTCGAACGGAAGGTCGTTCTCGTAGAGCGCGATCAATACCTTCTGCGTGTACGAGGAGAACGGGTGTCCGTAGAAGACGAGGGCCATCGGCGCGTCCGGTTGTCGGGTGCGGACGTTATAGG
>NZ_SMRQ01000041.1 GCF_004359965.1 Cognatilysobacter segetis | reverse complement strand
GCGCGCGCCACCGGCGACGAGATCGCGATCAGGCCCTGCTTGATGTCGGCTTCGAGGTCGCCCACGATCTGGTAGGTCTTCTGCTCGTCCGTGTCGACGTCCGCCAGCTCGACCGTCGCGCCGAACACCACGCGCGATCCCGCGTTGAGCTTGGCGACGTCGATCACCTCGGCATGCGACAGCTCGGCCTCGAGCTGCTTGATGCGGCCTTCGATGAAGCCCTGCTGCTCGCGCGCGGCGTGGTACTCGGCGTTCTCCTTGAGGTCGCCGTGCGCACGGGCCTCGGAAATCGCGTTGATGACGGCCGGGCGCTGCACCGACTTGAGGTTGTCCAGCTCGGCGCGCAGACGCTGCGCACCCTTCGCGGTGATGGGAGCTCTCATGGCATGTCCTTGGTGGACGCCGGCAGGCCTGCCGGCGTCGTCGATCGATGGTCGATTGTGCCGTGTCGCCCGCGGCGCTGCAGCCGCGAAACGCGACCGGCCGCACGGCGCGGTCGGCCGGCCGTGCCAGGTGGCGTCAGGCGATGGTCGCGTGCAGCTCCTGCAGCGACGCCACCGGCCCGGTGCCGCGGTATTCCAGCGACTGCATGAGCGCACGCGCGCCCGCGATCGTGGTGGAGTACGTGACGCGGTGCTGCAATGCCTCGCGGCGGATCGAGAAGGAGTCGGCGATCGCCTGGCGGCCTTCCGTCGTGTTCACGATGTACGCGATGTCGCCGTTCTTGATCAGGTCCACCACGTGCGGGCGGCCTTCGATGACCTTGTTGACGATCTCGCACTCCACCCCGTTCGCCTTCAGAAACGCGCCGGTGCCCTGCGTGGCGACGAGCGTGTAACCCTGGCGCGCGATTTCCTGCGCGACCGGCAGCAGGCGCTGCTTGTCCGGGTCGCGTACGGAGACGAAGACCTTGCCCGAGGCCGGCAGCGCGCGGATGCCGGCGGCTTCGTGCGCGCGGGCGATCGCCGCACCGAAATTGCGGCCCACGCCCATGACCTCGCCGGTCGAGCGCATCTCCGGGCCGAGGATCGGATCCACGCCCTGGAATTTCGCGAACGGGAAGATCGCCTCCTTCACCGAGAAGTAGTCCGGGACGATCTCCTTGGTGGCCCCTTGCTCGGCCAGCGTCATGCCGGCCATGCAGCGCGCGGCGATCTTCGCGAGCGGGATGCCGATCGCCTTCGATACGAACGGCACGGTGCGCGACGCGCGCGGGTTCACCTCGAGCAGGAATACCGTGTCGCTGCCGTCGGCCTCCTGCTGGATCGCGAACTGCGTGTTCATCAGGCCGACGACCTTCAGCGCACGCGCGAGTGCCACGACCTGCTCACGCAGCTTGTCCTGCGTCGCCTTCGACAGCGAATACGGCGGCAGCGAGCATGAGGAGTCGCCGGAATGCACGCCGGCTTCCTCGATGTGCTCCATGACGCCGCCGATCAGCACGTTGCCGTCCTTGTCCGCGATGATGTCGACGTCGACTTCCACCGCATGATCGAGGAAGCGGTCGAGCAGCACGGGGGAGTCGTTCGACACCTTGACCGCGTCGCGCATGTAGCGTGCGAGGTCGGAGTCGGCGTGCACAACTTCCATCGCGCGGCCGCCCAGCACGTAGCTGGGGCGCACGACCAGCGGATAGCCGATCTCGCGTGCGAGCGTCAGCGCTTCCTCGGCGCTGCGCGCCGTGCGGTTCGGCGGCTGCTTCAGCCCGAGGTCGTCGACGAGCTTCTGGAAGCGTTCGCGATCCTCGGCGAGGTCGATGCTGTCCGGCGAGGTGCCGATCACCGGCACGCCGTTGGCCTCCAGCGCGCGCGCGAGCTTCAGCGGCGTCTGCCCGCCGTACTGCACGATCACGCCGAACGGCTTCTCGAGGTCGACGATCTCGAGCACGTCCTCGAGCGTGAGCGGCTCGAAGTACAGGCGGTCGGACGTGTCGTAGTCGGTCGACACGGTCTCGGGGTTGCAGTTGACCATGATGGTCTCGAACCCGTCGTCGCGCAGGGCGAGCGCGGCATGCACGCAGCAGTAGTCGAACTCGATGCCCTGCCCGATGCGGTTCGGGCCGCCGCCCAGCACGATGATCTTCCTGCGGTCGGACGGATTGGCCTCGCACTCGTCCTCGTAGGTCGAGTACATGTACGCCGTTTCCGTGGCGAATTCGCCCGCGCAGGAGTCGATGCGCTTGTAGACGGGACGCACGCCGAACGCGCGTCGCAGCGCGCGCACCGCGCCCTCGTCGGTTCCGGTGACCTGCGCCAGGCGCGCGTCCGAGAAGCCCATGCGCTTGAGCGCGCGCATGCGGCCGGCGTCCAGCGACGCCAGGCCGGCGGCGGCGAGTTCGGCCTCGGCCTGCACGATTTCCTCGATCTGGTCGAGGAACCAGAGGTCCACGTGCGACAGCGCGTGCACGTCCTCCACGCTCATCCCGGCGCGGAACGCGTCGCCGATGTGGAACATGCGCTCCGGGCCGGGCTCGCGCAACTCGCGGCGGAGCTTGGCGAGATCCTCGTCATTGCTAAGGTCGAGGCCCGTCGGATCGAGGCCGACCTTGCCCGTCTCCAGGCCGCGCAACGCCTTCTGCAGGGATTCCTGGAAGTTGCGGCCCATCGCCATCACCTCGCCTACCGACTTCATCTGCGTGGTGAGGCGTGCATCGGCCTGCGGGAACTTCTCGAACGCGAAGCGCGGGATCTTGGTGACGACGTAGTCGATCGACGGCTCGAAGGATGCCGGCGTCTGCCCGCCCGTGATCTCGTTGCGCAGCTCGTCCAGCGTGTAGCCGACCGCGAGCTTGGCGGCGACCTTCGCGATTGGGAAACCTGTGGCCTTCGACGCCAGCGCCGACGAACGCGACACGCGCGGATTCATCTCGATGACGACCACGCGGCCGTTCTGCGCATTCACGCCGAACTGCACGTTCGAGCCGCCGGTGTCCACGCCGATCTTGCGCAGCACTGCGATCGAGGCGTCGCGCAGGCGCTGGTATTCCTTGTCGGTGAGCGTCTGCGCCGGCGCGACGGTGATCGAGTCGCCGGTGTGCACGCCCATCGCATCGAAGTTCTCGATCGAGCAGACGATGATGCAGTTGTCCGCCTTGTCGCGGACGACCTCCATCTCGAATTCCTTCCAGCCCAGCACCGATTCCTCGACCAGGATCTCGTGCACGGGCGAGAGTTCGAGGCCGCGCTTGGCGATGTCCTCGAACTCCTCCTTGTTGTACGCGATGCCGCCACCGGTGCCGCCGAGCGTGAAGCTCGGACGGATGATGGTCGGGTAGCCGACACGGGTCTGGATCTCGACCGCTTCCTCGAGCGTGCGCGCCACCGCCGCCTTCGGGCATTCGAGGCCGATCTCCTGCATCGCGACGCGGAAGAGTTCGCGGTCCTCCGCCATGCGGATGGCCTCGCGCGAGGCGCCGATCAGCTCGACGCCGTACTTCTCCAGCACGCCGTTGTCGGCGAGGTCGAGCGCGCAGTTCAGCGCGGTCTGGCCGCCCATCGTCGGCAGCAGTGCGTCGGGCTTTTCCTTGGCGATGATCTTCTCGACCGTCTGCCAGTTGATCGGCTCGATATAGACCGCGTCCGCCATGTCGGGGTCGGTCATGATCGTCGCCGGGTTGCTGTTGACCAGCACGACGCGGTAGCCCTCGTCGCGCAGCGCCTTGCAGGCCTGGGCGCCGGAGTAGTCGAACTCGCACGCCTGTCCGATGACGATGGGGCCCGCGCCGATGATCAGCACGGTCTTGATGTCGGTGCGCTTGGGCATCGTGTCCTCAGTACAGTCGGTTCTGCCAGCGCGATGCGGGCAGCCAGGTGATTCGGTCAGGCTCGACCGCGTCGACGGCGCCATGGCGCACGGCGTTGCGGACGTCAGCCTGCATGTCGTTCCAGCTCGACGCGTTCGCGCCGATGCGCGCGCCGAGCAGGTTGTTGTGCGCGTCCATCGCGCGGGCGCTGTTGCCCTGCCCGCCGCGCTCCATCACGGCGGTCACCCATTCCACGCAGCGCGGCGAGAGCGTGTACGCGACGATCGCGCTCGCTAGCGAATGCCGGTAGGCGTCCGCCGGGCCGTTGCGGCCGCCCGGCAGGTCGGCGGCGAAGAACTGGCGGTAGGTGGCGCCAAGCACGAAGACGGGGTACGCGGCGAGCAGCAGCACGACCACCGTGACGCGACGCCAGCGACGGCGCCTTGAACGGCCGTCGGCGGCGCCCGCCGCCGTCAACGCGCGGCCTCCATCGAGGCGATGAACCGATCGAACAGCGGTGCGAGGTCGTGCGGGCCGGGGCTGGCTTCCGGGTGGCCCTGGAAGCTGAACGCGGGCACGTCGTTGAGCGCGATCCCCTGGTTGCTGCCGTCGAACAGCGAGCGGTGGGTGACGCGCGCGTTCGCAGGCAGCGTGGCCTCGTCGACCGCGAAGCCGTGGTTCTGGCTCGTGATCATCACGCGACCCGTCTCGACGTCCTGCACCGGGTGGTTCGCGCCGTGGTGGCCGAACTTCATCTTCAGCGTGCGTCCCCCCACCGCGAGGCCGAGGATCTGGTGGCCGAGGCAGATGCCGTACAGCGGCAGTCGGCGCGCGAGGAACTCCCGCGTCGCGTCGATCGCGTACGTGCAGGGCTCCGGATCGCCGGGACCGTTCGACAGCACCACGCCGTCCGGGTTCATCGCGAACACGTCGGCGGCCGGCGTCTGCGCAGGCACCACGGTCACGCGGCAGCCGCGCGAGGCGAGCATGCGCAGGATGTTGAGCTTCACGCCGAAGTCGTAGCAGACGACGTGGAAACGGCCGTCCGTATCGTCGAACGCGTCGCGATCGAGGTCGAGCTCGGTCGCGCGCCATTCGTACGGCGTGCGCGTGCAGACCTCCTTGGCGAGGTCCATGCCCTTCAGGCCGGGGAACTTGCGCGCCGCCTCGACAGCCGCATCCGCATCGATGTCACCCGCCATGAGCGCGCCGTTCTGGGCGCCGCGGTCGCGCAGCAGGCGCGTCAGCTTGCGCGTGTCGATGTCCGAAATGGCGACCATGCCCTTCGCCGCCAGCCATTCGGGCAGCGACATCTGCGTGCGCCAGTTGCTGGGCCGCTTGGGCACGTGCCGGACGATAAGCCCGGCCGGCCAGACCGCGTTGGCCTCGTCGTCCTTGTCCGTCGTGCCGGTGTTGCCGATGTGCGGATAGGTCAGCGTGACCAGCTGGCGGGCATACGACGGGTCGGTGACGACTTCCTGGTAGCCGGTCATCGCCGTGTTGAACACGACTTCACCGACCGACAGGCCGGGCGCGCCGATCGAAACGCCTTCGAAGATCGTGCCGTCTTCGAGCGCGAGGATTGCGGGTTGGGTCACGGGGATCGCCTGTGCTGCCGGGGGATGCCAAGCCCTGCAGGTGCCGGATCGCGGCTGCAGAAAATCGCGGACGCGGTGCGGGACCGGTCCGACGATGGGCTTCAGGCGAGCGAGAATTCTAGACGCAAGGCGCCCGTGAAGCCAGCGGCAGCCGGCCCGCGGGACGTGAAAACGTCGTCAGTCGAGCAGATCCGCGACGCGGTACGCACCCGGCGCGCGGCCGTGGAGCCGGCGAGCGACGTGGAGCGCCCCGCGGGCGAAGATGTCGCGGCTGGTCGCCCGGTGGACGAGTTCGATGCGCTCGCCGGCAGTGGCGAACTGGACCAGGTGCTCGCCGACGATGTCGCCGGCGCGCAGCGACGCGAAGCGCGGCGACGCCCCGCCCGCCTCGGCCCGGGCACCCAGCGCCAGCGCGGTGCCGGACGGCGCGTCCTTCTTGTGCACGTGGTGCGACTCGACGATGTCGCAGTCCCAGTCGCGAAGCGCGCGCGCGGCGCGCTCCACGAGGTCCGCGAGCACGGCGACACCCAGACTGAAATTGGCCGCCCATACCACCGGAACGTGCCCGGCGGTCGCGTCCAGCGCGGCACGCTGCGCCTCGTCGAGCCCCGTGGTGCCCGAAACCAGCGCCGCGCCGCGGGCCGCGCACAGCGCGAGCACCCCGTCGAACGCTTCGGGCAGGCTGAAGTCGATCGCGACGTCGAAGGCCGGCGCGCGGTCGAGGTCCGACGCGGGCAACCACTGGACCCCGGCAGGCAGCGCCTCGGGCTCGCGGCGGGACGCGGCGGCGACCACGCGCAGGTCGTCGCGTTCGGCCGCGAGCCGCAGCAGCGCCTGGCCCATGCGGCCGGTCGCGCCGTGGATGAGAAGTCGGGTCGGATCGGTCATCGCGCGAGGCTAGCGACGGCCGCTCCCGCCGACAAGGCGCGACGCCCTAGAATCCATGCGTACGACCGAACGGGGCCGCCATGGACGCACTGCTCGACACCCAACGACTCGACGCCACGCCGGCCGGCGCGCGCGAAACCCCGTTCCCCCTGTTCGTGGTCGACGCGATGCTGCCCGACGATGCAGCCACGGTCGCCGCGCTCGACGCCGATTTTCCTTGCTACCGCAGCGCCGGCTTCTTCCCCTATGCGGAGGACGACTGCGGGCCCAGCGTCCGCCGCGTCGTCGAGCAGATGACATCCCGCGAATTCGGCGACGCGATCGGGCGCCGGCTGGGCATCGAGGGCCTGGGAGCCAAGCCGACGCTGGCGACACTGTGCCGCTCGCTCAACCTGCGTCACGGCACGATCCATACCGACAGCCGCTCGAAGATCGTCACGGCGCTGCTGTACCTCAACCGGTCGTGGCCGGATACCAGCGGCGGTTGCCTGCGATTCCTCGAGAAGATTGACGACATCGACGCCACCGTCGTGCCCGAAGTGCGGCCGCTGTACGGCACCCTCGCGGCGTTCAAGCGCGAGGACAACTCCTTCCACGGGCACCTGCCCTACGAGGGCGAGCGGCGCGTGATCCAGGTGGCGTGGCTGACGAGCGAAGAGGAAAAGCTGCGGAAGACGCGGCGCGGCCGGTTCTCGCGCGGCCTCAAGCGGCTGCTGGGCGCGCTCGACCGCCGCTTCGGCGCCCGCCGCGGCGACAACGCGTCGCATCCGGACTGACGCGCGAGCAGAAAGCGTCCAGGCGAAACCGGGCGAGCGGCCCGTTCCCCCGGTACGGACTGCACCGGCGCTCAGCCGGTCATGCGATCCCAGAAGCCCTTGACGCCATCGAGGAACGTCGACGAGCGCGGCGAATGGCGTCGCGCGTTCTCGTCGTTGAAGGTCGCCTCGAACCGCTCCAGCAGCTCGCGCTGCTCGGCGGTCAGGTTCACCGGCGTTTCGACCACGACGCGGCAGTAGAGGTCGCCGGTGGCGCGGCTGCGAACCGAGCGCACGCCCTTCCCGCGCAGCCGGAAGACCTTGCCGGACTGCGTTTCGGCGGGGATGCGCAACTCCATCTCGCCTTCGAGCGTCGGTACCCGCACGGCGTCGCCGAGCGCCGCCTGCGAAATGCGGATCGGCACCTCGCAGTGGAGGTCGTCGCCGTCGCGCTGGAAGATCTCGTGCTCGCGCACGCGGATGTCGACGTAGAGATCGCCCGGCGGCGTGCCGGGCGGGCCCGCTTCGCCCTCGCCGGCGAGGCGGATGCGATCGCCGTTGTCGACACCCGCGGGAACCTTGACCTGCAGCGTCTTGGTGCGTTCCACGCGGCCCTGGCCGCCGCAGTCGTCGCAGGGATTGGTGATGATCTTGCCGCGGCCGCCGCAATGCGGGCAGCCCTGCTGCATCGAGAAGATGCCGCGCTGGAACCGCACCTGGCCGCGGCCCTGGCAGGTCGAGCACGTTTCGAGCTTGCCGTCCTCCGACCCGCTGCCGTGGCAGGTGTCGCACTCGTCGAGCGTGGGAATCTCGATCTGCTTTTCGACGCCGCCGACCGCCTCTTCCAGGCCGAGCTCCATCACGTAGCCGATGTCGGCACCGCGGCGCGGGCCGCGCGCGCCACCGCCGCCACCGAAGATGTTGCCGAAGATGTCGCCGAAGATGTCGCCCATGTCGGCGTAACCCGCCCCGCCGCCGCCGCCCATGCCGTGCTCGAACGCGGCATGGCCGTGCGCGTCGTACATGCGGCGCTTGCCGGCGTCGGACAGCGTTTCGTACGCCTCCTTGCACTCCTTGAACGCGGCTTCGGCCGCGTGGTCCCCCGGATTGCGGTCCGGGTGGTGCTTCATCGCGGCGCGCCGGTAGGCTTTCTTCAGGTCCTCGTCGCTCGCATCGCGCGCAACGCCCAGAACCTCGTAATAGTCACGCTTGCTCATCGACCTGCTCGCCCTGCTCGATTCGGGCCCGCGGATACAGTCACGCGGCGGCCCCCGTCCCCATGAGGGACGGGAGCCTCGCGGCTCCCGTCCGGTGACAGCTTACTTCGGCTCGTCGCCCTTCACTTCGGTGAATTCGGCATCGACGACATCGTCGTTGCGCGACGCACCGCCCGGATTCGCACCGGCCGAGGCCTGCTCGCCATCGCCCTGCCCCGCCTGCGCAACCGCCAGCAGCGACTGCGCGGCTTCCTCGAGCGCACGGCTCTTCGCCTCGATCTGGCCCTTGTCGTCACCCTTCATGGCGGTTTCAAGGTCGGCGATCGCCGTCTCCGCGCGACCGATCGCATCGCCCGGCACCTTCTCGCCGTGCTCCTTGATCGCCCCGCGGGTCATGTGGATGAGGCCGTCGGCGTGGTTGCGCGCCTGCACGAGCTCCTGGAACTTCTTGTCCTCTTCGCGATTGGCTTCGGCGTCCTCGACCATCCGCTTGATCTCGTCCTCGGACAGGCCCGAGCCCGCCTTGATCTCGATCTTCTGCTCCTTGCCGGTCTTCTTGTCCTTGGCGGTGACGTGCACGATGCCGTTGGCGTCGATGTCGAACGCGACCTCCACCTGCGGCATGCCGCGCGGCGCCGGCTCGATGCCGGTCAGGTCGAAGCGCGCGAGCGACTTGTTGTAGCGGGCCTGTTCGCGCTCGCCCTGCAGCACGTGTACGGTGACGGCGGACTGGTTGTCCTCCGCGGTCGAGAACGTCTGCGACGCCTTGGTCGGGATCGTGGTGTTCTTCTCGATGATCTTGGTGAACACGCCGCCGAGCGTCTCGATGCCGAGGCTCAGCGGGGTCACGTCGAGCAGCAGCACGTCCTTGACGTCACCCGCCAGCACGCCGCCCTGGATCGCGGCGCCGATCGCGACCGCCTCGTCCGGATTGACGTCCTTGCGCGGCTCCTTGCCGAAGAACTCGGCCACCGCTGCCTGCACGCGCGGCATGCGGGTCTGGCCACCGACGAGGATAACGTCGTTGATGTCGGATGCGCGCAGCCCGGCGTCGTTCAGCGCCACCCGGCACGGCTCGATCGTCTTCTTGACGAGGTCCTCGACCAGCGCTTCGAGCTTGGCGCGCGTCAGCTTGATGTTGAGGTGCTTCGGGCCCGACGCGTCGGCCGTGACGTACGGCAGGTTGACGTCGGTCTGCTGCGCGCTCGAGAGCTCGATCTTCGCGCGCTCGGCCGCATCCTTCAGGCGCTGCAGGGCGAGCGGGTCCTTGCGCAGGTCGATGCCCTGCTCGCGCTGGAACTCCTCGACGAGGTAGTCGATGACGCGCTTGTCGAAGTCCTCGCCGCCGAGGAACGTGTCGCCGTTGGTCGCGAGCACTTCGAACTGCTTCTCGCCGTCGACTTCCGCGATCTCGATGATCGACACGTCGAACGTGCCGCCGCCCAGGTCGTACACGGCGATCTTGCGGTCGGCGCCGGACTTGTCGAGGCCGTAGGCCAGCGCGGCCGCGGTCGGCTCGTTGATGATGCGCTTGACCTCGAGGCCCGCGATGCGGCCGGCGTCCTTGGTCGCCTGGCGCTGCGAGTCGTTGAAGTAGGCCGGAACCGTGATCACCGCTTCGGTGACGGTCTCGCCGAGGTAGGCCTCGGCGGTCTTCTTCATCTTGGCCAGCACTTCGGCCGAGATCTGCTGCGGCGCCATCTTCTTGCCGTCCGCCGTCTCGACCCACGCATCGCCGTTCTCGTGCTGCGTGATCTTGTACGGAACCAGGCCGATGTCCTTCTGCACTTCCGCGTCGGTGAACTTGCGGCCGATGAGGCGCTTCACCGCGTAGAACGTGTTCTTGGGGTTCGTGACCGCCTGGCGCTTGGCCGAGGCGCCGACCAGCACTTCGCCGTCCTTCGTGTACGCGACGATCGACGGCGTGGTGCGGTCGCCCTCCGCGTTCTCGATGACCTTCGCCTTGCCCCCTTCCATGACCGCGACGCACGAGTTGGTCGTGCCGAGGTCGATGCCGATGATCTTGCCCATGGGTGTGCTCCTGCCAGTTCGAATTCAGTGGGGCGCCGTGCGCCGATAAGCCGTATCTATGGATCGTCCGCGCCCGTTCAAGGCGCCACGACGATCAGGCGGACTGCGCGACGACCACGAGCGCCGGCCGCAGCAGCCGGTCGTTCAGCAGCCAGCCCTTCTGGTAGACCTGCACAACGTGGTTCGCCGGCGTGTCGCCGCCCGGCACCATGCTCATCGCCTGGTGGTGTTCGGGATTGAAGGCCTGCCCGGCCGGGTCCACCGGAACGAGGCCGTTGTCGGCCGCGACCTTCAGCAACTGCCGCAGCGTCAGCTCCATGCCCTCGCGCAGCGCGCCGGCATCGCCCGCGGCCTGGGCGAGCCCGGCCTCGAGGCTGTCGATCACCGGAAGCAGGTCGCCCAGCAGCCGCTCGTTGGCGAACCTGCGGGCCGTGTCGACGTCGCGTGCGACGCGCCGACGCTGGTTCTCGAGGTCCGCGCGTTCGCGCAGCACGTCCTCACGCAGCTTCGACAATTCGCCGTTGGCCGCATCCAGCTGGGCCTGCAGCGCGGCGCAGCAATCCTTCGTCGGGGCGTCGTTGCCGCTCGCGGCGTCGACGGGCGGGGGCGTGGTCTGTTCGGTGGTCATCGCAGGCCTTTTTTCCATTGCGCGGAGCGCGCGCCGGGGCCAGCTATGGGGCCGTTGCGGGGGGATTCAAGTCTCAGCCACTGCGATCGGCGGTGCGGAGCGCATCGCCGAGCACGTCCGCCGCGGCCTGCACGACCGGAATGACGCGGTCGTAGGCCATGCGCGTGGGCCCGATGACACCCAGCACCCCCAACACCTGCCCGCCCGCCGTATACGGCGCCGTCACGAGCGAAACGCCGTCCAGCGGCGCCAGCCCCGTCTCCTCGCCGATGAAGATGCGAACGCCGGGCGCCGACGCGGTGCGCTCGAGCAGCTGCAGGATCTCCCGCTTGCGCGAAAACGCATCGAACAGCTCGCGCAGGCGCTCGAGGTCGGCCAGCTCGTGGACGCCCATGAGGCGCGTCTGGCCCGCCACGAGCATGTCGTCGTCGCCCGGCGCCAGCGCCTGCTCGGCCAGCTCGATCGAGCGGCCCATCAGCCGGTTGAGTTCGTCCTGCGCGCTGCGCATCTCGTGCAGCAGCACGTGGCGGATCTCGGAGAGCGAGCGCCCCGCGAAATGCTGGTTCAGATAGTTGGCGACGCGCTCGAGCTCGCCCGCCTCGAACGGGCGACGCGCCTGGATGATGCGGTTCTGCACGTCGCCGTCGGAGAAGACGAGGATCGCGAGCACGCGCTGCTCGTCGATCGCGACGAACTCGATGCGGCGGAACGCGAACTGCTCGCGCCGCGGCAGGCTGACTACCCCGACGAAGCGCGTCATCGCCGAAAGCAGCTCGGACGCGCTGCCCAGCAACGCCTGCGTGCCCGAACCCGCCGGCAGCTCGTCGCGCAGCCGGGCGACCTCGCCCTCCGGCAACGGCGATACCTGCAGCAGCGAGTCCACGAACAGGCGATAGCCCTGCGCGGTCGGGATGCGCCCCGCCGAGGTGTGCGGCGCGCTCAGCAGGCCGGCGTCCTCCAGGTCGCCGAGGATGTTGCGGATGGTGGCCGGGCTCACGTCCAGGCCCGCGTGGCGGGCCAGCGTCTGCGATCCCACCGGCTCGCCGCTGCGGATGTAGCGGGCGATCAGCGCGCGCAACAGCTGGCGCGCGCGCGGATCCTGGCTGGGGTCGACGGGTCGGCGGCTCATGCAGCGCATATAAGGGCGCGCCGCCGGCGGGCGCAAGCGCCTCCGTCGCTATCTGCGCGACGCGCGGCCGGGCACAATTCAGTCCATGCTGACCCACCTCACGCTGAAGCAGTTCGCCGTCGTCACCGGCGCGGACCTCGAATTCGGACCCGGCCTGACCGTGATCTCCGGCGAAACCGGCGCGGGCAAGTCCTTGCTGGTGGACGCGCTCGGGCTGCTCTCCGGCCTTCGCGCGGACAGCGGCGTCGTGCGCCATGGCGCCGAACGCGCCGAGCTCTCGGCGGATTTCGACCTCGCCGACGCCGCGGCCGCGCGCGACTGGCTGAGGGAGAACGAGCTGGACGACGAGGAGGACGCCAGCGCCTGCCGGATCCGCCGCGTGATCCGCGCCGACGGCGGCTCGAAGGCCTGGATCAACGGCCGCGCCGCGACGATCGCGCAACTCACCCAGCTCGCGGGCCATCTCGTCGAGATCCACGGGCAGCACGAGCACCAGGCGCTGCTCTCGCGATCCAGCCAGCTCGCCCTGCTGGACGCGTTCGGCCGTACCGATGCCGAACTGGCGGGCGTCGCCACCGCGGCGGCCGCGTGGTCGGAGCTGCTGCGCGAGCGCGAGCGGCTCTCCGCCCAGGGCGACGTGTCGGACCGGATCGACTGGCTCCAGCACCAGCTCGAGGAACTCGATCGCGAGGACCTCGACGTCGCCAGCCTGGAGGCGCTGCAGGCCGACCATCGGCGGTTCGGCCACTCCACGGCGCTGATCGCCGCCTGCGAATCCGCCGTGGCCCGCTTGGGCGGCGAGGAAGGCCCGTCGATCTCCCGCGTCCTGGGCCAGGTGCGGGGCGAGCTGGCGCGCGCGAGCGAGCACGAGCCGCGCCTCGCCGAGGTGGACGGCATGCTCGACCTCGCGACCATCCAGATCGACGAGGCGCTGGCCGCGCTCGACCGCGTGCGCAGCGACCTCGACATCGATCCCTCCGCGTTCGAGCGCCTGGAACGCCGCCTGGGCCGCGTGCACGAGCTCGCGCGCAAGCACCGGCTCCCGCCCGAGCAGCTGGGCGCGCGTCGCGAATCGCTGCGCACGGAACTGGAGGAGCTTCGCGGCGCCGGCGAGCGGCTCGTTCTACTCGACAGCGAGATCGCGCGCGCGCGCGACGCCTGGCGTCGTGCGGCCGATGTGCTCGGGGCCGCGCGGCGCACGGCCGCGGAGGCGCTGTCTTCGTCGACCACTGCCCTGATGGGCGAGCTCGGCATGGGCGGCGGCACGTTCGAAGTCGGCTTCGAGCCGACGGCGGGCGACCGCCCCGACCCGCAGGGCGGCGAGCGCATCGAATTCATGGTGAGCGCGAATCCCGGCCAGCCGACGCGCCCGTTGCGCAAGGTCGCATCGGGCGGCGAGCTCGCGCGTATATCGCTGGCCATCGAGGTCGCATCGCTCGGCCTGGATGCCGTGCCGACGATGATCTTCGATGAGGTCGACACCGGCATCGGTGGCGCGGTGGCGCACATCGTCGGGCAGAAGCTGCGCGCGCTGGGCGAACGTCGACAGGTGCTGTGCGTGACGCACCTGCCGCAGGTCGCCGCGCAGGGCCACTCGCACTACCGCGTCATGAAGTCCAAGAGCGACGGCGTGACGCAGAGCGAGGTCCGCGCACTGTCCGAGCGCGACCGTGAAGAGGAACTCGCGCGGATGCTGGGTGGCGTGGAGCTGACGCGCGAGGCGCGCGCCGCGGCGAAGCGCCTGCTGCAGGACGTCGTCTGAGGACGGACCGGCGGTGCCCGGCGTCCGTCACTTCTTCTTGCGGACGTACAGCACCAGCGAGTGCGCCTCGATGTCGTAGCCGTGCTCGGCGGCGATGCGCTGCTGCAATGCCTCGATCTCCGCGCTTTCGAACTCGATGATGCGGCCGGAGTCGACGTCGACCATGTGGTCGTGGTGCTCGCCGCGGTCGAGCTCGTACACCGACTGGCCGGATTCGAAGTGGTGCTTGAGCACCAGCCCCGCGGTCTCGAACTGCGTCAGCACGCGGTAGACGGTGGCGAGGCCGATGTCCTCGCCGCTCTCCAGCAGCCGCCGGTAGATGTCCTCGGCCGTCATGTGGCGGCTCTGCGCCTGCTCCAGCACGTCGAGGATCCGCAGGCGCGGATGCGTCACCTTGAGACCGGCGTTGCGGAGGTCTTGCGATTCCATGGAGGCTCCAGAACGACGATGCGGCGGCGCGGGACCCGCAGGCACGGGACGGCCGGCGCGCCGCTCAACCGCAGCTGACGCGCGATCACGCGCGGAGCGCGGCAGGCGGGCGGCAGTGTATCATCCGGCCGACCTGCGACCCTCGCCGTACAGAGCCTGCAAGCCCATGCGAAAGCTGCTTCCCGTCCTCGTCGTCGCCCTCCTCACCGCGGGCTGCGGCATCGTCTATCACCAGCCGGTCTACCAGGGAAATCTCCTCGAGAAGTCGGCGGTCGACCAGTTGCAGGCGGGCATGGACAAGCAGCAGGTGATCCTCCTGCTCGGCACGCCCTCGGTCTCCGATCCGTTCAATCAGGATCGCTGGGACTACGTGGCGACACAGCGCGTGGGCCGCGTGGGCGGCACGGAGAAGAAGGATTTCGTGCTCTTCTTCGAAGGCGACCGGCTCGTTCGCTGGGAAGGCGACTATTTCCCCGAGCAGGACGCGCAACTCGCGCGGCAGTCCATCCGCCAGTTCGGACCGAACCTCGCGAAGGACAAGGACAAGAAGAAGCGTCGCGGCGGCGGCTGATCCAGACTCAGGGCGCGCGCGCGGCCCGGCGCCGCCTCGCGTCCTTCGGATCGGCGATCAGCGGACGTAGGATTTCGACGCGATCACCGTCCACGAGTACGCGCTCGCCGGCCGCGCGCTCGCCGAACACCGCCACCGCGTCGGCTTCCTCGCCGCACGCGGCCAGTGCCTGGTCGACCGTCGCCCCGTCCGGCAGCTCGATCCATCGCGATTCATGGCGCCGCGGCCACGCGCGGATGATCTCGACTCGGATCATGCGTCGCCGCGATCGGCAGCGCGCACGAAGTCGTCGACCATGCGATCGGCGAGGCCCTGGAAGCCGATCGCGAACGCCCCGGCGAGCAGGCGTGCCGACGTTTCGAACTCCAGGCTCAGCGTGACCCGGCAGGCCGATTCGTCGATGGCGTGGAATTCCCAACGTCCGCGCAGGCGACGGAAGGGTCCTTCGACCAGTTGCAGATCGATGTGGTGCGGCGGCGAGAGCCGGTTCTCGGTGACGAACCAGGTGCGGAACGCGCCCAGCCGCAGGTCCAGGCGCGCGACCATGCGTTCGTCCGATTCCTCCAGCACCTCGGCGCCGTCGCACCAGTCGAACCGGCGGGGATACGCGCGCACGTCGTTGACGAGCCCGAACATTCGGGTAGCGGAATGTTCGACGAGGGCCGTGCGGCGGATGGTCGGCATCTGCGCTCCTTCTCGCCGGGCCCGCCCGCGATCAGGGACAATGGACCGATGAGCAAGCAATCGAAGGGAAAGTCCGCCAAGGATAAGGCAAAGGCCGCGACGGGCACGATCGCGCTGAACAAGCGTGCGCGCCACGAATACCAGCTCGAGGAACGCATCGAAGCGGGCCTGGCGCTGCAGGGCTGGGAGCTGAAGGCGATCCGCGCCGGCCGGGCGAACATCGGCGAGGCCTACGCGGTGATCCGCCATGGCGAGATGTTCCTGTTCAACGCACAGATCACGCCGCTGATCACGGCGTCGACGCACGTCATCGCCGAGGAGCGCCGCACGCGCAAGCTTCTCATGCACCGCAACGAGATCGATGGTCTTATCGGCCGCATGCAGCGCGAGGGCTACACCGTCGTCCCTACCGCCCTCTACTGGAAGGGCAACAAGGTGAAGGCGGAGGTCGCGCTCGCGAAGGGCAAGAAGGAGCACGACAAGCGCGAGGCCAGCAAGGATCGCGACTGGCAGCGCGAGAAGCAGCGCCACATGCGCGCCCACAACAAGAACGCCTAGTCGGCGTTCGGGTCGGGCATCGTGAAGTAGAACGTGGCGCCCTCGCCCACCGCGCCTTCGGCGCGGATCGTGCCGCCGTGGCGCTCGACGATGCGGCGCACCGTCGCCAGGCCGATGCCGTGTCCGGCGAAATGTTCCTCGGTATGCAGGCGCTGGAACGGCCGGAACAGCTTGTCGACGTAGTCCTGCGAAAAACCCGCACCGTTGTCGCGCACGAAGAATTCGCCCGCGGGCGTCCGCCCGAATTCGATCCGGGCAGGGTCGCGCTCGCGGGTGAATTTCCACGCGTTGCCGATCAGGTTCTGCAGCAGGTTGCGGACCAGCACGGCATCGCCTTCGATGACCAGTCCCGGCTGCACCACCGTCTCGACCCGTCGTGACGGCTCGGCCACCTGCAGGTCCTCGAGCAGCTCCACCGCGGTGCGGCTCAGGTCGACGGTCTCCGGTTTCATCGTGCTCCGTGAGAGCCGCGCCAGCTGCAGCATGGCGTCGATCAGCTCGCCCATGCGGGCGGCGGCACGCCTCACGCGCTTGAGGTAGCCGCGGCCGGCGTCGTCGAGGCGATCGCCGTAGCGCTCGGCGAGGATGCGGCTGAAGCCGTCGATCGCCCTCAGAGGCGCGCGGAGATCATGCGAGACGCTGTACGCGAACGACTCCAGTTCCTGGTTCGCGCGCATCAGCTCGTTGGTGCGCAGCGCGACGCGCGCCTCCAGCGTGCGATTGAGCGCGTGCACCCGTGCCTCGGCCAGCAGGCGCTCGGTGACGTCCTCGACCTGCAGCAGCGCGCTGACGTCCTGCCCGACGTTGCCCGGCACCGGCGAATACGTGAGGTGGACGTGGCGCGTGCTGCCGTCCTGGCGGACGAACTGCCGCATCGCGCGCCAGACGCCTTCGCCGTCCGAGCGTGCGATCGTCTCGCCTTCGTTGAACGCGAACAGGGACTCGAACGGCACGCCTTCGAGCTCGTCCTGCGTCCGCCCGAAGATGCGCGCGAATGCCGGGTTCGCGTCGACGATGCGATCACGGCTGTCGACCAGCGCCTTCCCGATCGCCGAATACTGCATCGCGGCGCGGAAGCGCAGCTCGCTGCGACGGAACTCTTCGGTCAGGCGGCCGGCGATCGCACGCGCGCGCGTTCCGGTGCGCGCGAGCGTGAACGCCACGCCGTAGAGCAGCAGCGTGGCGATCAGGCCCAGCGTGAGCGTGCCCTGCAAGGTATGCAGCCCGGGCACGGCATTGGCGACCGGAAGCGAGGTGAATTCGAAGCGCCAGCGACGGCCGTAGGCGTCGACGTCGACCTGGCGGGAGAACGCGGGGTCCTCCACGCGCACGCCGCCGTCGTACAGCGGTCGCGCCGCGCCGCCGGTGACGTCGACGATGCGCATGTGCGTGCGCACGAGCCGCTCGCCGAGCACGGACTCCACGAAGTCACGGACGTGGAACGGCGCGTAGATCCACCCCTGCACGGATTCGCGCCGCGCGGCGACCGAGGCCGGCTGGTCGCCCGCGCGATAGATCGGCAGGTACAGCATGACGCTCGTTCGACGGGTCGGCCCGTCCTGCACGAGTTGCACGGGCGCGGTGATCTGCGGGCGCCCGGTGTCGAGCGCCGCGGTCATCGCCGCGCGTCGCTGCGCCTCGCTGTACATGTCGAAGCCGATGGCGGCGACGTTCTCCGGCCGGCGCGGTTCGAGATAGAGGATCGGCGCGTACTCGGCGCGCATGCCGCGCGGGCGGATGTTGAGCATCCCGTAGCCCGAGTCGCGCCATTCGATCTGCAGGTCGGGCAGCCGCGCGTTCGGGACATAGCCGGTGAAGCCGAGGCCCAGCAGCGCCGGGTACCCGTCCGCCACGCCCATGCCCTCGGCATAGGCCTGCCACTGCCGCGGCGTCGGGCGGGCGACGGAGGCGAACAGCGAAACGCCGCCGCGCGTCATCAGTTCGTACTGCGCGAGCCGCTGGCGCAGGACCTCGATGATTTCGTCGGTGTCGGCGACGAACTCCTGCTCGGCCGCGCGCATCTCGCGCTCGCGGGCGGAGCGCCAGGTCGCCGCCACCAGCAGCAACGATGCGACGAGCACCGCGAACGCGAGCAGGTGGCTGCCCCGCGGCACGAGGCGCGACCAGAACGTCCTTGGCGGGTCCACGCGATCCATCGCGACAGCATACCGTCCGGCCGGTGAGGGCCATCGCCGAAAAAAAGGGCCCAGCCTTTCGGCTGGGCCCCATGTTGGTGGAGGTGGGCGGAATCGAACCGCCGTCCGAAGGCACTCCATCCCCGGCACTACATGCTTAGCTCGCCGTTGAGTCTCGTCGCAGGGCAGCACGGCGTGCAAAGCGCACCCTGAGACAAGCCCGCTTTGGGTTAACCGGCGACTGACGGGCAGCCATCACCGGCGATTCCGTGATAATGACCCTACGCAGCGAGCACGGACACAAGCTGTTTCGGGGCTTACGCCTTAAGCGGCGAGAGCGTAGTTGTCGTCGTTGGCAACTAGAGTTTTGCAGCTGGATTAACGAGGAAAGCTACCCCCTCGGCATGCGCCAGGCGATTTCGCGACCCCCGTCGAAGCCAGTGCACCCCCGGGGAAAGCTTTAACGCTGACGCAGCCAGTATAGGCGCCCTCGCCCGCTTCTCAACCGCCACGCGGCGCGCGACTGGGCGCGGGTTCAGCGGCCTTCGCACGCGGTCGTCGAATCCACGCCGCGGTCCCCGCCGCGCAGACCACGAGCCCGTCGCGACCGCTCGCGTCGACATGGCAGCCGCCGGTGAACTCCGAGAACGCCGGCAGGATCGTCGTCTCCGGCCGTAACCAGAACACCGGCCAGCGACGGCTGCCCAGGCCGGGCACCGCGACGCACGGGTGGAGATGACCCGAAAGCACGTGCAAGCCCGGGACGACCGTCGGCTCGTGCCGGAGCGCGAAGGGGCCGGTGTCGAAACTCTCCCCGAGCAGCTCGACGCCGAGGCCTGCGGACTCCAGCGCGCGGTCGTGGTTGCCGGTGAGCGCCGCCACCTCGACCCGCGCGTGGCGATGGCGCCACGCGGCCCAATCGTCCCGCCACGCGCTGTCGTGCACGGCGCCGTGCACGACGTCGCCGAGGATCCAGACGCTCCGGGCGCCCGTGGCGTCGATCGCGGCGCCGAGCCGGCCGAGGTCGTCGGCAGTGCCGCCGCGCGGCAGGCCGATGCCGGCGCGCCGGAACACGTCGGCCTTGCCCAGGTGCAGGTCGGACAGGAACAGCCGTCGCTCGCGCACCCAGTACAGCGCACGCGACGCCAGCAGCAGCACCGCCTCGCCCGCGATCTCCGCCTCGACCCAGCGGCCGTCGTCAGCGGCCATGGCGTTTCTCCAGCTGGCCGGCGGCGCGCTGCACGCGGGTCTTCCAGTCCTCGGTGCTGAGCTGGCCGCGCAGCCCCTCGGCCCACAGCGGGACCGACAGCGGGGTCAGGCCGCGCGGGCGCACCAGCATCAACTCGCGACCCGCGCAGTCGTCGAGCACGCGCTGCAGGCGCTGAACTTCCAGCTGCCCCGCGAACACCTCGCGCTCGGCGAGCTCCAGCAGCATGTGATGCGGGTCGTAACGCTGCAGCACGTCGTAGAGCAGCCCGCTCGATGCCTGCAGCTGCCGGGTGCTCTTCTGCGGCCGCCCCGGCACCGTCGGCGGCAGCAGGCCGGCGATGCGCGCGATTTCCCGGAACTGCCGGCGCGCAAGTTCGCCGAGGTTGAGGCTCTCGCGCAGATCCTCGAACAGGCGTTCGGGCGACATGAGCGCATGCAGGCGCTCCGCGTCGATCGCCACGTCGCGCGCCGGCTTCAGCACGAAGCCGTAGTCGTTGGCGGCGTAGCCGAACGTGTTGGGCTCGATGCGGCCCCATCGCAGCGACAGCAGCGCGGCGAGGCCTTCGTTCGCCAGCCGGCCGGCGAACGGGAACACGAACCACTGCGGGCCCTCGCGCGTCCGCACCGCCTCGACCAGCAGGCGACCGGCGCGCGGCAGCGTCGATAGTCGGGACTGCAGCTCGAGCAGCCCGGACACGGCGCGCATCTCCGGGACGTCGATCGGCGATGCGAGCAGGCGTTCGACGCGCGCGGCGAGTTCCATCGACAACGGCTGGCGGATGCCCGTCCATTGCGGCACCTGCCCCTCACCCGCCGGCGCGCGCTGCACGTAGGCCGTCATCGCCTCCATGCGCACGAGCTTGAGCATGCGGCCGGAGAACAGGAAGCGGTCGCCGGGCTTGAGGCGCGCGACGAAGCCCTCCTCCACCGCGCCGAGCGTCGCGCCGCGCAGCAGCTTGACGGCGACGGATCCCTCGCTGGTGATCGTGCCGATCGAAAGCCGGTGCCGCGTCGCGACGCGGCGATCCTCGACCACGTACCGTCCGTTCGCGTCGCGCACCACGCGATGGAAGTCCGGATAGTGCTCCAGCGCGCTGCCGCCCTGGACGATGAAGTCGAGCACCGCACGCCACGCCGCGTCACCCAGCTGCGCGAACGCATGCGTGCCGCGCACCTCGGCCAGCAGCGCGTCGCCGTCGAAGCCGCCGCCGAGGGCGAGCGTGACGCAGTGCTGCGCCAGCACGTCGAGGCTCAGGCGCGGCGGCGTGCGCGCCTCGACCTCGCCCGATGCGATCGCCTCGCGTACGGCGGCGAACTCCACCAGCTCGAGCATGTGCGTGGGAATGCAGAGCACGTGGCCGGACTCGCCGGGTCGATGCTTCGCGCGGCCGGCGCGCTGCAGCAGGCGCGCGGTGCCCTTCGGGCTGCCGAGCTGGAACACCTGGTCGACCGCGGGGAAATCGACGCCGAGGTCGAGGCTCGAGGTCGCCACGACGCACCGCAGGCTGCCGTCGCGCAGGCCTGCCTCGACATCCGCGCGCAATGTCGGGTCGAGCGAGCCGTGGTGCAGCGCGAGCGTGCCCGGATCCTCCGGCCAGACCGCCTGCAACGCCTGGTGCCAGAGCTCCGCGTGCGCGCGCGTGTTGGTGAACAGCAGGCTGGTGCGTGCGCGGAACACGCGATCGGTGACGCGTGCCAGCTGCGTGAGGCCCAGATGCCCCGCCCACGGAAACCGCTCGCCCGCCTCGGGCACCAGCGTCTCCAGCGTGACCGGCCGCGGCGTCGCGCCGGACACGATCGCACTGGCTGACGCCTGCGGCAGCAGCACGTCGCGCGCCTCGTCGAGGTTGCCGAGCGTCGCCGACAGGCCCCACGTGCGCAGCGACGGCGAAAGCGCACGCAGGCGCGCGAGGCAGAGCTGCAGCAGCACGCCGCGCTTCGTACCCAGCAGTTCGTGCCATTCATCGACGACGATGCAACGCAGCGAGCGCAGGCGCGTCGCCGTGTCCGGATAGGACAGCAGCAACGCGAGCGACTCGGGCGTCGTCACCAGCACGTCCAGTCCGCCTTCGCGCGCAAGACGCTTGTCGCGCGCCGACGCATCGCCGGTGCGGAGGCCGACCGTCCAGTCGAGCGCGAGACCCTCGACGGGCTCGCGCAGCGCGCGCGCGGTATCGGCGGCGAGCGCACGCAGCGGCGTAATCCACAGCACCTTCAGTTCGCGCGCCGATGCGTCCTGCGATTCGCCCGCGGGCGCTGCTCCCGCGCGGCCGTGCGACTCGGCGACCGCTTCGATCAGCGCGCCACCGAAGGCCGCCAGTGTCTTGCCGCTGCCGGTCGGCGTGTGGAGCAGGCCGCTTTCGCCCCGCAGGTAACGCGACCAGACCTCGCGCTGGAACGGCGCCGGGCTCCAGCCGCGGCCCGCGAACCACGCCGCCAGCACGTCCTCGGGCGTGCGAGCCTCGGGCGGGCCGCGAAGCGCGTCGATCGAGTCCCCGCCGACGACGCCTTCCAGCGCAGCGATCGCATCGGGCGCGGCCGTCCGTTCGGCCGCGGCGCGCGCGCGCGCCCTGCGCGCCTCCGAGGCGAGCCGTCGGCGCTCGGCCGCCGCGACGCGCGCCTGTTGGCGACGGATCGATTCGACCGTCTGCCGCGGTGCATCGGGATCCGGACGCTCCGGATATGCGGCATACGGGTCCTCGCCCTCCGGGGGCAACTGGCCGCGCAGCAACCAGCCGGTCATCGCGCCAGCGCCCGCAGCGTGTCCAGGCGGTCGGCGTCGCGCGGCGTCTTGTCGTGCCGCCAGCGCAGGATGCGCGGGAAGCGGACCGCGATGCCCGACTTGTGGCGCGAGGACTTGTTCACCGCCTCGAAGCCGAGCTCGAACACGTGCACCGGCTCGACCGATCGCACCGGCCCGAAACGCTCGAGCGTGTGCGCACGGATCCAGCGGTCGAGGGTGAGGATCTCCTTGTCGTCCAGACCCGAATACGCCTTGGCG
Organism: Cognatilysobacter segetis; assembly: GCF_004359965.1. Taxonomy (GTDB): domain Bacteria; phylum Pseudomonadota; class Gammaproteobacteria; order Xanthomonadales; family Xanthomonadaceae; genus Cognatilysobacter; species Cognatilysobacter segetis. Next base: position 11,618 of record NZ_SMRQ01000041.1, on the reverse strand, counting down.
ACCGGCACCAGCGCATCGCCATCCCAGAGCGCGAACGTGTAGTCGGTGAACAGCGTGCTGCGCCGCCCATGGCCGGACTGCGCGTAGATCAGCACCGCATCGATGTTGAGCGGGTCGATCTTCCACTTCCACCAGTCGCCGCGCCGGCGGCCCACCTGGTAGCTCGACGCGCGGCGCTTGAGCATCAGGCCCTCGACGCCGCGCTCGCGCGCTGCCTCGCGCAGCGTCAGCGCCTCGGCCCAGTCGCCCGCGTCCACGAGCGGCGACGGCACGATGCGCGGATCGTTCGTCTCCGACAACAGGTCGTCGAGCATCTGCCGGCGCTCGACCAGCGGCACCTCGCGCAGGTCGCGACCGTCGAGTTCGAGCAGGTCGTAGGCGAGCACGCAGACCGGCGTGTCGGCGAGTGTCTTCGGGCCCGGCTTGCGTCGCTGGATGCGGGTCTGCAGCGCGGTGAACGGCATCGGCTGCTCGTCGCCAGCGCGCCAGGCCAGCAGCTCGCCATCGAGCACGCAGTCGCGCGGCAGCAGCGTGGCGGCGTCCTCGATCTCCGGGAAGCGGCCGTCCAGGCGCTCCTCGCCACGCGACCACAACGCAATCTCGGCGCCGCGTCGGATGAGCTGCAGGCGGATCCCGTCCCACGTCCATTCGAGCAGCCAGTCCTCGATCGGCCCGAGCGACGGCGCCTCCGCTTCCAGCGGCGAGGCAAGGAAGAACGGATACGGCTGCTCGCGGTCGCCGGGAAGCTCCTCGGGATCGAGCAGGTCGCGGAGGAACGCCGTCGTCGGTGCCCAGTTGCCGAGCATGCGCTGCGCGATGCGCGCGATGTCGATGCCCGAGAGCTCGGCGAGCGCCTGCTGCACCAGCCGCTGCGACACGCCGACCCGCAACGCGCCCGTGAGCAGCTTGTTGAAGGCCAGGCGCTCGTCCGCGCACAGCGAGCGCCATCCGTCGACGACCGCGGCGCGGCGCTGCACCGGGTCGCGGCCCGCGACCGGCAGCAGTCGCTTCTCGACCCAGTGATGCAGCGGAATGTCGGTGGTGCCTTTCGGCGGGTCGTCATGCAGCAGCGTGAGCGTTTCGGCAAGGTCGCCGACGTGCGCGTGGCAATCGTCGATGAGCCATTCCGGCGTGCGCGTCTCCTCCGCCAGCCACTCGCGCAGCTCGCGCGTGTTGGCGATCTTCGCCAGCTTGCCGCCCGACAGCAGCCACAGCGCCCACACCGCGTCCTCCGGCGGCGCATCCCGGAAATACGCCATCAGCGCGGCGCGCTTGTCGAGCGTCGCGGTGCTGCGGTCGAGCTCGGTGTAGAGCGCGGCGAAGCGCCTCATTCGCCCTCCCCGCCGAAGTCGGTGGCGAAGGCCTCCGCGGCGATGCCGTCCTCGTTGAGCGCGCGGATGATCGCGTCGGTATTGCCGTGCGTGGCGATCACGCGCCGCGCGCCCGTCTCGCGGATGGTGCGCATCAGGTCGGGCCAATCGGCATGGTCCGACACCACGAAGCCGCGGTCGTAATTGCGGCGGCGGCGGTTGCCGCGCACGCGCATCCAGCCCGACGCGAACCCGGTCTGCGCGCGCTTGAAGCGCCGCATCCACGGGCTGCCCGCGGCGGAAGGCGGCGCCAGCACGAGCTCGCCGGCAAACTCCGCGCCCTTGGCCGTCTCGGACACCGGAAGCGTCTCGACCATGCGGATGCCGGCATCGCGGTACACCTGCACGCCGGCGGCGACCGCGCCGTGCAGGAACACCGGACGGTCGGTCCACATCGCCAGCTCGGCCAGCACGCGCTGGGCCTTTCCAAGCGCGTAGCAGAGCAGCACCGCCGCCTCGCCGCGCGACGCGCAGTGATCGCGCCATTCGACGATCTCGCGGGCGACGTCGCTGGTGTCGGGCCAGCGGTAGATGGGCAGGCCGAACGTCGCTTCCGTAATGAAGGTGTCGCAGTCGACGACCTCGAACGGCGCGCAGGTGGGATCGTGCTGGCGCTTGTAGTCGCCGGACGCGACCCAGACCTGCCCGTCCGCTTCGATGCGGACCTGCGCGGAACCCAGCACGTGGCCGGCGGAATGGAACGAGACGCGCGCGTCGCCGATCTCGAACGGCTCGCCGTAGTCGAACGCGTGGTACGGCTGGTCGCCCAGCCGCCAGCGCAGGATCGGCAGCCCGGGGCGCGCGGCGTAGTAGTCCGCCATGCCCGGCCGCGCGTGGTCGCCGTGGCCGTGCGTGATCACCGCCCGCTCGACCGGTTTCCACGGATCGATGAAGAAGTCGCCCTGCGGGCAGTACAGGCCCTCGCGGCGGAGGACGACGAGATCGGAAGGCATGCAGCGACCGTAGGCAGCGGCCCGTCAGCGCGCCGACAAGACGCGGGGCGACGGTACGTTGACGCCGTCTCACGGACCGTGACGGCATGGAATGGATGGCGGAACTCGAAGCGGTGGGCGCGGCGGCCTGCGCGATGCTGTTGGGCGGCGTGATCGGTTACGAACGCGAGCTCAAGAACCGCCCGGCCGGTTTTCGCACGCACATGCTGGTGGCGGGCGCAGCCGCCCTCCTGATGGCGCTGAGCCAGCTGGCGCTGGCCAATCCGCCGCCGCACGATCCGGCGATCCGCATCCAGGTCGATCCGCTGCGGCTGGTCGAGGCCGTGATCAACGGCGTGGCCTTCATCGGCGCCGGCACGATCTTCGCGCGGCGCCGGGGATTGCCGGTGGCGGGCATCACCACCGCCGCGTCGCTGCTCATGGTCGCGGTGATCGGCGTCGTGACCGGGCTGCGCCACTACGTGCTCGCGGTGTCCGCCACTCTGCTGACGCTCGTGGTGCTGACCGCGCTCAATGCCGTCGAACGGCGGCTGGGGCTGCACGAAAAGGACGACGGCCGCTCCTGAGCCTCCGCAAAGAAAACGGGGCGCCATGGGGCGCCCCGTCGTCGTCACTGCATTGCGTTTCGGCCGGATCAGCCCTGCGCGCGCAGCGGCACCAGCGTGATCTCGACGCGGCGGTTGCGCGACCAGCACGACTCGGTGTTCTGGGTGCACAGCAGCTGGGTCTCGCCCTTGCCGACGACGACCATGCGGTCGCGCGTCACGCCACGCCCGTTGAGGTAGCCGGCGACCGACTCCGCACGCTGCTGCGACAGGTTGAGGTTGTAGTTCGCGTCACCGCGCTGGTCGGTGTGGCCAGCCACGTTGATGACGGTCTGGTTGTACTGGTTGAGCGTCGACGCCAGGTTGTCCAGCACCGGGCGGAACTGCGGCTGCAGCGTCGCGCTGTTGGTGGTGAAGCTGATGGCGTCCGGCATGCTCAGGACGATGTTGTCACCCTGGCGGACCACGTCCACGCCGGTGCCCTGCAGGCGGTCGCGGAGCGCGGCTTCCTGCTTGTCCTGGTAGTTGCCGATCGCGCCGCCGGCGAGTGCGCCGACGCCCGCGCCGACCAGCGCACGCTGGCGACGCTCGACCGCGTCGTCACCGGTGAGAACGCCGGCGACGGCGCCGACGGCCGCACCGATCAGCGCGCCATTGCGCGTGCGGTCGCGCGTGTCGGGATTGGTGGAGTAGGAATTCGGATTCGTGGCGCAGCCGGCCAGCATGGCGCCGAGCACGGCGGCGGCGAGAACGATTGACTGGATCTTCATATCGGGGACCCTCGCTTCTAAGGCGTCGCCACGCTAGAAGCGGCCGTGTCGCCGAGGGGTGATGAACGGGCCCTCCCGTTCAGCTGTCAGCGACCTTCGTCGCGTTCCTGCGCAGCCGCACGCATCTGGCGGTACGCGAGCAGCGCCGCATCGCGACCCTGCGCTAGGTCCACGAGCGGGCTGCGCGGATAGTCGCGCGCCACGCGTGCGAGCGCGGCGGGATCGCGCCAGGGCGAATGCCGCAACGGCAACGGGAGGCCGGCAAGTTCGGGCAACCACTGCGCGACGTACGCACCCTGCGGATCGAACCGCTCGGCCTGCGTGACCGGATTGAAGATGCGGAAGTACGGCGCTGCGTCCGCACCGGTGCCCGCCACCCATTGCCAGCCCATCACGTTGTTGGCGAGGTCAGCGTCGACGAGCGTTTCACGGAACCAGGCCGCGCCGTGACGCCAGTGCATGCGCATGTGCTTGCAGAGGTAGCTCGCGACGATCATCCGCACGCGGTTGTGCATCCAGCCGGTCGTCCACAGCTCGCGCATGCCGGCGTCCACGATCGGCACGCCCGTGCGGCCCCGCTGCCATCGAGCAAGCAGCGCCTTCGTGGGTCGGGCCCAGTCGAAGCCCTGAAAGCGCGCGTCGAGGTCGCGGTCGACCGTGCGCGGGAAGTGGTGCAGCAGCTGTGCAGCGAAGTCCCGCCACACCAGCTGCCGCAGGAACGCGTCGAGCTGCGCGTCCGGAATGCGACCGCGCTGCCGCTCGACCGCATGCACGACGCGCCACACCGCGATCTCGCCGAAATGCAGGTGCGGAGAGAGTCGCGACGTGCCGACGCGGTCGGGTCGGTCGCGTCCCGACGCGTAATCGTGCAACGCGCCGTCGACGAAGGCCTCGAGCGCCTCCCGTGCGCCCGCCTCGCCCGGCGTCCAATGCGACCAGAACGTCGCGTCCCAGTCGTTCGCCGGCGTGAGGTGCAGGTGCTCGATCGACACGCCTTCCGGCCCGTCCTCGCAGGCCGGGATGCGGTCGGGGGCATCCCGGCACGCGCTGGGCGCCCAGCGCGAAAGAGCCGCGCGGTAGTACGGCGTGAACACGCGGTACGGGCCGCCCGCGGCGGTCTTGAGTGCCCAGGGCTCGAACAGTGTCGCGCCGTTGAAGCTCTGGGCGTCGAGGCCGTCCTCGCGCAGCTGGCGCTTGACGCCCGCGTCGCGCGATTCGACGCCCGGCTCGTAGCGGCGGTTCCAGAACACCGATGTCGCGCCCGTGGCGGCCGCCACGCCCGCGAGCGTCGCGCCCGCGTGGCCGACGAACAGCCGCAATGCATTGCCGCGCGCGCGAAGTTCGGCATCGAGCGCGGCCAGCGAGCCTGCGCGCCACGCGCGCGACGCGGCGCCCCCGGCCGCCTCGCCCTCGCCTTCCGGGTCGTGCACGTAGACGGGGACGATGTCGAAGCCGGCGTCGAGCGCCGCCTCGAGCGCCGGGTTGTCGTCGAGGCGCAGGTCGTTGCGGAACCAGACGAGCGCCGTCGCCATCGCTCAGCGCTCGATGAAGCGGACGCGGCGCGTGATCGAGCAGGTCAGCTCGTAGCCGATGGTGCCCGCGCGATCGGCGATCGTCTCGACCGGCAGCTCGGGCCCCCACAGCGTGACCGGGTCGCCGACGCGCGCGCCTGGCACGCCGCGCAGGTCGACGGTCATCAGGTCCATCGACACCCGACCGATGACCTGCGTGAGTTGGCCGCCGACCAGCACCGGCGTTCCCGCCGGCGCGGCACGCGGGTAGCCGTCGCCGTAGCCGATCGCTGCGACGCCAATGTCCATGTCCTCCGGGCATTCCCACGTGCCGGCATAACCGATGCGGCCGCCCTTGCAGACACGGTTGACTGCGATGAGGCGGGTCGACAGCGTCATTGCCGGACGCAGGCCGAAGTCGGCGCCGCTGCGTCCGTCGACCACCGAGATGCCATACAGCGCGCCGCCCGGCCGCACCCAGTCGTCGTGCGCTTCGGGCCAGCCCAGCACGGCGGCGGAGTTGGCCAGCGACCGATCGCCTTCGAGCCCCGCGGTGACGGCGCGGAACACGTCGAGCTGCTCGCGGGTCTGCGCGCCGTGCGAGGGGCTGTCCGCGAACTCGTCCGAGCTGGCGAAATGGTTCATCAGCACGATGCGGCCCACGGTGCCGCCGCGCATCGCCGCCAGGCGCGCATGCGCGGCCCGGAACGCATCGGGCGCGAACCCGAGCCGGTGCATGCCGCTGTCGAGCTTGAGCCAGCAGTCGAGGGGCTCGCCGCCCGGCGCCTGCTCCAGCATTTCCAACTGCGACACGTGGTGGATCGCCGTCCAGACGTGCAGCGAGCGCAACCGCTCGATGTCGGCGGGCTCGTCGAAGCCGGAGAGCAGCAGGATCGGCTGCGAAATGCCGGCGGCCCGCAGTCGTTCCGCGTCGGACAGGGCGGCGACGCCGAACGCGTCGGCGCCAGCCAGCGCGCGGGCGACGCGCTCCAGGCCGTGGCCGTAGCCGTCGGCCTTCACCACCGCCATCACCCGACTGCGCGGCGCGCGTGCGCGCACCTGCCCGAGGTTGTGGCGCAACGCGTCGACGTGGATGGTCGCGGAAGTGGGACGTGCCATGCCGCCAGTCTAGCGGCCGGGCCCGCGGGCCGCGACGTCAGTGCACCTGTTCGAACCGGTAGCGGTCGCGCACGCGCTCGCTGAAATACGCGCCCCGCGATTCTGCGCGCAGCATGCGCTCGACCTCGTGCCGCGGCACGTCGAAGTACTGGTAGACGCGGCCGCTGGTGAATTCCACTTCCAGCACGTGGCGGCCGGCGTCGTAGCCGACGCTGGCTAGGGCTTCGGAGTCGAGTGCGATGCGTTCCACGGCCGCAGGCTAGGCGGGCCGCGTCGCAGTCGCTGTGAATCGCCCGCCGCCGGCGGCTGGTCATTAAGCCAGCGGACGGCTCACGCCACCGCGCGCCCGCGGGCTACTCGAACGAACCGATCGAATCGTGCGACAGGTTGTCGAAACGCGTGTATTCGCCGAAGAACTTGAGCTTGAACGAGCCCGTGGGGCCGCTTCGCTGCTTGCCGATGATGACTTCGGCCAGGCCCTTGTCCGGCGAATTTTCCTTGTTGTAGTAATCGTCGCGGTAGATGAAGACGATCATGTCGGCGTCCTGCTCGATGGCGCCCGATTCGCGCAGGTCGGCCATCACGGGGCGCTTGTCGGTACGTGTTTCCAGCGAGCGGTTGAGCTGCGACAGCGCGATCACCGGCACCGCCAGTTCCTTCGCGAGGCCCTTGAGCGAGCGCGAGATTTCCGAAATCTCCGTCGCGCGGTTCTCGTTGTTGCCCGGCACGCTCATCAGCTGCAGGTAGTCGATCACGATCAGGCCGAGCCCGTGCTCACGCTTGAGGCGACGGCACTTCGACGCCAGCTTCGCCGGCGACATGCCCGGCTCGTCGTCGATGAAGATCTTCGCCTCGCGCAGCTGGCGGATCGCGCCGGTGACGCGGCTCCAGTCCTCGTCCTCGAGCTGGCCGGTGCGCAGGCGCTGCGCATTGACGCGGCCGACCGACGAGATCAGGCGCATCGCGAGCTGCGAGGCCGACATTTCCATCGAGAACACCGCGACCGGCTGGCGGCTCTTGAACGCGGCGTACTCGGCCATGTTGAGCGCGAGCGTGGTCTTGCCCATCGCGGGGCGCGCGGCAAGGATCACGAGGTCGGTCTTCTGAAGGCCGGCGGTCATTTCGTCGAACTCGACGTAGCCGGTCGGCAGGCCGGTGACGCCGCTGCCGTTCGCGTAGCGCGTCTGCAGCTCGTCGAAGGCCTCCGACAGCGCCTTCGTGACGGGCGTGAAGTCCGTGCGCCCGGAGCGATGGGCCTGCGAGATGGCCAGCACCTCGCGCTCGGCCTCCTCCAGCACTTCGGCGCTTTCGCGGCCGTCGGGCTGGAAGCCGTTGTTGACGATGTCGGTGCCGACCTCGATCAGCTGCCGCAGGATCGCCTTGTCGCGAACGATCTCGGCGTACGCGGCGATGTTGGCCGCCGACGGCGTCGTGCTCGCGAGTTCGATCAGGTACGCGCCGCCGGCCACCAGTTCGGACTGGCCCATCGACTCGAACCACTCGCCGAGCGTCACCGCGTCGAACGGGCGGTTCTTCTCGGCGAGCTCGCGGATCGCGCGGAAGATCAGCTGGTGGTCGCGACGGTAGAAGTCCGAATCGCTGACCATGTCGGAAACGCGGTCGTAGGCGTCCGGCGCCAGCATCAGCCCGCCCAGCACCGCCTGCTCGGCCTCCACGGACTGCGGCGGCACGCGCAACTGGTCGATGCGCTGCTCGCTGCGCGTCTCGAAGCGTTTTTCGTTACGGAAACCGGCGCGTGCGCTCATCGGTGTGACTGCCTTCGGGCCGCGTTCGCGACCTCTCGATCCAGGCGGCATCCTAGCCAGCGCGACCCTGCATCCGTTGCAGATAAGTCTGTGGGTAAGTCGGGATAAGTCGCGCGTGTTGTCGCATGCGCGGGTCTCGCCGGCTGCGAACGTGCTACTCCGGGTTTGCCAGCGAGTGCGCCCGTGGAGGTCCCGGGACGAGAGGCGTGAAGCCCGGGCGGGTATCCGCCCGGAAGCTCGCTGCGGCCCGATCCGCGGTGGACACCGACGGGACCGGGAACGACGACCCTGCCGATGCTCCGAAACGACGAAGGGCGCCCGGAGGCGCCCTTCTGCTACCGCAAGGATGCGTGGATCAGGCGGCTTCGCCGATCACGATCACCTTCACCGGCTGCTCGACGTCCGCGTGCATGCGCACGATGACTTCGTACTCGCCAGCGCGGCGGAACGGGCCTTCGCCCATCACCACTTCCGACTTGTCGACCTTGTGGCCGAGCTTGGTCAGCTGCTCGGCGATATCGCGCGGGGTCACCGAGCCGAACAGCTTGCCTTCCGGCGACGCGTTGGCGGTGATGGTGACTTCGACGCCCTCGAGGGCGGCGCGACGGCTCTCGGCGCCGTCCAGCTGCGCCTTGGCCTTGGCCTCGAACTCGGCGCGGCGCGCCTCGAAGTCGGCCAGGTTCGCGGCGGTGGCCGGCACGGCCTTGCCCTGCGGCACCAGGAAGTTACGGCCGTAGCCCGGCTTCACATTGACCTTGTCGCCGAGGCGACCGAGGTTGGTGACGTTTTGGAGAAGAATCAGCTGCATGGTGTTGCTCCGTATTCGTTAGTGCCGTCCGGCGCGGCCGGGCGGCACAGCGGATCGCTGTCCGAATGGAAGGCGTTACGCGTTGTGGTTGTCGGTGTACGGGATCAGGGCCAGGTAACGGGCGCGCTTGACGGCCGTTGCCAGCTGGCGCTGGTACTTCGACTTGGTGCCGGTGACGCGGCTCGGAACGATCTTGCCGGTCTCGGTGAGGTACTGGCGGAGCGTGTTGAGATCCTTGTAATCGATCTCCTTGACGCCCTCGGCCGTGAACTTGCAGAACTTGCGGCGACGGAAGAACTTGGACATGGGTCGGATTCCTTAGGCGGCTTCGGCGTTGTCGGAGGCTTCGGCGGCGGGAGCGGCATCGCCCTCGTCGTCGCGGCGGCGGCGCTCGCCGCGCTCGCCCTTGTCGCCCTTCTCGTCCTTGAACTTCATGATCAGCGACTGCTCGGTGTCCGGACCGTCGCGCTTGATCACGAGGTGGCGGAGCACGGCGTCGTTGAAGCGGAAGCTGTCGACCAGCTCATTCATCGTGGCCTGCGAGGCCTCGATGTTCATGAGCACGTAGTGGGCCTTCACCAGGTTCTGGATCGGGTACGCGAGCTGGCGGCGGCCCCAGTCTTCCAGGCGGTGCACCTTGCCCTCGGCGCCTTCGATCAGCGCCTTGTAGCGCTCGATCATGGCCGGAACCTGCTCGCTCTGGTCCGGATGGACCAGGAACACGACTTCGTAATGACGCATTTTCGTTTCCTTGTGGATGGCGGCGCCGGAGCGCCCGTCAGCCCCCTGCGTGAAGCGGCAGTAGAGCAAGGTCCGAGGCCGGATGGCGACGGAGCCGGAAAGTATGGCAGCTCAAGGGGTTACGTGCAAACCGCGTGAATTTCCGCGACCCGGGCGCTGCGGGCCGCCGGCCCCGCCGGGCTTACTCCCGGTCGTCGGTCGTGAAGCTCTCGCCGCAGCCGCATTCGGCGCGCACGTTCGGGTTGCGGAAGACGAACTGCTCGCCCAGCTTCTGCCGCACGAGGTCGATCTCGGTGCCGTCGACCACCGGCAGGCTCGCCTCGTCGACGTAGATGCGCACGTCGTCCTGCAGGAAGATGCGGTCGCCGCGACCGGTTTCCTTGGCGAGGTCAGCGACGTACTGCCAGCCCGAGCAGCCGGTGCGCTTGACGCCGAACCGCAGGCCCAGGGCGTCGGGCGTCTCGACGAGGTAGCGTCGGACGCGTTCGAGGGCGGCGGGGGCGAGCGATACGGCCATGGGGACTCCGGTGCGGCGTGCTGCGGTCGTGGAGTATAGGCAGCGCGCTGCGCCGGCCCTCCAACAGCACGTAAACTCTCCGTCCCACGTCGGGCCGTCGGGCCCGCATTTCAAGTCAGGACGGACAGTCAGCGCATGACGATCATGAGCGTCGAGCAGGCGCTCGCGGGCAAGGTGCCGGCGGGCGGTGAGGTCACGGTGCGCGGCTGGGTCCGCACGCGGCGCGACTCCAAGGCGGGGCTGAGCTTCGTCAACGTCAGCGATGGCTCCTGCTTCGCGCCGATCCAGGTGGTGGCGCCCGCCGACCTTCCGAACTACGAAGCCGAGGTCAAGCGCCTTACCGCCGGTTGCGCGGTGGTGGCGACCGGCACGCTCGTGCAGTCGCAGGGCCAGGGCCAGGCGTTCGAGATCCAGGCATCGGCGATCGAAGTCGTCGGCTGGGTCGAGGACCCGGAAACCTATCCGATCCAGCCGAAGGCGCACTCGCTGGAGTTCCTGCGCGAGGTCGCGCACCTGCGCCCACGCACCAACCTGTTCGGCGCGGTCACGCGCATCCGCAACACGCTCGCCCAGGCCGTGCATCGCTTCTTCCACGAGCGCGGCTACTTCTGGATCAGCACGCCGATCATCACCACGTCCGATGCCGAAGGCGCGGGCCAGATGTTCCGGGTGTCCACGCTCGACATGGCCAACCTGCCGCGCGACGCCAAGGGCAACGTCGACTTCGATCGCGACTTCTTCGGCAAGGAGGCGTTCCTGACCGTGTCGGGCCAGCTCAACGTCGAGGCCTACTGCCTCGCGCTCAGCAAGGTCTACACGTTCGGCCCGACGTTCCGCGCGGAGAACTCCCACACCACGCGCCACTTGGCCGAGTTCTGGATGATCGAGCCGGAAATCGCGTTCGCCGACCTCGTCGAGGATGCGAACGTCGCGGAGGACTTCCTGAAGTATCTGTTCCGCGCGGTGCTCGACGAGCGCGGCGACGACATGGCCTTCATCGCCGAGCGGGTGCAGAAGGACGCGATCACCCGCCTCGAGGCGTTCATCAATGCGCCGTTCGAGCGCATCGAGTACTCGGACGCGATCGCACTGCTGCAGAAGTCCGGCGTCAAGTTCGATTTCCCGGTCGAATGGGGACTGGACCTGCAGACCGAGCACGAGCGCTGGCTGACCGAGCAGCACGTCGGCCGACCGGTCGTGGTGATGAACTATCCCGAGCACATCAAGGCGTTCTACATGCGCCTCAACGACGATGGAAGGACCGTCGCCGCGATGGACGTGCTCGCGCCCGGCATCGGCGAGATCATCGGCGGCAGCCAGCGTGAAGAGCGCCTCGACGTGCTCGACAAGCGCATGGCGCAATTCGGCCTCGACGCCGAGCACTACGGCTGGTATCGCGACTTCCGCCGTTACGGCACCGTGCCGCATGCCGGTTTCGGCCTCGGCTTCGAGCGGCTGGTCGTCTACGTCTGCGGGCTGTCGAACATCCGCGACGCGATCCCCTACCCGCGCGCGCCG